>JAEUTI010000061.1 GCA_016788065.1 Bacteroidia bacterium | reverse complement strand
TATTGCTACAATTTTAATACTACCAGGTCTTCTGTTTGGACTAGCATTGACTATTCCTCATTTTGACAAATCTCGAAAACAAATCATAGCAATAACAACCTTTCCTGTTTTTATGATTCTATTATGGATTGTAAGTATTGTTATTGGTCTTGGATTTGGATTTATAACAAAATCCTACACGGAAAAAACCGGTGTGGTGATTTTGGGAACATTGTCATCACTTTTATTCACCGTTATAATTGACCAATACTATCGGATAGTAAATAAAAACACTGCTTACACCCTCATTGTCATTTTGGGAATAATTGCTACTTTGACTTGTGATTATCTTTTTCTTACACCTCGTTCGAAAGAATTGAATATTGGAAAAATGGTTTCGATTTGGGAAATAATGATAGGCTTAGGATTGACTTTTTTTGTAAAATTTGACTGGATGGAAAAGGATTATGTACTTGAAAAATAAGAAAATACTACCTACAACAATGTTTAAAAATAATAACAGGTTTAGTAGTAAATTAAAGTATTATGGCGATTTAACAACTTTCTTCGAGCAATAGTTAAAAGGATTTTTTATAAGATTCATTATTTATTTTTATATTAACAATTCAAATACTAAACATCTGGTCCGGAGGCGACACCAAATACTTTAGCAATCAGTTCAACCACAAACAAAAAATAGAATATGGCAGAAAGTTTTATTAATGTTAATAATATAGGATTCTGGATAGGGGATGCATTTGTTGAGGCAATGCAACTATGTTTGATAAATGAAATCGAAAATCAAAAGCTTGACTCGATAGAATGGATTATGGAGTATAAGAATGGATTAGCATTACAAGCATTACCTATGATTCCTAGCGGAATGAGAATGCTAATCGAAGAATTTCTTACTACCGATGAACGTAAATCTCAATTATTGAAATTGATAGACAAAACAATGGAGAGAATTGAGATTTCTGATGATTTTGTTACGTATTCTAATTTGCACAAAATGAGAATTAGAGCAATGACAATTATTGTAGAAAACAAAGAAATAACCGTTAAAAATCAAGAAGAATTTGACAACATTGTTAGTGAATCCTGGTGGCTTACAGGTGGAGTTCCAAATCTTAAAAATGGATGCCAACATTCATTCAAACTTTTGAAAAAACTAATCAATGGAGAAATGAATACAACCGCTTCTTCTTCAGTAGGTTTTTGGGATTATTAGAAAAGCTGTTACCTACAATAGTTTTGCGTCTGGCAGGGTGTTGCATACTCCCGATAACCATCGGCCTGAAAGGCTATATTGGTATCCGCATAGCTTCAACCAATCATTAATAGCTCTCTAATTTTTCATATTGTACTATCTAACAACCCACTTTCATGCCGAATTTCGAAAATAAAGTTTTCAACACCCAAGGGTTTACCCTTGCTTTTTTTCCTGTTGAAATTTGTAAATATTTAATATTTAATGAAATAACAAAATTCAAATTGTCGCCTAAAAATTAGGTGGTTGGTTTTTGATGGTTTAATTTTAGGGAGGCTAGAATGGGGGAAATAACTTCATTCTTTCTAAATAACCCGAAAAATCCAGCGCAAATAAGCGTTTTATAAAAGTATAAAACAAAACGGGACGATATTTAAAATTTATAAGATTTAAATTTTTTAAAAAGATATTTTATGCGAACACTAGGTAACATTCTTTGGCATATCCCATTTTTGGGATTTCTGTCAGCACTTGGAACATTTCTAATTGGTGGATTATTTGTAATTACTGTGATTGGAGCACCAATTGGACTGGGTCTTATTCAATTGTCAAAATTTTTATTAACTCCTTTTTCTTCCTCTATGATAAGTAAAAAGGACTTGAACATAGACCAAAATAAATTATGGCAATCATTCAGTATTATTGTTAGAATTCTTTATTTCCCTTTTGGCCTGGTGCTCGCAATTGTAACGATTTTCCAGATTGCTGGACTATTCATTTCAATTATCGGTATTCCAGTTGCACTTGTTTTAGCAAAATCATTGGGAACCTATTTCAATCCCGTGAATAAAATTTGTGTTCCAAAAGCAGTACAGAATGAATTAGAACAAATAAAAGCAAAGGAACAAATATCAAAACATTTAGGTTAAAAACTGATACCTGAACATAACTATTTGTCTTAATTCGATAAGTGTTCAAAAAACATCTTTTTTGTAACTTTGAGAATCAAAAGAGCATAAAACATATTATGGTATAAAAATGTAATGTGCTCTCAACATGCTATAAAAGTAGGCGAATGCTAATAGAAATTTAAAACTGAGTTCATGTACAAACTTAGAATTGCAGTTATAATGGAAATTATCCCTGTTATAATTCTTATATTTTCAGGTAATTTATTCGGACAAATTAATTTTAGTAATTGGCCGTCGGAGTATATTGATTTTCCTAATGAACAAGTTTTAAAACAAAATAGCGTTCGTAGAATTGAAAGCTATTCTAAAAATGAACTGGACTCATTTTATCTCGATTTTATTTGGACGATTAACAAAGAGGGAAAAATTTTAAGCGAAGAAAGCCCACTTGATGAGGATTCTATGTTTTATAAATGCAACTATGAATATCACAAAAATGTGCTGATAAAAACAATTGAAACAAATAATTATTTTCATGACAAAGTGGATACCTTGGAAATATTTTTTAATTATAAGGATGGTGAATTGAAGAGAAAAGACTATAATAGAGGCGAAAAACAAAGAACAGAATATTTTACATATGCGGGTCATACAATTTTGGAATTAAGTACATTTAAAGGAAATCGCTATGGTCCATATACAGGTGAAGTTGTAACATTCAATGAAACAGGAAAACCCCTAAAAAAACTGTACTATGATGGACGTTGCACAATTTGGAATTACATTGATTATACTACTACGGAAATCATTAATTCGTATGATCACGATACAATCTTAATATATGGAAAAACTATTTTAAGATACAAAAATTCATTGTTAATTTCTAAGGACATTTATAGGAGTGCTTCTGGACAAGCTGTTGAGCCAAATAAATTATCAAAAACTCAATCATTCGAATATAAATACAATGACAAAAAAATGCTAGTCAAAGTTTTAGAAGGGAAAAAAACTGTTCAATATTTAAAGTATATTTCTGAATAATTGCCACTTACGGAGTTTCTTGTCCACCCAACTTATTAGCATAAGTAATATCTCCAAATCTCTACCAACCAAACAACTGGCTTGACCTTAGCTTCTCCCCCGTTAAGTCTGCAGAAATCCTAACCAATCCAGAATCCCCTCCCGCCCATTAGCAAAATCTGCTTATAATAATTTACCTGTCCCCGATAAATCTTTCTCCGAAACCGCCCATCACCCATTTGATTTTCCAATCAGAAAAAGCCCAACTACATTTTGTACTGTAATTCAAATTTTTTACTTTTGAATTACACAGCATGCCAAAAAAGTAACTTCCTGTCAATCATAAATCTTAAAAACTAACCTACCACAAATGGAAAATCTCAATTACGAAGCCGCTAGAAAGCGATTTTACGAAATACGTGAAGAAATAAAGAAACTTCAACTGGAAGCCGAACAACTAATTCTTGCACATCAAGACCAGGCTAAACATGAAGGTTATGGCAAATGTGACCACTTCGATTGGTGTAAATGTGATAAATATCATGATAGCGAAACACCTGCAGTTTGTGGTACATTTAGGGATGGTTACCAATGTAAACACTATGCGTCGGAACACGCCTTTTAGGATTAAGAATTAAGGATTAAGGAATTAGGTGATTCTGCGCAGAAGGAAAATTCGTTATTATGATAAATGATAGATTTATTCGAACTCAGAAAAATGTCATTCTTCAATATTCAATAAAAACATCTTGAGTACGATAAACTACCAACCTGTGCAGCAACAAAATAAATCCTAAATGAAAAACGAAATCTTTAAGTTTAATTCTAAATAACTGATCACTGGTTACTGATTACTAGTCACTGATCACTGGTTACTGATTACTGATCACTGGTCACTAGTCACTGGTCACCCTTCGACTACGCTCAGGGCGGCGCTGGTCACTTGTCACTTGACACTTGCCACTAAAAAAGAAAAATCCCGCCGAGGCGGGAGGGGGGAATGGAATCTTTATAATGAACGCGTACTAAATACGCTTATCAAAACTTCAATACTTTAAATTCAGTGCGTCGATTTTCCTGATGTTCGGCTTCAGAGCATTTTACGCCATTCGCACAACGGTTAATTAGCATCGTTTCACCATATCCTTTACCGGTGATTCTCGATTTTTCAATGCCGCCAACCTCAACAATGTATTTGGCTGCAGACTTCGCACGTTTATCCGATAAGTCCCAGTTGTAGGCGTCACTCGCTCTGCAATCGGTGTGTGATCCCAACTCGATTACAATAGTCGGATTATCTTTTAATATTTGTACAAGCTTATCAAGTTCTTTTGCTGCATCTGGTCTGATATTCCATTTCGCCAGGTCATAGTAAATGTTATCGAGACGAATTGGTTTGTTCAGAATTAATTTCTCAAGTGGCAGATCCTTTTTAATTACACCTGCTTTTTTACCAACGGTACTTACCATTTCACTCTTCGAGAAATAGCCTTCTTTAGATGCTTTTACACGATATTCGCTTTCAGCTTCAAGTTTAAAATAGTAGTAACCATCAGCTGCTGTAGTTACATTAGCCAATTCTTTACCATCGCGGTTAAGCAGCACCACTTTCGCACCTTGTAATGGTACGGTAGTTTCGCGGTCCGATACGATTCCCTCTACTGCAAAGCTTAATTTTTCTAATTGGAAATCAACTGTTATTTTGCTGGTCCGAACGTTAATTGTTGATACCGGTTTTTCTTCTTTAGAGTAACCGGTCTTGGATGCAAGTACGGTGTATTCTTTATCGAATTCCAATGGAAACTCGTAGGTACCATCGGCTTTAGCCAGTGTTCGTGCAATTTCTTTTCCTGATTTATCTTTCAGAATTACATCGGCACCTTCAATCGGATTACCTGTTTTCTTATCGGTTACTTTTCCGGCAACGACAATCGATTTCAGAATTTCAACTGCATAAATATCATCATCACCTTTTCCACCATTTCGGTTAGAAGCAAGATATCCCTTTTCACCTTCTTTATTAAGCACCAAACCAAAATCATCTTTGTGCGTATTCACAGGATAACCCATGTTACGGGGCTCTGAGCGCTTTCCGTCTTTGTATGTACTTTCGTAAATATCGAGACCACCCATTCCAACCAAACCGTTGGAAGCAAAATAGAGGATATTATCATCTGTAATAAAAGGAAACAATTCATTTCCTTTGGTATTCACTTTATTCCCAAGATTCACAGGTGCATCCCAGCCGCTTTCATTTTTATCGGCATACCAGATGTCCATGCCACCCAGTGTACCGGGCATATCGGAAGCAAAATAGAGGCGTTTACCATCTGCACTTAAGCAGGCGTGAGCGGTATTGTATTCGCGGCTGTTGAAAGGGAATTCAGATGGATCATCCCACTTGCCTTCTACCAGTTTCGATTTTACAATTTTTAGTTTTACAATTTTATCGGCCTTATTCGAAACCGTTTCATGGTTTCTGGTCAGGTACATTTCATTGCCTTCTTTATTAAAGCAAACGGGACCATCATTAAATTTACTCTGGAATTCACGGATAAATAATTCCGGTGAACGGAGATTTGATTCTTTACCTTTAGCATAATATAAGGTAAGAAATGCGTTTCCTGTCCATGTATGCATTTTGTCCTTAGCACCTGCTTCACGCGATGAAACAAATACTACTCCTTCGCGATAAAATACAGGAGAGAAATCTGCTTTATCAGAATTGACTAATATCTTAGAAATTCTGGTGCGTGAACTATCCTGGAAAAAGGAATCCATTTTATTGATGGCTTCCATCGCATTCTTAGCACGCTCATCGGTTGATGCAACTGTTGAATACTCTGCAAATATTTTTTTCGCATCGTCATATTTCGCGTTGTACATCAGCGATTGCGCATACATCAATTTGTCGATTGGTTTCGCATCGGGAAGTTTTACAACTTTAGCATAATAGACTTCCGCTTTTTCCGAATTATTCGTCTGGCGGTAGCAATCTGCTATATTACGTATAGCCACAGCGTTAGTAGGATCAGTGGCAAGCACTTTTTCGTACTCTTCAATGGCTTCATGGAATGCAAAAAGTTTGTACAACTTTTCAGCTTTAACCAACGGACTGTTACTCTGTGCTACCGCAAGTCCGGTAAACAGATTTAACAAGATAACCAGAAGGGCAGCTCCCGAAAAAATTCGTTTCATAATGGTTTTTGTTTAAGATGATTGTCTTAATTCGCTGATAATCATTGCATTAAATCATCGTTCCCGACAGTCTTCAATACAACACCGTTTTTAACTGAAAACTACTTCAAAAGGTTACAATGAGGTGAAAATGAGGTTAGAGGATGTAAATTCGGACAAAGCCTACATTAAATAAGGTGACCCTTCGATGTCAGAATTGCCGAAACATAACAAATAAGCACTGTAAATCGACCTTATTTTAAGTATTTTCGTCATATAAGAAATAAAAGGAACTTTTTTATGCTTATTTGGTGATTTTTGAGAAATTGGACTTCTAACCATCACCCAATTGTAAAAATTTAAATTCGCTCATTTTAAGGTATATAGTTTCAATTATAATATTTTATATTTGTTATCAATTAATTTTTAAACTTTTTTTCTAATGAAAAATGAAGCTATATTTAACGGAAGAGTCAAGATTTTCGCATTAATTGCATTTATTTTGTTTTTGGGCGAACTAGGACAGATTCATTCACAACCATCCCTAATTTCACTTGCACCCTTTCCGGCTGACCTAAGATCAGATCTTTCAAGTTTTGCAATTAATGGTTATGGTTATGTAGGAGTGGGAATAGTTGAATCAACAATGTATTCTTCAAATGATTTCTGGAAGTACGATCCTTTTACCAATTCATGGTCTCAAATTGCTAATGTTCCAATTAATCTATGTATGAGTATCGGCTTTTCAATTGGTGGTTTAGGATATTTAACTGGTGGAATATCTCATCCCGCACCCTTTCTAAATCGGATTACATTTGAATATAACCCAACGACCAATACTTGGGCAAATAAAGCATTATTCCCACTTAATGCCTTAATTGCAGGTTCGGTAAGTGTGTGGAATGGTATAGCCTACGTTGGCACAGGCGATCGTTATCAAGTACCTGCTTACTCATCTGAATTTTATGCTTACGACCCGGTTACTGATACATGGTCCCTTAAAGCCCCAATACCAATTTTATCAGATTATTGTTTTTCCTTTGTTGCAGATAATAAAATCTATTTCGGAGGAGGTAATGATACTTTCAATGTAAAACTTTTTGAATACGATCCGGTACTTGACTCCTGGTCACAAAAAAATAATCTTCCTTTTGTAAATCCAAATTTGGGTTTTAACTATGCTACTGGTTTTTCCCTTTCTAATGGTGGTTACATATTTGGTGGAAGGGGTTACAATCTGCCTGGTTTATCTGAAAACTTTCTACACAAGTACAATCATTTAAATGATACTTGGTCATTGTTATATACAGGCGGTGTGTCATCGCCACCATATTATGGAAACAATATATACAGTCCTGCAATATTTGTGGTAAATGATATCCCTTATATAACTCAGGGAGTAAGTGGTGGAAATAACTACTATAACGATTTAGTTGCATTTACTAATCTTACTTCAACCACAGAATCGGACTATTCGAATGAAAGCTGTAAAGTCAATTCAATATCAAATAATAATTGTTCTGTGTATCTACCAAAAAAATATATTCAAGGTAAAATCATAATCTACAGTTTTAAAGGTGAACTGATTGACACTTTTGATCTCCATTCAGGTTGGAATGATTTAAATATAAATAATCTAAAGTCAGGAATATATCTTTTCAAAATATTCGATAAGAACTCTATAATATTTAGTGGAAAAGTAGCTGCTCTTCAGCAAAATTAAGTGCCGCAACTTATTTTCTTCATATGGATTACTGAAGTTCCGTTTCTTTTAATTTCAAATATTCATCGTCACATAATCTTTATGACCAACGGCCTTTTTTTTGAACGCAGAGTTAGGGAGACACGGAAAGAATTAAAAATTAAATATTAAGGATTAAGAGGCTATTGCACAGAAAGAAATTCCGTTATGATGATAAATTATAGATGATAAATGCTAGATCTAATCCCGCTCAAAAAACATAAGGAGATATGAAATAAATTTCTGACTCTAATGACCCAATGACGCGGCTCTGCCGCCAATGACATTTTTTTGAACGCAGAGTTAGGGAGACGCAGAGAAATGCGCTGGCGCGATGGGGAGAAATTATTTTCAATGACCTAATGACGCGGCTATGCCGCTAATGACAGCAGTTATGCTGCGAATGACCCAATGACATCGGCTTTGCCGCCAATGACCCAATGACAGCGGCCATGCCGCAAATGACGCGGCTCTGCCGCAAATTTACCTCTAATCAAATTTTACTTCTTCACCAGCTATATAGGTGGTTGTCAAAATCAGCTCCCCGGTTATATCGTACGACTTCCATACGCCATCGGCCAAACCAGATTTGTAATTCCGGATTTGTTTGACTTTTCCATTATCGTAATAATAGCGATGTTCCCCGTTTTCATTTCCTTCAAAATAAGAACCTTCAAAAGCTAATTTGCCATTTGAGAAATAGCCTTTCCAGTTACCGGTTTCCAATCCATCAATATATGAGCCTTGTGCGGTGTAGGCTTCACTGAAAAATTTCCACGCTCCGTCACGACGGCCTTCAATATAATTTCCTTCGGCTATAACAGTTGCGGTGTCAGAAAATTCTTTCATGTATCCTTCTTCTTTTCCTTTGAGATACGATTCTTCACGAAGTAGTTTTCCATTCATAAAGTACCACTTCCATTCACCATCAGGCAAGTTGGAAACGTATTTTCCTGATTGCTCCAATTTACCGTTTTCATAGTAAAACTTCCATTCACCATCGCGGTTGCCATCTTTAAAACTTCCTTCGGAACGAAGCTTTCCACTTTTATAATAAAACTTCCAGGGACCCTGATATTTCATGTTCTCATCTACCAAACCTTCGGCATAGATTTCATTATCGCGGTATAATTTTGAGGATGTAATATTTCCTTTGATGTCATATTCACGATAAACACCTTGTTTTTTTCCATCTATAATATTAACAGATGATTTCACTCTACCACCTGCATGATAATCGCGGTCGATTTCTAATTTTACATTTGCCGTTTTATCTATTACCAATTCACCATCTTTAAAAATATCCATCTTCGTGAATTGTCCCTGGGGATTATAATACTTCACCGGTCCCTCTAGTTTGTCATCTTTATAATTGGCTTCTTTCTTCACCACAAAATCCGGATAAAATTCTTTCCAGGTTCCCTGCTTAAAACTGAATTTATCTTTGCGGTTTATTTTTTCATCTTTCACCAAATAACCATTCTTATATATAGAAAGATTAATCACATTCCCGGCTTCATCATAACTGCGTCCATTACCATTTTCAACACCTTTATCGAATGGAACTTCTTTCATCAGATATCCGGTTTCAGAATAATATTTTGCTACGCCCTGCTTCACACCATTCACCATAGGTTCTTCGGCACGAATGGTTTTATTGGAATAAAATTCTTTTTGAATTCCGTTTTTAGTGCCACCAACATAATTATAGATGGCTGCCGGTGTTCCATCTTCATTAAAAAACGACCAGGCACCTTCTAATTTACCATTCACTCGGTTTCCTTCTGATTTCAAATTGCCATTCTCATGATAGGCCTTCCAGATTCCATCGGGCTTACCATTCAATAAATTTCCTTCACTGCTTTTTGCACCGTTGGGATAATAAAAAATATTAAAACCATTGGGATTTACACTACCTGTTTCCTGGGCAGTAACAATTCCAAATGAAAGTAAAAATGCAAAAACTAATAATAGTCTCATAGGCCGTGACTCGCTGAAATTTCCAACATTCTTTTTAAAGGTCTTAATGCATCTGCCGCCAGTTCTTCGGGAATCAATACTTCCGGAACTTCATACTTCATACAAAGATAAAGTTTCTCGAGTGTATTTAGTTTCATATGCGGGCAATCGTTACAGGCACAGTTATTCTCCGGTGGGGCCGGGATAAAGGTCTTGTGTGGATTCGCCAGCTGCATCTGATGGATGATACCTGATTCGGTGACAACTATAAATTCATCTGCTGGATTGTGTGAAGTATAATTCAGCAGCGCTGTGGTACTTCCAATAAAATCGGCTTGCTTCAATACAGGATCTTCACACTCGGGATGAGCAATTACTTTTGCTTTCGGATGCTGATGTTTCAGCTTCATAATTTTTTCGAGTGAAAAAATCTCATGCACCATGCAGGCGCCGTCCCACAAGATCATATCACGACCGGTTTTTTTCATGATATAAGCACCCAGGTTCTTGTCAGGTGCAAAAATTATCTTCTGGTCTGCAGGCACCGACTCCACTATTTTAATCGCGTTAGAAGAGGTGCAAATGATATCACTGAGTGCTTTGATACCGGCAGTGCAGTTGATGTATGAAATTACAATGTGATTGGGATGTGCTTCTTTGAATTTACGAAAATCTTCCGGCGGACAGGAATCGGCCAGTGAACAACCGGCATTTAAATCTGGTAAAACAACTTTCTTATTGGGATTGAGCAACTTGGCCGTCTCAGCCATGAAATGCACCCCGGCAAAAACAATCAAATCGGCTGTAGTCTTCTCAGCTTGCTGTGCTAAGCCCAGACTATCGCCGCGGTAATCGGCTATATCCTGAATATCAGCATCCTGATAGTAATGGGCGAGTATGATTGCATTTTTTTCTTTTTTTAACTTTTCAATTTCCGCAAACAAATCCAGCGCCGGATCGATTCGCTGATTCAAATATCCGAATTTTTTCACAGCTTCCAAAATCTCACTTTCCATCATCATTATATAATTATATATTTTTTTAAAGATTTAATGTTATTAATGTATAGCTGTTCATATCCTGTATAAGTTTATTTATTTTTTCTTTGATATCTCAGTTATGAACGCTTATTAACAACAGTTATTGAGTTATTAGCAGGTTATAGTATTGAATGGTAATCTATTTTATGTTTATTAACATGATCGGTTGATTGGTCAATGTTAATAGTTCCAACCCGTTTTTAGTGTGAATTATGTTCACAGTATTGTTCACATTTATTCCATTACTTTCAACAACTATTATTAGGATCTTACTTTTTTTTATCTAAGCCATTTCACAATCGGCATTGTCAACTAAAAGATCTCAGTAGTTATCACCAGCATTTATAGTTATGAACCATTTTGGTGTTTATAAGTTACTTTTATAATTGGTTATTTTCCAGTAGTTTTGAATGCTCCACAAAAGTAGTTGTTAATAACTTCGAATCTCTTGTTAATTAAGTAAATTTACTAAAAAATGATACATAAAAACAGGCGGTTCAGGAAGCCTGGTTTTGTATATTAAGTTTTAAACCAATAAGTTAGAATATTATGTCGACTTCATCAATTGCCATTGGATCCGATCACGCAGGTTTTGAATGTAAAGAATCAATCAAGACTGCCCTCAAAACAGCAAACGAAGGTTTTGCATTAGTTGATGTTGGAACACATTCCGCCGATTCAGTAGATTATCCCGATTTTGCTCATCAGGTCGCCACACAGGTTGAATCCGGTGAAGTTGAAATGGGTGTTGTAATTTGCGGAAGTGGAAATGGTGTTTGCATCACCGCTAATAAACATAAAGGTATTCGCGCAGCGCTTTGCTGGTCGGTTGAAATTGCTGCTCTCGCACGTCAACATAACGATGCTAACGTTCTGTGCATACCTGCTAGATTCGTTTCACATGAAACGGCATTGCAGATGGTCGAAACCTTCATGAACACAGCGTTTGAAGGTGGTCGACATCAAAAGAGAATTGAAAAAATTTAATCGCAAATTATTTTTTTATCATGAAGAAATTAATTGTCACTTTACAATTACTGCTCGTATATTTTACTGCAGTTGCACAGGATAGCACTGCTGTTTTTTTCAGTAATTATATTTCTCCGTCATTAATCAAGCAACATCTTGAAGTGTTAGCTTCCGATTCTCTCGAAGGACGGGAAACAGCTGCTCCCGGAATGGTGAAGGCTGCGAATTATGTCTCATCACAATATGAAGAACTAGGCCTCCCCACTCTGGCAAATGGTACACGCTTTCAGGAATTTCCACTCGTAAATCTGATTGCAGGTATGATGACCATCGATACCCGCAAGAAAAGCTATAAGCAGTCTGGTGATTTTTTCTTCACCGATAACAGCGCGGAACTTCAGCTGGAAGCAACCGATATTGTTTTTGTTGGTTATGGAATTGTTGATTCTACAATTGGATGGAATGATTATAGTAATGTTGATGTCAATGGAAAAGTAGTCATGTTCCTCGAAGGTGAACCACTGAAAAAAGATGGTTCTGCACAATTTACGAAAAGCGGTGCGGAAAGTCCCTGGGCCAGTGGCAGACAGAAAAAAATTCAACTGGCAAAAGACAGAAATGCGAAAGCGGTGCTTTTTGTTCAGAAAGACTATAAGAAAAACTACGAACGCATCAGTCGCTGGTTGGTTTCAGGTCGACTGGCTTTACCCGATGAAGAAGCAAAACAAATTATTCCGGTTGCCTATATCACACCTGAAATGGCAAACGATTTCTTGCAACATGCCGGCTATACGGTTTCTTCCTACGAAAAACGAATAACCAAAAAAAAGAAATCATTTGCCCTGACTCTTAATCAGGATATTTCCATCACAAGCAAAATTGCAAAAACATCATGTCGCAATGTTTTGGGTTATGTGGAAGGATCATCGCTTAAGGATGAAGTAATAGTTATATCGGCACACCTTGATCACCTGGGAAAACGTGGTGATAAAATATATTATGGTGCCGATGATGATGGATCCGGTTCCGCTTCTTTACTTGCTATGGCAGAAGCGTTTGTACAAGCTAAAAAAGCAGGGAAAGGTCCACAAAGAAGTATTTTGTTCCTGAATTTTTCCGGAGAAGAAAAAGGTTTATTGGGTTCAGAATTTTATACCAAAAATCCGGTGTTTCCGCTCGAAAAAACTGTTGCCAATCTGAATATCGATATGATAGGCCGACTCGATTCTGCACATGCTTCAAATCCCGATTACACTTATATTATCGGAAGCGATAAATTAAGCACGCAACTGCATCGGATCAATGAAGAGGCAAATAAATTTTGCTGCAATCTGGAACTCGATTATAAATACAATGATCCATCCGATAAAATGAAACTTTATTATCGTTCCGATCATTACAATTTTGCGAAGAATAAAATTCCGGTGATATTTTATTTCACAGGTATTCACGACGATTATCACAAACCTACCGATACGATCGATAAAATTGACTTCGATAAAACTTCTAAAATCGCTAAACTGGTTTTTAATACAGCATGGCAACTGGCCAATCAACCGGAGCGAATTGTAGTGGATGTGGAAAATGATTTTAAGGAATAAGACACTTTATTTTCCTGAAAGAATTTCCTCGCGACTGTCCAAATTAGGATGTTGTTAACATTTTAATGAGGTGATTATCACTGACTAAAATTTATTACGTTGCTTTGTTAAGGTTTTACACGGGAATTCGCAGTAAATTTACTTTTACTACCAGTTATACCTATGAATTTTCCAGGCACCGTTAAGTCCAAATTACATAAAACAGGCACTACTATTTTTACCATTATGTCGGGATTGGCACAGGAACATGGTGCCATTAATCTGTCGCAGGGTTTCCCCGATTTTCCGGTTTCGCCGGAATTAATACGTCTATATCATGAACACATGCTTGCCGGTCATAATCAGTATGCACCCATGCCCGGTTACAGACCTTTGCGGGAAGCACTTTGCAATAAAATTGAAAAACTTTATACTGCAACTTACGATCCCGATACGGAGATAACAATTACTGCCGGCGGTACCCAGGCAATTTATACTGCCATCACTTCTATTATTAAGGAAGGTGATGAAGTTATTGTTTTTGAACCTGCATACGATTGTTATGTTCCCGCAATTGAATTAAATGGCGGAATACCGGTACAATTGCAATTAAAGGGCCCCGATTTTCACATCGACTGGAATGAAGTGAAGAAGATGGTGAATCAGCGGACACGCATGATTATGATTAATACACCACATAATCCTACCGGTTCTATCCTTACTGCTAAAGATATGCTGCAGTTAGAAAAAATTACACACAACCGCGATATAGTAATTGTGAGCGATGAAGTTTATGAACACATTATTTATGATGGTTACGAACACCAGAGTGTAATGCGTTATCCGAAATTGGCAGAACGTAGTTTTGTCGTTTTTTCGTTCGGTAAAACATATCATGCTACAGGATGGAAGGCCGGCTATTGTATGGCTCCTGCTAATCTGATGGCCGAATTTCGCAAAGCACATCAGTTCACGGTTTTCTCGGTGAACACACCACTGCAATATGCTCTCGCCGATTATATGAATAGTACTCCCTCTTATGAATCGGTAAGTGCGTTTTATCAGAAGAAAAGAGATTTATTTCTGAAGCTGACAAAAAAATCACGTTTTAAACCTCTCGCCTGTTCGGGTTCTTATTTTCAGTTATTCGATTACAGTGTTATCTCTCAGGAAAAGGATACCGATTTTGCTGTTCGCCTGACCAAAGAATTTGGTGTTGCTTCTATTCCGGTTTCTGTATTTTATAAGAATCCGGTTGATCATAAAATACTGCGCTTCTGTTTCGCAAAAGAAGATGAAACACTCGAGAAAGCAGCTGCTAAACTTTGTCAAATCTGATTTGCTATGCAAGATCTTCGAATCACCATCATACAAACCTCCTTGCATTGGGAAGATAACGCTTCTAACCGAAAGCATTTTTCGAAACTGATAAAACCGATTCGGAAAGGTTCAACAGATCTTATTATTCTCCCTGAAATGTTTACTTCGGGCTTTACCATGAATGTTGGTAAGGTTCACGAAACAATGAAAGGCGAAACCATTGCCTGGATGCTTCAAACAGCTAAAGAAAAACAGGCTGTTGTTACGGGTAGTTTGGTGATTGTTGATAAGAAGAATTATTTCAACCGTTTGATCTGGGCTCAACCCGATGGTAAAGTGCTGCACTACGACAAGCGTCATTTATTTCGCATGGCGGATGAACATCTCACCTATACTGCAGGCGAAAAGCGTAAAGTATTTATGCTGAATGGCTGGCGGATCTGTCCGCTCATTTGTTACGATCTTCGCTTTCCGGTATGGAGCAGGAATCAGGAAGAATATGATCTGCTAATTTATGTTGCCAACTGGCCGAAAAGAAGAAGTTTCGCCTGGAAGCAATTGCTGATTGCCAGGGCAATTGAAAATCAATGTTTCACAGCGGGAGTCAACAGGGTTGGGTCTGATGGTAAGGATATTCCGTATTCAGGCGACAGCGTAGTGCTGAATCCGTTGGGCAAGAAAATAGCAGCATGCAAACCAGGTTCTGAAAGTGTTACAACCGTAACATTATCTGCAGCAGAACTGGAAATGCTCCGGACTTCCTTTCCGGTTTCAAAAGATGCAGACAAATTTACAATCAACAATTGAGTACCATGGCTTTTGATGCGGATAGGTTATTGAAAGAAGTCTGGTTTAAAGCCACTACCTCCGGAGGCAAAGGAGGGCAGAATGTGAACAAGGTTGCCACCCTGGTCGAGCTTTATTTTGATGTGGTGAACTCCAATGTTTTTTCTGCCGATGAACAGGCCCTGCTGATGCAAAAACTGGAATCGAAGTTAACAGAAGAAGGTATTTTGCGAATGGTTAGCTCCGAAGAGCGCACGCAGTTAAAGAATAAAGATAAAGTTCAGGAAAAGTTTTTGAAACTGATTGAGAAGACTCTTTTAAAACAGAAACCCAGAAAGAAAACCAAACCATCTGCATCAGCTAAGGAAGAACGGCTTACAGAAAAGAAAAAGTTGGGTGATAAGAAAAAATCACGTGGCTCTTTTCAGCAGGATGAAGAATAATTTTTTACTTCACCCCATATTCCGATAGCAAATACACTAAGGAGGCCATGCTGGCAGCACCTAAATGCAGCTCTCTTTTATTGACTTTATCGAAGGTATCAATTTCGGTATGATGGTAATCGAAATAACGCTGTGAATCGGGCATTAATCCAATCAATAAAGTTCCCTGGTCTTCCAGTCTGTTGATATCAGCACCGCCACCATCTTTAGTCATCCATTCAAAAATTCCGTAATGTTCAAATAAGGGTTTCCATTTATTGAAGACTTGTGTTTTTTCGGGAAATTTACATTTGGAAGAAAAACCTCGGGGAGAAAATCCGCCTGCATCAGATTCTATAGCTGCAATATGATTTTCTTGTTTTGCTTTAGCAACTTCAGCATATTTCAAGGCTCCTTTCAATCCATTTTCTTCATTCATAAATAACACCACACGAATGGTTCTTTTGGGTTGTATTTTCAGATCGCGGAAAATCCGCAAAATCTCCATCGACTGCACACAGCCTGCACCATCATCATGAGCACCATGTCCATTGTCCCAGGCATCCAGGTGGCCACTGATCACAATTATTTCCTCAGGATAAACCGACCCTTTAATCTCAGCAATTACATTGTAAGATAATACATCAGGATAAGTTTTGCAATCCATCGTTAACTCCACTTTGGTATCCGGATTAAGCTTTATCATTCTGCTCAGCTCATCGGCACCTTTGGTGGAAATGGCACACGCCGGAATTTTTGGAACCGAATCGGCATACCCCATTGCTCCCGTATGTGGATAATCATCGAACGATAAAGTCAGCGATCGGGTGATGGAACCAACAGCACCAAATTTTGCTGCACGTGCCGCTCCTGCATACCGGTATTTTCCACATTCACCGTAAGCATGAAAAGTGTGGTAATGTTTCTGGTCCATGGGAACATTGAAGAAAATAATTTTTCCTTCCAGCTTCTCACGACCCATGTATTCGAGCTCTTCAAAATTGCGAATCTCAACTACGTTTGCGCTCACACCGTTAGTTGGTGTAGGTACGCTTCCTCCGAGACTGCAAATGCGCAGTTGTTTCTTTTCGGTTCCTGAAATTGCGGTAAGTTCTTGTTTGGTTCCACGCTCCCAATGCGGAACCATTACTTCCTGAAGAGAAACGCTTCCATTTCCTTCAGCTTCCATAGCCATTTTTGCCCAGGCAACGGCTTTTTCAGCACCAACCGAGCCGCTCAGGCGGGGACCAATTTTGTTGCTCAGGTAATCGAGCCACTCATACGATTTGCCCTCTTCCAGGCAATAGCTGAAAATTTTACGAATAACAAGGGAGTCGGATGGCTGCGCCTGAGCCGCAAGAGCCGGCAGTAACGCAATCAGTATTAACAGGATACGGACCATAACTTTGGAATAGGATTTCCAAAGATATAGGTTTCCTCAAAAAAATAACAATTAATTCGAGCGGACCCGAATATTCCGGGCATTGCTGTTGCCGAATATTTTATGGTGTATGGTTGCAAGCCAACCAATAACTCTGGTATTCAGTATTGCCAAAGCCATCGCTACACTGATCACGATGAATAAATTAGCTGAAAGCCCGGGCATTAATACCTGAAGCATAACAAACATCAGACTGAAAGAAGCCATCATAAGTGCTGTGCTGCGATGACCAAAACCATGACTCAATATCAGGTGATGTAAATGGTTACGATCGGCATGAAAGGGCGATGAGCCATTCAGCATGCGGATGATGAATACGCGGGTGATATCGAATAAAGGCAAAAATAAAAGTGCAAAGATAAATGCCGGATTCACTGCAATATCGGGTTGACTTACACCGGTGTTCAACAATTCAATACTCATAGTGGCAAGCAAAAAGCCTACAACCAGTGAGCCCGTATCTCCCATAAATATTCTTGCAGGAGAGAAATTGTAAAATAAGAATCCAAGTAATGCACCAGTTAGGCAGAATGCCAATACCGCAAAATCTTCCTTACCATAATGGAAGAACAATGCACCCATGCAACTGGAAGCGACAACCCCTAAGCTACCCGCTAATCCATCCACACCATCAATAAAATTGAAAGCATTGGTGAACATCACAACGAGTAACAGGGTAAGTGGTAATTGAAACAAGAGTGGAATTTCATGAATCCAGAGTATTCCATCGAGATTGATAATACGGAAACCACCATAGTAAATAATACAGGTACTGATTGCCTGAAATATCATTTTCTTAAACGGTGGCACATCCATTAAATCATCAAAGAATCCGGTGAAGAATAATATTAGTGTTGCACCAAACAGAAAACGTAATTTTTCATGATCGGTAATTTCTGCAAATGCCAGAAACGAAATAAATAATCCGGCATATATCGCAATTCCTCCCATTGAAGGCGTCATCGTTACATGATGTTTGCGGCCATCGGGTTCATCAAATAATTTCCACTTACGACAAACCGATATCCAAACCGGAATAAGCAAAATGGTAATGAACATTGATAGTCCAAAAGGGGTCACAAGGTGGAGCAGAAATTCCATAACCTACTTAATTTTTAAAATATTTATTTCAACACGGCGGTTTAATTGTTTGCCTTCAACAGTGGTATTATCTTCAAGCGGCATAGTCTCGCCATAAGTCACTGTTTTAATGCGGCTCTCATCTATTCCCTGTTTCACCATGTAAGTCTTAACCATATCGGCACGTGATTGCGAAAGCACCATATTCTGGAAGGCATCACCTTCACTATCGGTGTGTCCCGATAATATTACCGTTGCATCTTTATCAGCATACATAATATCTATCGCACGTTCAATAATATCGAAGATGTCGTCGGTGCGTAGTCGTGTTTTTCCTGATTCAAAAAGGATGTTATCAAACTTCCTGATCAACTGCTGGCTGTTCACCGGTTGTGCTTTTGTTTTATCGGGGCAACCTTTTGTTGCTGCCGTACCACTTTCCATTGGACAATCATCCTGCATATCAATCACGCCATCATTATCGGAATCGGGACAACCATTAGTTGCTTTTGAACCTTTTATGTATGGGCAGTCGTCCACTGCATCAATAATGCCATCTTTATCAAAGTCCTCAATTTTCACCGCTGCCGGAGTTGCTGCTGCAGGTTCCTGTTTAGGTTGTTCTACAATAGCAACAGGTGTTTCAACTGTCTTCACAGGTGTTTCTGCAACTTGCTCTACAACTTTGGTTGCAACCGGTTGTTCCGTTACTTGTTCCGCTGGGGCGGGATGTATCACTTGTCTGTCGTTTGTTAATTCTTCCGGAACTTCAATGCTGGTAGTTACATAATCCAATGTTTCCATAAGATCTGTATCAAGCTGTTTGATTGGAAGAATTTCTTTGGGTTCTTTAGCACGCTTTGGACGAGGAGAGTAAGTGATTGAAAGCTCAAAAGCATTCGTTCCTTTTCCGGATGTACTTAGTGAACTTGTGTTGATATCATAACTCATCCCAACCTTAACCAGATTCATCTGGTAACCTGCATAAGCTATTAAAGCATCATTAAAACGGTTGTAAGCACCAAGCTGAACGGCATTTTTGTTGTCAAGTTGATAATTAACCAATGCACCAACATTTGTTTCTTTAAAATCCTGCTGGCGAAGTATCATTGCTGAAGGTCTGATCTCAGCGCGATCGGAAATCATAAATCCTGCACCAAAATAAAAACTCTTCTTCACCGGCATTTTGTTATTGTCGATGATGAATGTTTCATTCGGACGGTTGATGTGTGCAAGACTGATTCCTGCAAAAGGCTTAAAGCGAATGTCTTTATTCAGCCAGCCTCGTTGCCAGAATATTCCAACATTCACATCAGGACGCGTAATGCTGGTATTTGTAAATATTTCTCCGGAACTAATGGAAGGATCATATCCTGCATCAGGATTATATTGGTTGTCGAATGACATTTTCGACTGATCGAAACTCTTATTGAAAATTCCTACCTGAACACCTGCTGAAAGAATATGTTCTTTTGCGTCACCAAGAGGAAGGTTATAGGAAAGATTTCCTGCTATGCTCAATGTCCGTATTCCGGCATCACCAGCCCCGTTTCGGGTAATTATCCCGCCAAGGCCCACACGATTTACAACTTTATCTACTGCAAACCCTTGTGTGGTAAACGGATTGCCAACACCGGCCCACTGGTTTCTGTAGATACCTGTTACACGAATGTATTCGATACCATTTCCTGCAGTACCCGGATTTAGTGATAAAGTATTATTAAAATATTGGGAGAAGCGCGCATCCTGACCATTCACCAGTTGAGGTAAGGTTAGCAGCACAAATAAAGTAATTCGTAGTAGCTGTTTTTTCATTTCCTTACCTGATTACACTAATATTACCCCTTAACATTTCTGTTGTGCCGTTGTCGAAGGTCACACGTATCATATAAGCATAAGTACCATTTGGTACCATTTCGCCATTCATCTTACCATCCCAGCCGGTAGTCTCTTTTAATGAGAACCATATTTGCTGTCCCCACTGGTTATAAATATGCATTTCGCTGTGGCGGATGTTGTTCCCTCTTACTCTGAAAATATCGTTATTGCCATCGTTGTTCGGTGTGAATCCAGTTGGCACAAACAGGTGATTGTTTAGTACTACAGTCAGTATTTTGGAAATGGTATCGGTGCATCCTTCAGCACTGCTGGTAATTAATGTTACGGTATAATCGCCGGGCTGTGCATACAAGTGCATCGGATCGGGATCAGAAGAATTATTATCGTTGGATGATGGATCACCAAAATCCCAATAGTAGGAACTTGCTGATGAGGCTGCATTCGTAAACTGCACTTCGAAACCACCACTCACCGGTACAGGATTGGTAGCAGTGAAATTTGCCTCCGGCACCTGGTAAGTCATAACGGTTACTGCAGTACGCTGATCACTTTCACATCCAAAACTATTTACGGCTGTTACATAATAAGTAGTTGTTTGCAGTACAGCGGATGTTGTGAAATTTAATCCCGTTCCTGCTACTGTTCCTCCTGTTGCAGAGGTGTACCATTGGTAAGTTAAACCACTTACTGCCGGAGCAGAAATCATAGCAACCTCACCCTGACAAACCGAATCACCTGTGGCAGCAATTTGATTTGGAACAGTTCTGATAATTACCTGAATAGAATCGGAATTAACCGGAATACCAGAAGTTGGCGTGTATAATACATGATAATATCCGGTTGCTTTAGCCATGTAATGTTGCGAAGTAGCACCCGCTATCGACACACCATTTTTGAACCATTGATTTCCATTTATAAATGCAGAGCTCAGTTTAACCGAGTCGCCGTTACAGAATGAAGTAGGACCATTTGCCGTTACCAGATTCGCTGAACTTAACAGCGATACCTGTGATGTTGCGGGAGCCGATTTACAACCATTCGCATCGGTTACGGTAACTGTGTAGCTTCCTGCTGTTGTTACTGTTATTGCCTGTGATGTTGAACCGGTTGACCATAAATAGGAATTACCACTGTTTGCCGTGAGAATAGCATTGGCACCCTGTACAATTACAATATTTCCCGTGGGAGAAATTGAAGAGTTGGTTGCAGGAAAAAATGCTACGGTTACCGGTAATGATATGGCAGAACATCCTGCTCCGTTAGTTACCATTACAGTGTAATTTCCCGGTGCTGTTGCATATGTTACTTGTGATGATGCACCATTCGACCATTGAAAGTTTGCTCCATTTCCTGCAGTGAGCATGAGAGAATCGCCGGAACAAACAGGCAAGGTGCTCGATGATGTTATTGTTGCAAGTGGCGCTTGCAAATTTGTTACCTGCACAGGAGCTGCTACACCACTGCATCCCGAGCCATTACTAACGGTAAGCGTATACGTAGCTGCATTCGATACAGTAATCGATGCCGTTGTGGCTCCATTCGACCACTGGTAAGTTCCTGCTACGGATGATGAAAGTGTTACGGATTGTCCGGGACATAAGGTAGTGCTGCCACTGATATTAATAGAGACATTGAGTCCTGCGGTGATACTTAACGATAAGGTATTAGACGATACCGTTTGTCCGGAACCATTGGTTGCTGAACAGGTGATACTGTGCAGACCTTGTGAAAGAGTATTAATAGTAAGTATACCATTTGCAGATGTTCCAATAATAGTGGATCCATCCATGAATACATAATTAGTTAATCCAGCCGGAGATGCATTCAAGGTGATGTTGGTACCTTCACAAAAAGAGGTGCCACCGGTTGCGGTAAGTGTAATATTTTGTGCTGCCTGGGCAGTAATTTTCCTGACAATTTGGCTGAAGGGATCGCAAAGGAATATCGTTCCGTTGGACGGATGAATCCATAAGGAGCTTACCCCATTAAAAGAAGCCGTGGTAGCGCTTCCATTAATTGAACCCGGTACTCCATTTTGTCCGGCATACGTTGAAACGGCTCCGGCTGCAATCTTACGAATAGTGAAGTTATTGCCATCGCCCACATAAACATCCCCGTTAGGAGCCACACAAACGCCCCAGGGCGCATTGAAAGAAGCGGAGGCAGCTGCACCATCGGCAGAGCCTGCTGATCCATCCCCGGCAAGGGTAGAAACGATACCGGCATTGGTTACTTTACGTATTTTATTATTGAATTCATCGGCAACAATAATGCTACCGGCTGCATCAATAGCGATACTATAAGGGTGATCGAACTTGGCAGATGCTCCGGGACCATCGGTGCTTCCGGGAGAATAAACTACTCCGGCATGTGTAGTCACCTGGCCACCTGCAATTTTGCGGATCGTATGTGTCATGCGGTCGGCCACATAAATGGCTGACCCCACTTTATTAACAGCTATTCCCACCGGGAAACCAAATTGTGCGGTTGCTACGGGGCCATTGGTAACACCAAAAACGCCTGTTCCGGCAACGGTTGTTACTACACCTGCTGAGGTTATTTTCCGGATCTTATAATTCTTGGTATCGGCAACATAAATATTCCCCAATGTATCGCAGGCAACTGCCCAGGGCTCATTAAACGATGCTGCTGTACCGGTACCATCATTTGCACCCGGACTTCCGGAACCGGCAAACGTGGAAACGACACCTGCAGGAGTAATCTTGCGGATGTTATGGCCGTAACGGTTAGCAACGTAAATATTTCCCTGTGGATCACAGGCAACACCATGCGGATTGTTAAAAGAGGCAGATGCAGCAGGACCATCAGCGGACCCAACTACTCCGGCCATTCCCGCAACAGTAGAAACTGTTTGTGCAGAAGCCGCAGTAATTAAGAAGGACAGTACAATGGTTAGAATTGTTTTCATACAGGGGCTGGTCTCCCATTTTTCTTCCTGTATTATACATCAGCCTGTTAAAAACGATCGGTTGTGAATTACGTCTGCTTACATTTGTAAGGAAAAACTAAAAATTGACGGTTTCAGTAAACAACAAACCGGCTTCCTTGTTGAGGAAATCGGCTAAATGGCGACATTTGCGGGAATTATGTATTTTACACTCCTGTTAATCAACACACTTACCAACTAACAATTTTAACCTCTGTAAGAAAATGCCTGATTTTGTATCAAAACTGTTAGAAAACAATAAGAACTGGGTCAAAAACAAACTGCAAACGGACCCCGATTTCTTCAATAACCTGAGTTCGCGACATGAGCCTCAATTATTGTGGATTGGATGCTCCGATGCGCGTGTTCCTGCAAATCAAATTACAGGCACCAAACCCGGAGATGTTTTTGTTCACCGGAATATCTCCAATATGGTTGTACATACCGATATGAATTTGTTGAGTGTACTTTCTTATGCGGTTGAAGTGCTTCAGGTTAAACATATTATTGTTTGCGGTCACTATCAGTGTGGTGGTATTCGTGCAGCCATGAGTAATACTTCATTCGGACTCATCGACAATTGGTTACGACATGTGAAAGATGTTTACCGCTTACACTTGAGTGAACTCGAGGGCATAAAAGATGAAAACTTAAGATATAACAGACTGGCAGAATTAAATGTGATGCAACAGGTTTACAATTTATGCAAAACCAGCATTGTACAATCTGCCTGGCAAAAAGGAGAATTCCCATACATACATGGCTGGGTTTATGATGTTCATGATGGAATTCTTAAAGATCTGGATGTAACATTCAATAGCCACCATCCGCTGCCCGATCTTTATAAATTCGATGGCATTTAATGTGAATAGAGTTTCACGGAGAAAATTTATTTTCTGCAATTTTGTTTCACGACCTAAATCGGGAAACTACAAAACAGCCTGACCTGCAGTATTGCGATTTTTGATTGGTGCTGTGCCGGTAGAAATATTTCCGGGCTTATGCGTTTTCACAATTACCTTTTTGGTGAAGTTGCTGATGAACCGGAAAATTCCGTACTCGACAACCCGCAGGAACATTCGCAACAACGAGTTTATTTTGTCGCGACGTAAACCTACCATCATTTTTAATTGTGTGCTTCCTTTTGGCTGATACAATTCATCCAGCGTATTTATCACCAGGTCATATCTTGGTTGAATATATCTGAAGATGGTTGTTCGTGTTTCAAAATCGAAGCCGGCAAAATAATTGCGGTATCTGTCGGGCATCGAAATTTGTGCAAACTGACACAACAGAAAAAGGTATTCAAAATGATGTGAATTGGAAGCAACCTGCATTCCATGTTCGTTGGTAAATGCGTCTCTTCTGACCTCATCGAAATGCATGCATGAAAAAGCTTTCCGGATCATATCTCTCAAAAGCATGAAACGCAATTCGGTGGAGTCGGTGAACTTGATTATTATTTCAGTGCGGCGGAATTCCGGTGTGATCCGGATTTCTGATACCAATGAATGGCTTTCGCAAAAACTGATGAAACCAGCAGTAGCTTTTTTGTCGGCAATTATGTCAATAGATGAAATGTCCGCAACCAGATTTGCAGGTGCACCTGAATGGTTCAAAAACACAATTTTCAAAGACGCTGAATTTTGCGCCAATGATTCCAGAAAACTTATTCTATGCGTATTCATCTAACGGGGAGTGCAAAATTAAGGCATGATTTAATTAATAAAACCACAATGCAATTTTTCTTAGGACCGCAGGCACATAATCTACTTTAACTTTCTGATTTCCAGAAGAATGTAATTTTCTAAAAGTTCCACGACCTGTTTTACCCGTGTGTGTATCAGGTTTAGTTATGGAATTGAGTATGAAGTACATGTTATCAATCTGATAGTCTTTGCGAATCAATTCAGCATTCAACAACGATTCTCTGCGAGTCGATTTTGCCTTTGCTACATATAATGTCATGTCACTTAGTTTCATCAACGGAACGGAATCAATATTATTTAAAGACTCAGCTGTATCTATGATAATCAGATCATAATGTTTTTTCAGTTCAGCAATAAGCTTATCTCTTTTTGAGGATGCCAGCAGCTGGTTAACACCATCTGTCATTTCTCCTCCCATCAGAATATTTAAGTTCGGATATGATGTTAAACATACGGCATCATGAACATCACAAGCCCCATTTAAAACGTCAATGATTGTACGTACAGGTCTGATATTGTAAAGTTCAGCTATCTCCGGATTTTGGGTATTGAGATCTATCAACAAAACTTTTTTATCGATTGCACTATATGCCTGCGCTAAATGTGAAGCAATAAATGTTTTTCCTTCTCCGGAGTTAGTTGATGTTATTGTCACAACTTTCACATCGGGTTTCATCAATATTTTCGTGCAGAGATTGTTGAAGGATTCTTTTAATGGTAACGGATTTTTTTGATCTAAAACGATATTCCCTATAAAAGGAATATTAGTCAGTTGGTCTAATTCTTCCCTGCTATGAATTCTTATCGCATGAATATGATCAGCTAACCTTCCGAGGATATACGAAGTAATTAATCCTAACAGTGATGCTAACAGATATATATATGCAGTAGGTGTATTTACAGGCTGAGGTTGCGGATTCGATGGCTTTAAAATCGAAGCTGCCATTGCGGGAGCACTTCCATCCACAATACTTTGAGCTTTTCTTTCGATCAATAAATCATATACTTTTTTATCCAGGAGAAGTCCTCTTTCTAGTGCCTCCAGGGACTGTGCTTTTCCTGGTATTAGTGCTAATTGAGATCTTGTAGAAGCAAGTTGTTTATCGGTTGCTTCAATTTGTATTGCAATGCGTTTACGTGTATTTAATAATCTTTCTGCAATCTGATTTTTTAAGGCTTCTATAGATGGATCTGTCGAGTTTGGGTCAGATAAAGCCTGATATTTTTGATTTAAACTATTTATTTGTTCATTAAAAACCGGATCATTTATTGCGCCATATTCTACCAAAGAGTTGTTGCCACTTCTGTTTTTACGCAGGTAATTACTGATATTATCCAGTGCTGCCATTTGAAGTTCCAACTGCGATTTTTGCAACTGAAGTTCTTCTAATACATTCATCGATTTCTGTGCATCAATCGATATTTCTGTGATTTGATTAGCTGATTTATAGGATGCAATTAAGGTCTCTTTCTCCTGAAGTTCCTGTGCAAGTGTGGTGATTCTTTCTTCTAATCCGGGTTGTGTTGTGCCGGTATTTCCCTCTGAGCTTTTTACGGGATTCAGGTAATAATTTGCAAGCATATTCACTGCTTTCAAAGCTATTTCAGGCGAGCGATGTGTACATGATAAGTTTATGACACCGTTGTTTTCAACTGCAAGTACATTGTTATTGGCGAGATTGTCTGCTACTGCTTTTGGCGAATATATAGCAAGATAGAATTTCTTGTCAGTTATTTTTGGAGCAACAGAATAGGGTAGGAGTTCTTTAAGTGCTAACGTAATTTTAACACCGTTTACTATAATAGGCTGTCCAATTTTACCATCCTGTATGCGGTTTTGGCCGTAATTTCCACTAATAAGCGAGTAATCTGTTGCTGACTTTATTACTACCTCATATTGTTGTTCGTAGAAGCTCTTATTGATGATTTCACAGTGTGCAGTATACGGTGATTCGTAGTTTGCAGGTGTTATCTGGTAGTCTCTTTCTACATAATATGCTACCCATGCATCTTTTGTGGTAAAGGCATTAGTTAAGTAGTCTGGTGAGGTTAATAGCTCTGTAGAAGTCGATTTACCATCGTTATTGAGCAGTGAAATATTCAGCTGTTGTGATGGAATTTTGCTCTGTAATGACAACTCAGAAACGTACTTTGTAGGAGTAATATGAATGTATGCAGCTGCTATTGCAACTGCTACTACCAGACAACCCACTGTAATTGCTTTGTGCTTCATTAAAACGCGAAGAATAGCTCTATCGTTCTGTTGTTTTTCCATGATTTCAGACACTTTTTCAGTGCTGTTTTACTCTATTTAAGCAGAAAGGTTTCACGAATCCAGCTCTTCACC
>JAEUTI010000025.1 GCA_016788065.1 Bacteroidia bacterium | reverse complement strand
TTATTCAATAAGCGACTTTACCAGTAGTGGTTCTAACTTGTTTGTAACAAGTGATTATGGTGTTTTTGTTACCAGCGATTTTGGACAGAATTGGGTTGCAATTAATGATGGATTAAAGAATATAAACACAAGTTCAATAAGCGTTTTAAATGATACTTTGTATGTTGGAACTTATGGAAATGGAGTTTGGATGCGAAGCATTGCTGATATTCATGTCTATGTTCAGGAATTTCAACAGTCTGATAGATCTATAAAAGTTTACCCAAATCCTGCATCCGATTTAATTTATGTGTCGTCAAGTTCAAAAGATGCTAAATTTATAATTATCGATTTGGTTGGTAAAGAAGTATTGTCAGGAAATCTGAATTCAAGTAATGAAATTAATGTATCAGGATTGGCAAGTGGCTCCTACTTAGTGGTGTTTCAGTTGGAGAATTCAGTTCAGGCAACTAAGTTGTTAATTAACAGATGAAGTCTTTAGTTATTTAGATTTTCAATACTTGAGGATGAGTTTCAGGTGTCTTTAAATAATAGTTTACTGCTCATATACCAAAGGAATTTTGCTCTGAACTTTATCCTATCTCGAACCAATGCTTAGCTCCGTTGTGCCGAACATTCTATTGGCTAATATGAAATTATTATGAGAAAACTAATAATGTGGAATGTAATCACTCTGGATGGTTATTTTGAAGGTGATCAAAATTGGGACTTATCTTTTCACAACGATATCTGGGGACCAGAGCTTGAAAAAATCAGTCTGGAACAGTTGCGTGCTGCAGATTTCCTCGTGTTTGGCCGAGTTACTTATGAAGGTATGGCAGCATACTGGACCAGTCCTGGAGCTGCAACAGGGGAGGCAGAAGTCGCTAAGCTGATGAATAGCATTCCAAAACTGGTTGTTTCGAAAACTTTGAAGTCTGCAGATTGGTCTAACACCACAATAGTACGTGAGCATGCTTCAGATGTAATCCGTAAACTAAAAGAGGAAGACGGGAAGGATATTTATGTATTTGGTAGTTCCATTCTTTCGGAGTCATTCATAAGCGAAAATTTGTTTGATGAATTTCGAATAGGGATTGCTCCCGTCATTTTAGGAAATGGTCGTCCACTTTTCCCGCAAGGAATTGACTTCAAAAAATTAGCATTAGTTTCCACGCAACAACTTACCTCAGGAGGCGTAATTTTAACCTATGCTAAAGTGAAAGGTTAGGAAATATTCTCTGGTCAGATTCCTTTTTTCAGGTGATTGAATAGTGATGAATTGAATAATTCTCCTGGTTTGTAGTTTTATTTTTTGTGGCAGGTGAGAGGACATTTATAATCATCTTAGTTTCATCTATGTAATTGAATTACAGTTATATATATAATTAGTTTGCAATATCAAATTCGAGAATGAAATCATTGGATTCATTTAAAATATCGCTTTTCTTAGGTTAATGAGAGAAAGTATGTATTTTTGATACTATCATATGATACTATCATTAATTTGCATGAAGCCCCCATATACTACAAAGGATGTAGCATCGAAGGCAAACATTGCTTTGAAATGGAATGGGAATACTGTAATTCTTCCTGATCCCAACAATTGCATTTAAATTTTGAGACTTAATTGAGGAATTTAATGCATTGAAAAAAAAGTAAACCACTAAATGCTATTCCCTATTCTCATTAAACTTATCGTTAAAATGGACCATATTAAAAGAGGTTTTCTGATTTTGTTTTTATGTTTCATGAACATAAATGAGGTCAAATCTCAAGGTTATATTCCCATGTTAAATGATTCACTTTATTGGGATATTGCATATGCCGACATGAATGTTATAATATGCAACGAATATGGAAGTCCCGGGTCTGGCCCTTATAGATATGCTATAGAGAAAGATACTTTACTAAATGGTATTGTGTATAAAAAGTTTAAATCGTATAGATTTTTTTCTACACTTCCTCAGCCTTCACCAAATTGTGCCCCCTTTGGAATTGATACCTTTGTGACAAATAGCCCAACTACTACTTATTTATATTTGAGGGAAGATACAGTTGCTCAAAAAGTATATGAATTTGACACTAATTTTTCTCAGGAATATATCTTATATGATTTTGATGTTCAAATTGGTGATTCAGTTTTCTATTCCACTTTTGGAGATTTTATTGTGGATACCATTTATTCGATAGTTACAATGGATGGGAAAGCACGAAGAGTAATTCAATGCAGCACTTCCACACATCCGATTTGTGGGTATTATATTGAAGGTTTGGGAGGCGTTGCAGGTGTTTTACATGAGCCTTATGGTGTTTTTGAGAGTGGGCCCTGGCTAATGTGCGTCAGTGACTTAAATCATAATATTATATATTCTCCCAACCCTGGTAATTGTTTTAATTTTACTACAGGAGTTGAATCGCATGAAAATGTTAACATTACTGTTACAGTGTTTCCTAATCCTGCCGACAACTTTTTGCATTTTGAGAATCTGCCTCCTAATACCCGAATAAAAATAGTTGATAATTATGGAAATATAATAAAAGATTATCAGGATGTTTTAGACAATAAGATTTCGATTTCATCTTTAAATTCAGGGATGTATTTCGTACATTTCAGGAATAATAGTACAGTGCTATCATACAAAAAATTCATAAAAATCCGATAGTTTAGTTTCATTACCACCAAATTTAATTCCTAAATTCTATGAATACCCTGTTTGTTGACTCACAAACCGCTATTAATACCTTTAAATTTGTTTATAGCTTAGAAGCTTCTTTAGCATTCATTAAAAGTGCTGACGATCAGCTGACAAATCTTTTTGTTAAGGAGACAGGCATAGAACCAGGTACAAATGTTTGCATTGCAATTTCAGAACATGAGATGGGATCTCCTATATATACAACCTATAGAAAAGAGAACAATCATATTGGGAGAAAATTAATGATAAAACTGTTTGTTAATAATAGTTGGAATCCTATAACCATATTTTGGAAGTCGAAGTCGGGGAGGGACTACAAGCTTCATGACTCAGATATAGATACTGATGACATATTGTTTTGGTTTGATAAATTAGACAGTGATTTATACTTTAAGCAACTTTATCCATCTGCAAAATTGCCATTTAAGACTAATGATCTTTCATTCGAACTGGTTTTAGTCCGATTAAATTTAGAATGTGCTATTTCTTTAATACTTAAGGAAGATTCCTATCAGGATATCGAACAAATCAAATCAGAGATCGGTGAGTTTATTAATAGTTACAATTTGCAATCGGAAAAGCTAGACAGGAAGTATGGTGTTGTGCACAATTTTAAAGTACTTATTGCAGCTGAAGGAGAAATAACATGTGAACTGGACCTTGGGTCTGCCGGAATGCATTTTCTTAAGAAATTCCTTACTTTCCTTTCAAAATTAGATCGATTTGCAATAGTGAAAATTGAATAGTATAGGTTGCTTTAAATATGTCAGATATATAGCACAGATATTTTGCCGTTTCGCAACTTAAGACTACTTTTATGCTACCTTAGTTGCTTGAATCTACCATTTAAAATATATCGCTTTGTGAAAAACATCCTGTTAAACTTTTTAGTCTTTGGTGCAACATTTTCCGGTTACGCACAAACAGACGGAGAAATTGTCGAACGAAAAGAGATTTTCTTACCTGATAGTGTAACTACGGCATTTCAAAGCAGCTATGATGCTGGAAAAGCGGCAAAAATTCTTAAATTAAGATATTATAGAATCGTTTATTATTCCGATGGTTTAAAAGTGACAGCGTATAGTATAGAACCCGGAGAAAAGGGTATTTATCCCTGCATAATTTCTAATCGGGGTGGTAACCGAGATTTTGGACAATGGAATCCGGTTATGATAGGCCGATTTTTAGGCAGAATTGCCAGCTGGGACTATATTGTAATTGCAAGTCAATATAGAGGTAATGATGGAGGCGAAGGAATTGAGGAATTTGGAGGGAAAGACATTAACGATGTTTTTAATCTAATTCCGGTGCTTGCACAAATCCCCAATGCCGACACTTCAAGAATAGGTATTGAGGGAACAAGCAGAGGTGGAATGATGACCTATCTGGCATTAAAGAAATCCTGCAGATTTAAAGCTGCTGTCGTCACAGCGGGGATGGCAAATGCTTTTAATATTATTGCCAGTCGACCGGAGATGGAGAAAATTGTATTCAGTGAACTTATTCCTAACTATTCAGCAACTAAAGAAATGAGTTTGAAAGAACGGTCTGCTGTATATTGGGCTGAATCTTTATGCAGACAAACACCACTCTTAATTATGCATGGAAGTTCCGATTGGAGAGTTCTTCCTTCCGAATCTTTGGAATTAGTTAATAAGCTAATTCAATATAAGCATCCAACCAGATTTATACTTTATGAAGGAGCCGATCATGGAATAAGCGAATATCGTGAGGAGAGATTTGCCGAAATGAAAAGGCACTTTGACTATTATTTAAGGGATGGGAATAAACTACCAAATATGGAGCCTCATGGAAGGTGATGGATGTAAAATCAAATTCTTACTTTAGTGTTATTTAACTCCACTTTTTATGAAGCTAGTTATTAAAAAGTTTTTGTATGATTGGGTCCTTAAATGGTTCCGTAAAAATAATACGGATAGATTTCGTAATATGAGTATGGAGCAAGTGTTTACGGAAATTTACAAAAGTAAACATTGGAAAAGTACTGATAACGTTTCCGGACCAGGTTCTGAATTAGCTCAAACAGAAACACTCATCCGTGAATTAAATATTTTGTTGAATGAATTGAATATTGTTTCTGTATTAGATATTCCATGTGGCAATTTTCACTGGATGCAAAAAGTGGATTTATCGAATATCAATTATCTTGGAGCGGATATTGTAACAGAATTAATTGAAAATAATAAGCTGAAATATCAGGAAAGCGAAAAATTGAATTTTAAAGTGCTTAATTTAATTACCGATCCATTGCCCCAATGTGATTTGATTATTGTGAGGGATTGTCTCGTGCATTTTTCAAACAAGGACATTTTAAAAGCAATAGAAAATATAAAATCTTCCGGATCCAAATACCTGCTTACCACTACCTTTACAAATCATCATATGAACTTCGATATTGTAACAGGTGATTGGAGACCATTGAATTTACAAGATAAGCCCTTTAATTTTGCAGCTCCTTTCAGGATTATCAATGAAAACTGTACCGAACTTAACGGTGAATTTAAAGATAAATCGATGGCTTTGTGGGAAATGGATAAAATTGAGCTCTCCTCAAAAAAGTGATTGGCCGTTGCCTTATGCTCCTGTTTCGGTTTAACTTTATTCATACTTTTTATTAACTTTGGCAAAGCATTATCTTAAACCAATGAAATTAGCTTATCTAATATTCTTGATGCTTCTTAACTCGTGGGTTCTTTACGGGCAGTCAGCGGGAACATTAGATATTACTTTTGATTCGGATGGTTTACTTTTTTCGAATCCGGGATCTGTAGAAGATCGGGGAGTTGCTGTGGCAACACAACCTGATGGCAAAATTGTAGTTGCAGGAAACTCAGCTTTGGCAAATGATCGGCGCTCGATTGTTTCCAGATTCTTACCGGATGGTTCGACTGATTTCACATTCGGTGTCAATGGCCACAGAATTCTTAATATGCAACCCGGTGTCGACGATTATTTTAATGATATTTTGATCCAACCTGATGGTAAAATATTATTATCCGGACCCTCAGAAAGCGGAAATATCTTCAGAACCAATGTCGCCAGACTCCTTCCCAATGGTGCTTTAGATACTGGATTTGGTATTAATGGAATGAAAACTTATATCTTTTCCGGAGGAAGTTGTCATCCTTATGGTATGTCGCTTGATGCTTCCGGAAGGATTCTGATAGGCGGAAATGAGAGTAATAATTTGTTCGTTTTACGTTTGCTGTCGGATGGGAGTATCGACAGTACGTTTAGTGGTGATGGAATCGCAGTTGACTTGCCCCCCGGAATATTTGGACTGGCATTTGGTTTGTGTATCGACAATGTGGGACGGATTATTACTGTAGGGTATTCTTTTTCTCCCTTTTCATATATGATTGCAAGATATGATTCTGCTGGAGCATTGGATACTACTTTTGGTCAGGGAGGTGTGACTTTGATTCCTAAAGCCGGTTTTATTGGTTTGTATGACTGCGAAGTGCAAGCGGATGGGAAAATAGTAGCTTGCGGAAGTTTCGATGATACAGGAGGAGGCAGCAACCACGATTTTGTAATCCTTCGGCTGAACGATAATGGAACGCCTGATTCAACTTTTGCCGGTGACGGAGTTCTGGAGGTTTCGGTTAGCAATGACAGGGATATTCTTCAAAGCGTAATTTTGCAACCTGATGGTAAAATCATGGTAGCAGGGTATGCCGGGAATAGCACTGTGGCCGGTGATTTTGCTTTGTTACGTTTAAATTCCGATGGCTCATTTGATACCTCCTTTGGTTCAAATGGTCTTGTGTTGACTGATTTTGGTGGTAGTATGGATATTGGTAGTATGGTGGTTTTGCAGCCTGATCTCAAAGTTGTTCTTTGTGGATGGTCGCTTCAAAATAATAAATGGAATATGGCAATTGCCAGATATCATACCGGTTTATTTACCAATGTAAATGATATCGATTATAATACCGATGAATATAGCGTGTTTCCTAGTCCCGCAAATAATGAAATTTGGATTGAATGGGACAATCCGACACAGCCGTTAGAATGTGTCTCCATTTTTGATGTTTATGGTAAATTGGCCAAAATATTTTACAATCGATACAATAATATATATCAAAAATCGGTATCTGTACATATCGGTGATTTATCCTCCGGAATTTATTATATAAAATTGAACAAACAACAAGGGTTGGGAACCAAATTTGTGAAAATTGATCAGTAACCGTTTTAATTAATTCAAGATTGTATCATGTTTATTTGGAATGAACAATAACCATGTTTGAAAGGTAGCAGTGTTTTTAATCATTATGAGTAAAGTTATGTCCTTATTTTAAATAATACTTACGAAATAACATTTCTATTGCTGTGGAAGAAATAAAGTTAATCAGAAAAATAAAGACGCTAATCGTTATTTTTATTTGTTTTCTGGTTTTAAGTGGCGTAACAGCATTTCCAATTGAAACTGAACTCCAATTTATTAATGAAAACAGTAGTTTTTTACCTGACTTTGTCCAATCATGGCTTTCTGAGGTATACTTTGCTGTGAAAACAACCAATGCCAATTTTCCTTTTTTAAGTTATGGAACCGATTGGCTTGCATTTGCACACATAGTAATTGCAATAGCTTTTTTGGGCCCGTTAAAAAATCCAGTCCGAAATATATGGATAATTGAATTTGGAATTATTTCCTGCATTCTGGTGTTCCCTTTGGCTTTAATTGCAGGCCCAGTGAGAGGAATTCCTTTTTACTGGCAATTAATAGATTGTTCTTTCGGGATTTTAGGCTTAATTCCGTTGATTTGGTGTCATAAACTGATTCAGAAGCTTGAACTTTTAAAAGCGTCAGGACCTGTATAATGGGTCTTATTAAATGAACATATTAATTATTAATCCTCCACATTTAGCTATTGGCAGCAGACTGGCCAATGAACATCTTCCTCCATTAGGACTTTTAGCAATTGGCGGTCCGTTGATTGATGCCGGTCACTCGGTAAAGTTATTAGATGCCGATTATTACAATTATTCTATTGCACTAGTTGTTTCAAAAATTCTGGTATATAATCCGGATTTAATATTATTGGGTCATTCCGGTTCCACTTCGGCACAACCTGTGATTAATGATATTACCCGGTTGGTCAGAGAACAAAGCACTACTATAAGAATTGTAATCGGGGGTGTGTTTCCAACGTATCACTGGGAAGAAATTTTAGACCGGAATCCACAGATTGATATCATAGTTTGTGGCGAAGGTGAAGAAATAACTTTGAACCTGGTAAATGCTCTTGAAAATAATAACGAATTAGAGCATATAAAAGGTTTGGCAATCCGGAAAAATGGCAAAGCAATCAGAACTATAGCTGCCGAAACCATCAGGAATCTTGATGATTATCGTATCGGATGGGAATTAATGAAAGGCTATAATTATACTTATTGGGGTAAGAGAAAAGCAGTTGTTATTCAATTTTCAAGAGGTTGCCCTTATCCGTGTACTTACTGCGGTCAAAGTTTGTTTTGGAAAAGTTGGCGGCATAGAAGTGCGAATTCTCTTGCCGATGAAATTGAAATGTTACATAAAGAATACGGAATTGTTGTTTTTAATTTTGCTGACGAAAATCCTTCTTCCAATCCTAAAGCATGGAGGGAGTTTTTGGAGGCACTTATTGCCAAAAAGTTGAAGTTGATATTAGTAGGGTCCATACGAGCGGATAATATAGTTAGAGATGCTGAATTTTTGCATTTATACAAGCAAGCGGGTTTTGAACGCTTCCTTCTGGGTATTGAGAATTATAATGAAGTTGTGCTGGAGAAAATAAGAAAGGCAGGCACCATTTCAAAGGATAAAGAGGCTATACAACTTCTAAGAAAACATAATATTTTATCTATGGCTACTTATGTTGTTGGTTTTGGTGAAGAAAAGATTATGGATTTTTATTATAGCCTGAAACAATTATTGTCTTATGATCCTGATCAGGTTCAAATTTTATATGTTACTCCGCATAAATGGACTCCCTATTATGAAGAAGTGAAGGATCATGAAATAATTTTGACAGATCAAAGAAAGTGGGATTACAAACACCAGGTTCTGAAGACTAAATTTCTGAAACCCTGGATTGTAATTATTTTAGTTAAACTTATGGAAATCGTTATGCAAACAAGACCTGTAGCTTTAAAAAGACTTTTTTTTCATAAAGATGCAAGGTTGAGGAGTGCCATGAGATGGTACACCGGAATTGGAAAGAGAGTTTGGTTCTGGGAGCTCTATCAGTTCTTTTTTGTTACTAAATTGACATATGAAAAAATTAGGATGAAAGATTTTTGGAAGTAGTCGGGATGATTTTTTGATGACTGCCTTGACCTGATAAACCTCCCATGCAGACAGTTCATTCTGTATTACCCTATATTTATAAATTTATCTTCTTCAACAATTTTATTTCCAAATTTCATATTTTTGAAATCATTTAACTCCTGAAATCATGCAAAAAATAATTCCTAATCTCTGGTTCGATGGCAATGCTGCTGAAGCTGCAGCATATTACCTGTCTATATTCAAAGACGGTAAAATGATTAATACTACCTATTATCCTAAGACAGAAGCCGAAGGATTGGCTGATTTTCAGAAGGATTTTGCCGGAAAGGTGCTTACGGTTGAATTCGAGATTTTGGGAATGCGATTTATCGGAATCAACGCTGGTCCTTTGTTCAAGTTCAATGAATCTGTTTCTTTTATGATTTCATGCAAAGATCAGGCTGAAATTGATTACTACTGGGATAACTTAACGGCAAATGGTGGCCAGGAAAGCGTTTGCGGATGGCTTAAAGACAAATATGGACTGAGTTGGCAGGTTTGTCCCGAAAACTGGGAAGAGCTCACTAAGAGGCCCGGAGCCTTCAAAAATATGATGGGCATGAAAAAGCTGATTATTGCCGATTTTTAAGGGATTTTGTATAACTTTCACAATAATTGCCTTGAACGGACTTCTGTTTCAGTTAGGGCATTTGACGAATTGGGAGTTTTGGTCTTGAACCAGTACTTTAGTGCCTTGTTGCCAGTTTTATCTTTGAACCTGGTATGTTTCATCTTTATACTTAAATTAACCTGACTGGTTATTCCCATCAATGAGTACTTTTGACGTAACACTGATACTGATATTTGCATTTGCTATTGGTTCTCTGGTATTTGTTTTTCTGAACGATCCGGTATTTATTTTAAAATCATTTTTACGTGGCTTGAAAGATTCGACGTCACTGAATATTAGAATCGTATCCTTACCAATTTGGGGGCCTTTTTATATCATAGATAAAATCTTTAAACTGAAAATATTTGTGAATTCTTTCGAGGATGCTTCAGAGCCTCAGTCAATTATTTTCAGTGATTTCATAAAATTTATTCTTATCAGAGCGAATGGGCCTATAAATATCGTTGGTATTCTGCATGCGTTTCAGGAAGAGTATGATCAGGATGTATACGATTACAGTTTAAAAGGATGTGAATGTAAAGTTGCCCATCATATTGAAGATATTATTCTGACTTTTAATAACCAGATTAAACTTTCCACAATTATTCAGCTTATACTTTTTATTGAAAATTCCGCTCCTCAACATGCGATGTATCATGCCAAAGGTATTTTCCTTCATGCAAGTGAAATTGAAAAATCATTTTTTATTTTTTATAACCCTTCATATGCCGATATTTTAGTTGGTAAAACTTTTACTAATGAAAGAATTTATGTTGATTTAAGTTCAGAATCGAATGCAGATTCTTCTGATACTATAAATTTTAACTCTAACATGGACAACTTTAGTAATCTTAATTTCGAAGAATTTGATACTATGGTTTCCGGATTGAATTTTACTGGTATATCTGCTTAGGATCTTTAAAATTTTGATAATTTTCTCTCTAAGATTTGATTTTAAAAATTTATTTGTATATTAGCCTTGTGCTGTATCGATTTTGGTTTATACATGTAACCTTCCTGAATAATACAGTAATCAAGTCAATGATAGAATCTAACAAGTTTAAAATAATAGTATGTTAACATCATTTCAAAAAATAATTAGCTGTCTGTTTATCGTATTTTGTTCTTTATCAAATACTTTTGCTCAATGGCAAAATGTCGGACAGCCAGGATTTTCGGATGGTGGGGTAGGTTATACCAGCCTCGCTTTCAGCAATACCGATGAACCATATGTGGTATTTAAAGATTATGCCCATTCAGGTAAAGCGAGCGTTATGAAATTTAATGGTTCTTCTTGGGTGTATGTCGGACAACCGGGTTTTTCAGCAAGCAATGTTAATTATTTGTATACAACAATTGCTTTTAGTAACACCGGCGATCCATACATCGCTTTCAGGGATAATTCGAACTCCAATAAAGCAACTGTTATGAAGTTTGATGGCAATTCCTGGGTTGTGGTTGGACAAGCCGGATTTACCGCCGGGGGTGCTGCATATACTACTATTAAATTCTCCGGTAACGGCACTCCTTATCTTGCTTATGTAGATGACTTTAATTCGAATAAAGCTTCTGTTATGAAGTTTGATGGAACCACATGGGTGAATGTAGGGTCACCAGCATTTTCTTCAGGAATTATTTCATGGATCACTTTTGCATTCAGCAATACCGACGAACCTTATGTAGGTTTTTGGGATAATACCTATGGTGGGAAAGCAACTGTTATGAAATTCGATGGAACCAATTGGGTGATTGTCGGACAACCTGGTTTTTCAGCTGGTGAGGCCAGAGATAATTCTCTTGCTTTCAATAATAGCGGAGAACCCTTTCTTGCCTATAGCGATTATGCCAATTCTTTTAAAGCTTCTGTTATGAAGTTTGATGGCACAACATGGGCCAATGTTGGACCTGCCGGATTTACATCCACTACTGCCGGTTTCACCAAAATTGCATTCAATAACGGAGTGCCGTACCTGGCATATTCTGCGAATACAACTGCCTCAGTTATGAAATTTGACGGAACATCCTGGATTCATGTTGGACTGCCTGCCTTTTCTGCCGGTGCAGCTCAATTTATATCATTTGCTTTCAATTCAGTTGACGAACCTTATATTGCTTATGAAGATAATGCAAATGCGAATAAAGCTACGGTGATGAAGTATGTAACTCCAAGTGGCGTAAATGACCTTCCAGGTTTTTGGGACAACATTTCTATGTATCCAAATCCGGCCAGTGACTTTGTAAAGATTAGTGGTTTGTCCGGAAATACTTCCGTGACAGTCTGTGATGTAACAGGCAGACAACTTTATTTTAACCAGTCACCTTCAACAGAATTACATATTGATACAGAAAAATTTTTGAATGGGATGTACTTTGTCGGAGTCGAATCAAAAGGGGAAATAAGGTTCCGGAAATTACTTATCAACCGATGACAAATGGTTGGATCTAATTTGCAATTAACGCTTACTCCGGTTTTACATCCCTAATCAGGTTGAATGGTACATTCAGATTTCTCTTCAGATGCTGGTTCGTAAAATGTGTGCTATCCGCGCTGATTTCTGCTGAATGCAACCATCCGGAATCGGGTAGAGGTTTAAGTCTGACCAATGTGCTATTTTCCGGTTGTTGCATGATTAACTCCATTCTTGCATCATAAGCATTCGCATAAGCTGAAGCTTTTATAATCTGTGGAAGAAATGTAGCAGCAATGTATAGTACTCCAATAATAGCATAGAATTTAGTTATCCCCGTAAGGGAAATTTTTAAAGTGCTGTGAACCCCGGCATAACACGATAAAAAAGCTGCATAAATGGTGAAATAGAGAGCGATTTGCGTCCATGCACGCTCGGGTCCCATCTCCGACATCACCCAGACTACAGGTCCTAAAGAAAGGAAAACCAGAATCAAAAATATACCGGAAACTTGTTTCAGTAACCGGGTGGTCATCCATTCATATTTTTTCATTTGACCAATCAGCATCCAGGGCATACTAAACAGTAAAGTGGCAAGAGCAATTGCAGGCAGCTTGATGAAATACATCTTGAATAATGCTTTCGTAAGAATAAATGCCTTTGCTGTAATAGTAGTTTGAGGTAGAAAGCCGGCACGAATATGATGTCCCTCGCCTGCATAACTTATTGCGAAAGCGGTGCAGACCGCCATCAGAAAAATAAGCAACTTCAAAAACTGTGGTCGCGTTGCCGTACGTTTGGAATAGGTATAGAAGGCATAGGCCACTCCTGCAATCAGCAACACGAAAGCCAGAGGCTCATAAGATGCTCCTGCATATATTCCTGCTATCAGCAGAATCAGATAGGGTATAATTCCTTTTCGTTTACCGGTTACTTCAGCAGCACCGAAAATTGCTGCTATGCATCCATACAAATACATGGTACTCGTGTTTATCCAGAAAAATACATCGGCAATGCTAAAGCAGGAATAAAAAAAGGCAACAGCCAGATATCCGGAGAGAATTGCAGCTGTTTTGTTTTCAGCAATAAAGTTGACTGTAAGCCTCATAAATGCCACCCAGAGCAGCAATAGGCTGATGAAGTGGTAGAGTAGTAGTGAAGTAACAGATCCTTCCCCTAGCCACACCAAATTCATTAAACCGATAGCGACCCATCGTGTATTCCAGGTATCATAAAAGAACCGGATGCTTTCCAGGTATCCCAATTCCCGGAAGCGGTACATAAATTCAAAATCATCGGATGCAACACGATTAAACCAGGCAAGCGCCAGAAAGCAGGCAGCAAAAACCACCAGGGCAGGAATCAGGGCTCGAAACGGTCGTATCATAGTGTTGTAATTCGCTGAAATTACGAAAATGTGGCGAGTTTAGAACAAAAAAAAACCGCTCTGGTGAGAGAGCGGTTTTTTTTTGCAACAAGAATATTATTTTACAGATTCAACAACTGATTTAAATGAATCAGGGTTGTTCATTGCCAAATCGGCAAGTACTTTGCGGTTCAGATCGATACCTTTTTCATGCAGTTTTCCCATTAGCTGAGAATAGGAGAGACCATGCTCTCTCGCGCCTGCATTGATACGTTGAATCCACAAAGCTCTGAATGATCTTTTCTTAGCTTTACGGTCACGGTAGGCATATTGAAGTCCTTTTTCAACCGTGTGTTTTGCAACTGTTAATACATTACCTCTGCTGCCCCAGTTACCTTTGGCTTGTTTGAGGAGTTTTTTTCTTCTGGCTTTCGAAGCCACTGAATTTACTGACCTTGGCATTTTACATCATTTTTTGGTGATAGCGTTTCTGCTTTTAAAGAAACTTAAGCTATTTCCCTGGTTAATAATTAAACAATTAATTTTAAGCAGAAAGCATTCTTTCAACACGGGATGCGTCAGATTTGTCGACTAATCCAGAGTGAGTAAGTGCCCTTTTGCGTTTCGTGCTCATCTTGGTTAAGATGTGGCTCTTGTACGCATGCTTACGTTTGATTTTACCAGAACCGGTAAAGGCGAACCTTTTTTTGGCGCTGGAATTACTCTTCATTTTTGGCATGGCTTCTTTTGTAATTTAAGTATAATAGATATTCGAATTATCTGTAATAAGTATTTTTATTTTTTGGCCTTCTTCGCAGGTAAAGGAACCAGGTGGAGGAACATTCTGTTACCTTCCAGCTTTGGTAATTGCTCTACCTTACCATGATCGGCAAGTTCCTGAGCAAATTTCAGGAGGATAATCTCTCCTTTTTCCTTGTAAGCAATGGTACGACCCTTAAAGTGTACATATGCTTTTACTTTTGCGCCTTCTTCCAAAAACTTGATTGCATGCTTCACTTTGAAGTTGAAATCATGTTCATCGGTATTAGGTCCGAACCGGATCTCTTTCATCACCGATTTGGCTGTCTTTGCCTTAGTCTCTTTCTCTTTTTTCTTCTTTTCGTAAAGAAATTTCTGATAATCGACTACCCGGCAAACGGGTGGATCAGCTGTTGGTACAATCTCTACCAGATCCAAAGCCTGCTCTTTAGCAAAGCCTCTGGCTACTTCGATAGGATATATATCCGGTTCAATGTTTTCTCCTACGAGCCTGACACTGGTAGCGGTAATATCTTCATTGATATTGTGCTCGTTTTCACGCTTCTGGTATCTGTTAGGTCTGTTATACCTGTTACCTCCGCCTGATGATGAGCCTCCGCCTGGTTTTTTAAAAAAAGTAGAAATGTGTTACCTCCCTCTAATTATGTGATACTGGTACTTATTTATTTTTGATTTAATGCAAGCATTACTTCGTCATTCAGATGCTTCTGAAACTGATCCAGACTCATAGAGCCTAAATCTCCCTGTCCATGCCTTCTCACCGAAACGGTATTGGATTCAACTTCTTTCTCTCCAACTACCAGCATATAAGGCACTTTCCTAACTTCCGCATCCCGGATTTTACGTCCGATTTTTTCGTCCCTTTCGTCAACGAAGGCGCGAATATCGGAATTTTTTAGCAATTCGGAAACATTTTTAGCATAATCATTGAATTTGTCGCTGATTGCCAATATGATAACCTGCTCCGGAGAAAGCCATAAAGGGAAGTTTCCGGCACAATGCTCAATAAGCACCGCAATGAACCGCTCCAGAGATCCAAAAGGAGCCCTGTGAATCATTACCGGACGGTGCTTCTGATTGTCGGCACCGGTATATTCCAGTTCAAATCGTTCCGGCAAATTGTAATCAACCTGAATGGTTCCCAATTGCCACTTCCGACCCAAAGCATCCTTAACCATGAAGTCGAGTTTCGGACCATAAAAGGCAGCTTCACCGGTCTCGACCACAGTCTTTAACCCTTTTTCAGCAGCAGCTTCAATAATTGCCTGTTCTGCTTTTTCCCAGTTTTCATCGCTACCAATGTATTTCGATTTATTTTCAGGGTCACGCAATGAAATTTGTGCCGTAAACTCAGGGAAATCAAGGGCTCTGAAGACATACAACACCAGGTCAATAACTTTCATGAACTCCTCTTTCACCTGATCGGGGCGACAGAATAAATGGGCGTCATCCTGGGTAAATCCACGAACCCGGGTTAATCCATGTAATTCACCACTTTGCTCGTATCGGTAAACGGTACCGAATTCCGCATAACGGATTGGCAATTCCTTGTAGCTGTGGGGCTTGCTTTTATAAATTTCGCAATGGTGGGGACAATTCATAGGCTTCAGGAAAAATTCTTCCCCTTCCGCAGGAGTGCGAATTGGCTGAAATGAATCGGCACCATATTTTTCGTAGTGACCAGATGTTACATACAAGTCTTTATTTCCGATATGTGGTGTCACAACCGGTAAATACCCGGCTTTCAACTGTGCTTTTTTCAAAAATGATTCCAGGCGTTCACGAAGCTGCGCCCCTTTGGGAAGCCATAATGGTAAACCCATTCCAACCTTTTCAGAGAAGGTAAACAACTCCAGTTCCTTACCCAATTTACGGTGGTCACGTTTCTTAGCTTCTTCCAGAAGTGTCAGATAATCAGTGAGTTCCTTTTGTTTCGGAAAGGTTATTCCATAAATTCGGGTCAACTGTTTACTTTTCTCATCACCACGCCAGTAAGCACCGGCAATGTTCATGAGTTTTACCGCTTTGATGCTTCCGGTATCCGGAATATGTGGTCCGCGGCACAAATCGGTAAAATTACCCTGGGTATAGAAAGTGATGGTTCCATCTTCCAGATCCTTCAACAGATCAAGTTTATATTTATCGCCTTTTTCCTCGAAATACGCGATGGCATCCTTTTTAGAAACCTCTTTACGGACATACTGATTGCCGGCCTTAGCCAGTTCCAGCATCTTATCTTCGATCTTTTTAAAATCGTCGGATGATAAGGTTCCTTCACCTAAATCAACATCATAATAAAAACCATTTTCAATGGGGGGACCAATTCCGAATTGAATTCCGGGATATAAAGTCTCCAACGCTTCAGCCATAAGGTGAGCCGATGAATGCCAAAAAGTCGATTTCCCTTCTGCGGCATCCCATGTAAGCAATTCCATGGTCGCATCCTCACTGATGCCACGGGAGCTATCCCATACAACACCATTAACCTTCGCAGCCAAAACATTTCTGGCCAAACCTTCACTGATACTCTTTGCCACCTCCATAGAAGTGGTTCCTTTAGGGTATTCCCTGACTTTACCATCAGGGAAAGTAATCTTGATCATAGTAAATTTATAGAGGGGCGAAGGTACTGAAAAGGACTGCGTTTAACAAATTAAGAAAAGGTAAAAATTGATGGTACCGGAATTGCAAAATATTTCCAAAGTAAACGGGCAAAGTTAAATTTGATCCCGGTACAATTTCGTAAACAATTGCATTTCACTTACCAATTTAACCGTTTCATCAAATTTTGGTAAAAAAGTAAAAAGTGAATCAAATTATTCAAATGAGTTTACTATATTGCATTCACCAAATTGATTTGGAGTCTGCAGGTTTTATTGACGGAATAAAATAAAGTCGGCAACTGATTCTAAATCAAAAGTAGGAGTGAGCTTTGCAGCTGCATCTGCCGGGCTTATTCAATTGACCCCCCAAGCATACACGTAAGAAGGAACAGCACCGGTTCCTGCTTCCGGACAATTTACCCCCGAATGCCTGCACATTCAAATGGGGGTAGCACAATAGTATTCATTATTGTTAGCTTGATTTATGAGGGGGTTGTTGTTATATATGACACTTATTCAATTGCTTATATGGCAAGTTGAAGTGTATGCCCAACAATTTAATTACATTCAGTACACCAAAGATCAAGGCCTGGCCGGCAACATTGCCTATTCCATAACTCAGGATCATCAGGGATTTATCTGGATTGGAACTGAAAATGGCGTGAGCAGATACGATGGTCATTCGTTTACCAATTTCACTACCGATGATGGGTTAACCGACAATGAGGTTTTGCAGGTAATATGTGATTCAAAAGGCAGGGTTTGGTTTCATTGCTTTTCATCCCAATTGTGTTTTTATGAAAAAGGTAAAATTTACAACCCAACCAATAGTCCGCATATTTTCAATAATGTTGATTTGAAAGGTATGGTCGAATTTCATGAAGATAAAAGAGGAATTATCTGGATCAGAAAAACACTTAGTGCTTATGAAAACGGGTATGCATGGTTCGATGGTAAAAGTTTTCATGATCTGGATTTTGTATCCATCGCTTTACCGGTTTACCAAAATAATTCAAGAGTACTACCCGTTGTCAGCAATGGTATCAATTTGAATGGGAATTATTTCCTGAATTCTGACGGATTTCTGTACGAAGTGGATTCAAATTTTTCAGTCAACAGAATTGATTCAATTCAAAATATTTCAACAAAAGGGATATCCTTCATTAAAAATAGTTCTGCAATTAATACATGTGAACGGCTGATGTATTATTACACTAATGATGTAATTTGTTTATCTGAATTCCTTGATGGTTCCAGATTAAAATTAACCAGAATTTATCGCAATACGTTTGATGTTAACCGACTTCTTTTTGATGAAAAAACCTGTACAATGTGGGTGGTCTCAAATGGTGAAGGGGTGTTTGCAATTGATTCATCCATGAATATTATTTCAGAAGTATTTCTTAAAAATAAAAATGTTGGAGGAATTCTGGTTGATAATGCCTCCAATTATTGGTTTTCAACAATTGGTGAGGGGGTATTTTTTCTCAATTCCTCACTTATCAAGAGTTACAAGCTAGCGCAAAATGATCAAATTCAAAAAGTTTACTCTTTTGCATTCAACAGCAAAGGTGATCTTTATGTGGGTTATGAAAAAGGAATTTTGGAAAAATATCATCAGCAGAATTTGATATCATCATCAAACTTGAGCACCATGAAGCTCAGGTCGAATGTTGTAAAAAAAATATTGATTAAGAAGGACGATACACCTGTTTATGTATTGGAGAATCAAATAGTTTTTTCTGATCATACTAAAAAGGTCAAAAAAACTTTGAATATTGGAGCTATAAAGGATGCCGGGTTGCTAAACGATGATAAAGTGGTTGTGGTCTCGCGAGGAGCAGTACTTGTTGAATCAGTAACCGGGTTCGATACAATAATTAATACCACCCGGTATACTTCCTGCAGCTCAGGAAGTTCCAAATTGTTTTATTTTTCTTCAATAGATACACTTTTTAAATTTGAGAATAAAAAGATTCTTGTTGAAGAAAGACATAAAGTTCCCATTCATGGCAGGATCGTGGATTTATGGCTTGCCCAGGATAGTTCGCTGTGGATTTGTACTTATAACAATGGAATAAGAGTGTTAATGAATGACACTATTGTTCATTTCAATTCCCAAAATGGTTTACTCAGCAATCAATGCCGGTCGTTGTATTATGAAGGAAACGGCCAAATGTGGGTTGTTACTGATAAAGGGCTTAGTAAAATTTCAATCAATAACAGAAAACCCTTTGCGTATAAAATTCAATCATTAACTATTAATGATGGCCTGCCATCTGAAATGATCCGGCAGGTATTAAAGCGACAGGATACTTTATGGATAGCAACCGATAAAGGACTGGCCTATTTTTCAGAAAAACAACTCAAGAGCAGAACTGAAATTCCAATTTACATCAATTCTGTTTTGGTAAATGGTGTAATCACTGATACCAGCATTTTTGCCTATGATGAAAATAGAATCACTTTTAATTTCAGCGCCATTTCTTTTTCATCAGGCAAGCAGATACGATTCAGGTATTTTATGAAGGGATTGAATGATAAATGGACTGAAACAGATCAGCGAACCGTTGAGTTTGGTTCTCTGGAACCAGGAAATTATACATTCATTGTTTTGGCAATCGATAAAAATGGAAATGAGAGTTTAAAACCAGCCAGTTTTACGTTTTCTGTTTCTCCACCATTTTGGAAGCGCATAGGATTTCAGATTGTGGCAATTAATTCAGGATTACTGCTTCTGGTAATTGGAATAAAAGGCCGAATAAAAAGAGTTGCCAAAAATGTGCATGAAAAACAACTGGTTAACCGTCAGTTAGCCGAATTTAAACTCGAAGCCGTCCGTGCTCAAATGAATCCGCATTTTATTTTTAATTGCCTGAATGCCATTCAGCATTTTAATGTCAGCCACGATTTTGACTCCGCCCAGCAATATTTATCTGATTTTGCGTTTTTGATTCGAAAAACCTTGTATTTGTCGAAGCGGGATTTTATTTCGCTTGAAGAAGAAATTGAGTACCTTGAAGCTTATCTCAAATTGGAGAAACTTAGATTTGAAGATCATTTTAGTTCAGCTATTGAAGTTGACCCGCAATTGAATCCTTCAGAAGTGCTTGTTCCTTCCTTGCTAATACAACCTTTTATTGAAAATGCCATTAATCACGGATTGAAATTCCTGAAAAATAAGAATGGAGAGCTCAAAGTTTCCTTTTTAAAAATGAACAATGCTTTTGAAGTAATTATTTCCGATAATGGAATTGGAATGGAGCATGCAAGGCTGTTCAAAGAAAGTAAACATAGTACACATTTTTCACAGGGTATGTCTCTGGCATCCGGCAGAATAGAAGTAATAAATAAAATTTATAAATCAGCTATTTCATACGTTGTGGAACCTTTAGATCCCTCAAATGCCGATCACCCGGGAACCAAAATAATAATAAACATACCCCTAAAACCTAACCTCATATGATCAAAGCACTGATTATCGACGATGAACCCAAATGTACCAGTTTGGTGAAGACAATTCTGGAGAAAAAATGTGCAAACATTAAAGTGACCGGCACAGCACAGTCACTTGATGAGGCTTACAAATTAATTACCGATGATGCACCTGATCTGCTCTTTCTGGATGTGGAAATGCCGTATGGCTCCGGATTTGAATTACTGGAGAAATTTCCGGTGCATGAGTTTGAAGTCATTTTTATTACTGCCTACGATAAGTTTGCCTTACCTGCTATTAAGGCTGATGCAATCGATTTTCTGCTGAAGCCATTCACTGAAAAGGATCTGATTGCATCTGTGAAAAAGGCTGAACAACGCATTACTGATAAACGCGCTGTGAAGAACAGAACGATGATTACCGAATGGAATACATCCGGAAAAAGAATTGCGCTCCCTACTGCCGATGGAATGGTTTTCCTGAATCTCGATGAAATTATACGATGTGAAGCTGCAGGTAGCTATACCGAATTTTATCTTACCGGTGGACGGAAAGAATTGGTATCGAAAAACCTTTCTCAGTATGAAGATGTACTCGAGCCATTCAATTTTTACAGAATACACTCTTCTCATATGATCAATATCCGTTATGTGAAGAAGTATGTGAAAGGTAGAGGAGGATATGTGATTATGGAAGATGGCGCAACGATTGATGTCTCTGTTCGGAAAAAAACGGATTTCATTGAAAATTTATTAAGATAGGGAAAGTAGTCGGTATGGAAAAATTAGTTTAATTTTAAACCGCGTTAATTTGTTTCCTCACCAATAAAAAACTGGTTGTTTATGAATGTGATATTGAAATTGGAAGAACTGGTTAAATTCCTGGCCTGCTGGTATTTTGCTACTGATTTGGGCTTTGAATGGTGGTTGTTTTTTGTCTGGTTGCTGGCACCCGATATCAGCATGCTCGGTTATCTGGCAGGAACAAAAGTTGGTGCGTTTTTTTATAACTTGTTCCACCATCAGGGCGTAGCTCTTGCTGTTTGTGCATTGGGTTATGTTTCGTTCAGTCCTGTAATTTTATTCGCCGGTTTAATTCTGGCAGGACATAGCTGCTTCGACAGGATATTTGGTTATGGTTTAAAATTTGACGATCATTTTAAACATACACATCTGGGATGGATTGGAGGAAAGCAGGAGTCCCAACCGTGATGAAAGTTACTTATTTAATATGGAAGCAATGTCAGGAAGGAAATAACGATTACTCTTCATGATTTTGCCATCTTCCCGGTAAATTGGTTTGCCATTTTCATCCAGCTTGCTCATGTTGCTGCGATGGATTTCTTCAAATACCTCCACAATTTTGTGTTGCAATCCATGAGCTACCAGTGTTCCGCACAAAATGTACAGTTTATCACCTAATGCATCTGCAATAAGCGTAAGATCTTTATTTTTTGCTGCTTCCAGATACTCATCATTTTCTTCAGCCATCAAACGGTGACGTAATTCTATAATGCGGTCACTGACTTCAGCAATAGGCTGATCATGATGTTCAAGACCAAAAACTTCATGGAATTCTTTTACTTTATTTACTATTTGAATAAATTCTGACATGGACTGTTAGTATTGTGAGGTGTGTTATGTTGCTTGAAAAGAATTAATTTTAGGTCTGGATAATACCTACATTGAATGGCTTTTCAATAGGTGCATGATCTGCCATCTCTATTCCCATCGAAATCCATTTTCTGGTTTCCAGCGGATCAATAACTGCATCGACCCACAAACGGGAAGCAGCGTAATATGGTGAGGTTTGTGCTGTATATCTGTCAGTGATCGTTTTCAATAATTCATCCTCATCTTCCTGAGTAATTTCTTTACCCTGAGCTTTGAGTGTACTCACCTGAATCTGTAATAAGGTTTTGGCTGCCTGTGCTCCACCCATTACAGCTATTTGAGCACTTGGCCAGGCTGCAATCAATCGTGGATCATAAGCCTTCCCACACATCGCATAATTACCGGCTCCGTATGAGTTTCCGATTACAATGGTGAACTTTGGCACAACACTATTCGACATAGCATTTACGAGCTTGGCTCCATCCTTAATAATTCCTCCCTGCTCTGAACGACTTCCTACCATAAAACCTGTTACATCCTGCAGGAAAACCAAAGGAATTTTTCGCTGGTTGCAGTTCATAATAAATCGTGCGGCTTTATCTGCTGAATCGCTGTAAATAACACCTCCGATTTGCATCTCACCTTTTTTACTCTTTACCACTTTACGCTGGTTGGCGACAATTCCTACTGCCCATCCATCTATTCGTCCCAGTCCGCAAATAATCGACTGGCCATAAAGTTCTTTGTATTCGTCAAACGTTGAGTCATCAAGCAGGCGTGAAATAATCGAACGCATATCGTAAGGCTTTTCGCGCTCCTCAGGTAGCAGACCGTAAATTTCTTTCGGATCTTCCTTCGGTACTGAAGGTGCAATGCGATCGAATCCGGCCTTTTCATAGGTTCCCATTTTATCGAAGATGCTTCTGATGTAATCGAGGCATTCCTGATCATTTGCAAATTTATTATCGGTAACTCCCGAGATTTCACACTGTGTCGTAGCACCTCCCAGTGTTTCGTTATCGATGTCTTCGCCAATAGCTGCTTTCACCAGATAGGAACCTGCTAAAAATATGGATCCGGTCTTATCTACAATCATAGCTTCGTCACTCATAATTGGTAAGTAAGCACCACCGGCAACACAGCTTCCCATAATTGCGGCAATCTGTATAATTCCTTTCGATGACATCACCGCATTGTTTCTGAAAATACGGCCGAAATGTTCCTTGTCAGGGAAAATTTCATCCTGCATAGGAAGAAAAACTCCTGCACTATCAACCAGATAAACAATCGGCAATTTATTTTCTATGGAGATTTCCTGTGCACGCAGATTTTTTTTCGCTGTCATAGGAAACCAGGCACCTGCTTTAACGGTTGCATCATTCGCAACAACAATGCATTGTCTGCCTTTGATATACCCTATGATCACAACCACACCTGCTGAGGGACAACCGCCGTATTCTTTATACATTCCTTCAGCGGCAAATGCTCCAACTTCTACTGTTGGTGCATCTTTATCCAATAAATAGGCAATTCGTTCACGTGCTAAAAGCTTGCCTTTTTCCTTCTGCTTATCAGCATTTTTTTTGCCACCACCTTCATGAGCTTTGGTTAAACGGTGTTGCAAATTGCTGACCTGCGTTTTATTGAAATCTTCATTCTTGTTAAAAACGATATCGGTTTGATCTTTAGCAGCCATTGATGTATTTTTATTATTGCAAATATAAGTTTAGGATGGGTTCGAAACACACTCTAGTTACAGATAACTGTTGCATGCCGGTCCCATATTAAATACCAGGTCATAAGCACTTAAACCCGGAGTAAATGATTCTTTATATGAAAATACCTGTGGGTATGATTTTTCTGAATGGTTAAATACCGGCACACCGGTGTCACAGAGTGTGCGGCAATCGGTTTCAGATGCAGGCAATTCTTTTTCGAAGGTGTTGTTAGGAGTTATTTGAATATTGATTTTATACACTCCCAGCAGCCATTCTAACACAGCTGTATTAAAATCATGCAGGTAAGTGTATTCCTTTTCATAAAATGGTGCCAGATCATCGGCATAAAATTCAAAAAACGCCGATCTCCGGTATGCAGCATCCAATGATCTCCAATGCTGGCGCTGCCAGTTACTATCATTAGAAATTTTCAGATCTTTCACAGGTGTCTTGGTTCGGTTTTCATGTTTCACCGGAATGATGAGTGCCTGTATGCCATTAGGAGAAAGTATATGCGTTCTGTTCCGCAACGTTTGCTTCACAAAGAATTCGTGCACTTCCATCTGAACTTCATTTTCCTGATTCATTCCCCTCAAATAGGAAAGGGGCGGAGCATAAGCAGTAGCAAACAATTTCAATGAACTACAGATTTAATCATGAATCAGGCGGAATAATCGGTTCCAGCGAATTTTGTTGAGGAAACCTGCATTGCTATCCCACGACATCCATATAAACACTGCTTTTCCTACAATGTGATCATCAGGAACAAAGCCCCAGAAGCGGGAGTCAGCGGAATTGTGGCGGTTATCACCCATCATGAAAAAGTAATCCATTTGGAAGGTATACGTAGTAGCTGGCTTTCCATTGATGTAAACTTTACCATCTTTTTCTTCCAGCGTATTGCCTTCATATTTGGTAATACATCTTTTGTAAAGAATGATATTATTCGCATTCAACTCAATTTTATCTCCTGCTTTCGGAATGTAAAGTGGCCCAAAATTATCGACGTTCCAGGGGAATGCCGGATGATGCGGATAAATGTAATCTTCATAGACTCCGGGAGGAGCACTCATTTTACGAACGGATCTCACATTAGGAAGTTTGGCAATTTCCTGAGCTGCTTCTCCCGTCATAAACAAACGGTAATCTCCTTCAGCCATACCCGGTCCGCCTTCGGTGATGTTCAACTTTTCGAGATTACGTTGATTGAATCCGGTGCCATTGGTGCTTACATCATAAATGAATTGGCCCTTTTCGGGAAGTGCTCTTTGTTGGCTGTTTAATTTTACTGCACCATTGATAACCGAAATGGTATCTCCCGGAATACCAATACATCTTTTGATGTAATGCGTTTGTTTGTCAACGGGACGATCATCTTCCATCGGGTAGTTGAAAACCACGATGTCATCATTCTTGATTTTTGAAAATCCGGGTAACCGATAGTAAGGCAATTTAATGGCTTCGGAATATGATTTTCCACCTATGATGGGCATATCCTGATGTGCAAATGGAAACGAAAGCGGAGTCATTGGTGTACGAGCCCCGTAATTCACCTTGCTAACGAAAAGAAAATCGCCTACCAGCAGACTCTTTTCCATGGATGGAGTAGGGATGGTGAATGCTTCAATCAGGAAGGTCCTGATAATAGTAGCCGCAATTACGGCAAACACCAACGCATCAATCCATTCACGCGTTTTACTTTTGTGACCGCTGCTTTTCCAAAATTTCCAATTCATATATGGCTAAATAAACTTTATTAAATTATTTGACTAAACTAGTTGTAACATGTCCCCGATAGAGTAGAAACCTTTTTTTTCTTTTAACCACTCTGCTGCAACAATAGCGCCTTCAGCGAATCCTGTCCGGTTAAAAGCTTCATGACGCAGTTCAATTTTATCATTCGCAGAACGGTACTTTACCATGTGTGTTCCTATCACTTCTCCCAGTCGCATAGAATGAATAGTCAGATCACCGGGATGTTCATGATTCTCATCATTGCTATCCGGGTCAATATCTATCCAACGCTGCTTCCGGTCAATTTTTTCAATGATATCTTTTGCAAGTGTAATGGCAGTTCCTGAAGGAGAATCGAGTTTGTGTGTATGGTGAATTTCTTCAATCTTGACATCAAACCCGGTATGGTCATTCATGATTTTGGCAAGCTTCCGGTTTAATTCAAAGAAAATATTCACCCCAATACTGAAATTGGATGCGTATAAAAGCGATTGACCTTTTTCCAGACAGGATGTTTTTACTTCATCAAGTTTGTTGTACCAGCCTGTGGTTCCTACCACAACAGGAATATTATTATCAAAACAATGATTGATGTTCCGAAGCACTGAACCAGGAGTACTGAATTCGATTGCCAAGTCACAAATGTTATGATTCAGCCGGTTCAGTTCAGCAGTGTTTTGGGAATTTACTCTTAAGGTAATTTCATGTCCACGTGAAAGAGCAGCCTTCTCAAGCTCTTTTCCCATTTTTCCGTAACCAATTAAAGCAATTCTCATCAGCGAAAGTTTTTAAAATTGAATACTCAGACTTAGTGATGGTCCCGAAAATACCTGCGGATTGTAGTCTGGCTGAATATGCATAGTTAGGTCATCGGAGACATTGAAGTAAAAGAGATGTGCATCTACAGCAGCATCCACAATATTCAGAACATACAGAACGCCTATGCCAATAATGGACAAGTCGCGGTTTCTTCTGTAAAAATTCTTCAAGGTCACCAAATCCTGATCAGCATAAACAGACACGAAATTATCCGTTGTACTTTCATCGCCGTCTAAACGTAAACGATAAGCCTCTTTAAAAATTTTATATTCATCATTATTGGTCTTTACTAAATACCCCAACCCCGCAAATCCTGCATAAATAATCGGGATTTTCCAGTATTTCTTGTTGTAGGCCTGTCCGGCACCGGGAAAAATCGCCGACATAATACTTGCCCTTGACGGAGAATGCATCATCGACAAGCTATCCTTTGGCACTTGTGCCCCGGCAGCAAGCGAAACGCAAAAAAATACTGAAAGGAGCAAGAGTTTCATACGGTACAGCCGGCTTTAGCAGAATTAACCTTCCAGAATATCGAGAAGTCGGTTGAGATCATCGGTAGAGTAGTAGGAGAGTATAATTTTACCCGTTCCTTTTGCACCCTGTTTAAGCTCCACTTTTGTTTCATAGAAACTCGACAAGCGATCCTGAATATTCTTGTATTCAAAATCACTGCCTGCAGCTTTACCGGGTCTTCCGCCTTTACCTTTTTTGCCGGTATTTAATCGTACCAGCTCTTCAACTTTTCTTACAGAAAGGTTATTGGTGATAATGTCATCGTAAATTTTGAGCTGCATACCAATATCATCAACGTTGATAATGGCACGTGCATGTCCCATAGATAATTGTCCATCACGAATAGCAGCCTGAATTTTTGGTGGCAGACGTAACAAACGCATGTAGTTGGTAACCGTACTGCGATCTTTTCCTACCTTCTCAGCAAGCTGCTCCTGCGATAAGTTACATTCATCAACAAGACGCTTGTAGCTGATACCAATTTCAATCGGATTCAGGTTCTCACGCTGTATGTTTTCTACCAACGCCATCTCCAGCATTGCCTGATCATTGGCGATCCGCACATAGGCAGGAATGATTTCCAATCCCGCCAGCTTACTTGCACGGAAACGACGTTCACCGGAAATGATCTGATACTTATCGTATCCCATTTTCCTTACGGTGATTGGCTGAATGATTCCCTGCTGACGGATAGATTCCGAAAGTTCTTTCAATGCAGTCTCTTCAAAATCGGTTCGTGGCTGAAACGGATTGGTTTCAATTTTATCGATGGCAATATTCGCCACACTGCCGGCAACAGCAGGTGCTGCAGCGATATCTGATTTTGAAGTAATATCGGTGGCATCATTTGAAAGAAGAGCGCTAAGCCCTTTTCCCAGAGCCGATTTTTTTGGAATAGTCACGTTGGTTTGCTTTAAAAGTTAAAGTCAGTTTTCACTGATGTTTTCAATGGGCAGAGTCTTTATTACCTTCTCCTCTTTCGGGATTTCAGTCATATTATTCTTTTGAAGAATTTCTCTTGCCAGATTTAAATAGTTGATAGCTCCTTTGCTGAAAGCATCATGCATGATGATGGTTTCGCCAAAACTAGGCGCTTCTCCAAGTTTGGTATTGCGTTGTATGATAGTATCGAATACCATTTGCTGGAAATGTGTTTTCACCTCTTCCACCACCTGATTCGATAAACGTAAACGGGTATCATACATGGTTAAAAGGATGCCTTCAATTTCCAGTTCCTGATTGATTCGGGTTTGTACAATTTTGATCGTATTCAGCAGTTTCCCTAAACCTTCCAAAGCAAAATATTCGCATTGTACCGGAATGATAACCGAATTGGATGCGGTAAGTGCGTTGATGGTCACCAAACCAAGTGAAGGACTGCAATCAATGATGATGAAATCATAATCATCACGTATGGTATCCAATACCTGCTTCATCATCCGCTCGCGGTTCGGTAAATTAATCATTTCAATTTCTGCACCTACCAGATCAATGTGCGAAGGAAGCAGAAACAGATTTGGAGTAGTAGTGGAAAGAATGATGTCGCGCGGATTCACATCATTAACAATACACTCATAGATGCTGGTTTTTACATTTCTTGGATCAAAACCAACACCGGAAGTAGAATTTGCCTGTGGATCGGCATCTACCAGCAATGTTTTGTATTCCAATACCGCCAGACTGGCAGCGAGGTTAATGGCTGTGGTTGTTTTACCAACACCACCTTTTTGATTTGCTATTGCTATGATTTTTGCCATGGGGGGAATTATTGCTGCTATTGACCTTAATTGCTTGAATTTATTTTATCTTAGAAATCGCGAATCCAGAAATCACCCGTGATGTCCTGTAACTGGATGACCCCTTTACTCTTGCTGTACCACACTTTCTCAATGTAATTTTCAGCATCAGTCAAGCCGGTACCATCCAACACATAAACATCCAGGAAGTTAATTCCGTTGATATTGATAGCTGTTGGAATCTGACTTGTCAATGGCATTGCCTTTAATGGGAAATGTGGCCAGGAGAAAGTCACCCGGAAACCATCAGCACCCTTAAAGAGATACAATTGTCCTTTTTTATTTTCTTCGAATGCCGAAGTATCCTGCATTTGCTCAAATATGGCTGATGTAAACTCGCTGTGTGTATCGCCTTCTTTGATATAGGCTTTGGTGCGAATGGAAACAAGATAGGAAATCTGCTGCGTGCCATTAAAAAATGTTGTTACCTGGTTATTTTGGTATACCAGCCAGGTCATTTCCTCATCAGTCAGCTGATAGTAGGTTGGTTTTTTACAACCTGTCAATTGAACTGCCAGTGCAGCAATGGTAAGAATGAAAATTAATTTAATCTTGTTAGTCAACATATCGTTAATTGCTTTTAGTGTTAATCAATGTTTATGGATGAGCCAATTGACATAAGCAGTAATTCGCGTCCTGCTCTCGAGAATTTGTCAATGGCTTCTTTGTGGTCAATTTTGATGTATCCGAAGGTATCGTAATGCAATCCGATGATTTTATCACACCTGATGAATTCAGCTGCAATCAATGCATTGTCGATTCCCATCGTAAAGTTGTTCCCAATCGGCAATAAGGCAAAGTTCATTCTCTTGTAATCACCGATGAGTTTCATGTCGTAAGTCAATGCTGTATCTCCCGAATAGTAAAAGCTTCCTGCAGAAGCCTCTACCAAAAATCCCATGGGATTACCGCCATAACTGCCATCGGGCAAGGAACTGGAATGTACGGCATTCACACATTTCACTTTACCGAAATCAAAGAACCAATGTCCGCCGATGTTCATCGGATGAGTATTGGTTACTCCTTGCTTTCCCAGCCACTGCACAATTTCCCAGTTACTTACCACCACTGCACCTGTTCTTTTGGCTATAGCTACAGCATCTGCAATGTGATCCTCATGTCCGTGGGAAATCAGAATGTAATCTGCTGCAATGGTATTGATATCAATATCAGCAGCCAGACTGTTGGGCGTGATAAAAGGATCGAACAAAATAGTTTTGCCCGACACTTCCACCGAGAAACAGGAATGGCCGTAATATGTTATTTTCATCAGGGAATTGCGCTTTTATGGCTAATTTGCAAAGTTAAGTAAAAAAGGCGGAATGTGATTCTATAAAAATAGCCCTCAACCCCTGTTTTTAAGGTAGTTTCAGATGTTATTTATTAACAGATTTTTGTTAATTGTTCAAAAGCAATTACTAATTTAGAAGTCTAAAACTCAAAAACATGAAAAGAATACTTTTACTTGCTGCATCTTCAGCATTTTTGGCGCTGACAATTGCTTTATTATCAGGACAATCAGACACTTCTTCCAAGAATTTAAAAAAGCCGAGAATTCTTTATGCCGGCAAAGCTTTATCAACCTGGCACGAACAACGTGCTTATCCCGGTAAAACCATTAATATGAGTTACTTAACGGATGCTTTTAGACAAGCTCAAAATCAATCCCGAATGCAAGCTCCGTTTCCCGGACAGTGGGAACCCATTGGTCCTATGAACTTTGGCGGTCGCACTTTAGCACTGGCTTTTAACCCGCAAAATCCAGCTACGATTTATGCCGGCTCCGCGTCCGGAGGATTGTGGAGAACTTATTCCGAAGCAAATGGTGCTCAGGCATGGCATCAGGTTGAAACCGGTTTCCCGATCCTTGGTGTGGCTTCAATTGCCATTAATCCGCTCGATTCCAATGAGATATATATCGGGACCGGTGAGGTTTACAACGATCAGCAGGCCGGTACCGGTTTCGCCGTCCGAACCACCCGTGGAACCTATGGCATTGGTCTGCTCAAAAGCACCGATGCAGGTCAAACATGGACCAAAAGCATTGACTGGCAATATGATGAGCTTAAAGGTGTGCAGGATATTGTAATTCATCCAACAAATCCGGCTATCGTTTTGGCCGCTACCACCGAAGGAACTTTCCGAAGCGTGAATTCCGGTGGTTCCTGGACTTTAGTCCATCCGGCCCGCATGGCTACCGACCTTATTTTTAAACCCGGTGATCCGACTACCGTTTTCCTGGCTGCCGGAAATTCGTTTTCTGCTAACCCCGGAATTTATCGTTCTTCCGATGGTGGAGCAACCTTTACACAACTGACTGCCGGTTTGCCATCCACTTACAGTGGCAAAGCAATGCTCGATATTTGTCGCGATAATCCTAATATCATTTACGCAAGTATTGCGGAGCAATTATCAGGACTTGGTTTGTTCAAATCTGTAAATGGTGGTAATAACTGGACACAAATTAATTCTACCGATTATCAGACTTACCAGGGATGGTATTCACATGATGTTTCTGTTAATCCTTCCGATCCCAATAATTTGGTGACCTGTGGAATTGATATGTGGCATTCAACCGATGGAGGAGCAAATCTCACGCAAAACAGCTATTGGTATTTATGGGATTTTGATGATACTACCGTTGGTGGTCCCGAAGGTCCTGCTGATTATGTGCATGCCGATATCCATCGTATAATTCGTCATCCACAGGATGATAATACCATTTACCTCGCCACCGATGGCGGGGTGTTCCGCTCATTCGACAGCGGACTTTCTTTCGAAGGATGTAATGGCAGCTATCACACACAACAGTTTTATGCAAACTTCTCTTGTTCAACTTCAGATTCGCTGTTTGCCATTGGCGGGATGCAAGATAATGCCACAGCTGTTTATGAGGGTAATCCGGGATGGCGCAGGGTGATTGGTGGGGATGGACTTTCAACTGCAATTGATCCTACCAACGACCAGATAGTTTATGGATCCTCTCAATACCTCAATGTAGATAAATCAACTGACAGAGCAGTGAATTTTAGCTCACTGAATATTAATACTACGGGTCAGGCAAATTTTGCAGGACCTTATGCTCTAAGTACTGCTAACCCTTCAATACTTTATGCTGCGACAACCAGAGTTTATAAAACATCCAATGGTGGACAATTGTGGGTGCCAACAAACGGTGGTTCGATGCTTGATGGGAATCCGGTGCTGGTTATGGAGATTTCGGATAATAATCCGGCAGTAGCGTTTGCTGCAACAGCACCAGTGGTTTTTCCGCAGGTAGCATTATGGAAAACAACGGATGGGGGAGTATCCTGGTTAAACGTAATTGGATCTATTCCGAATCGCTACATTATGGATGTTGAAGTTGTACCCAGTGGAAGCAATAAAATTTTTGTGGCACTCGGCGGATTCGGCACACAACATCTTTACAAAACTATTGATGGAGGTCTGACCTGGAGCGCCTGGGGAACAGGTCTTCCCGATGTGCCAACCAATACCATTTGCATTGATCCACAAAACATTTCTGTGATGTATATTGGTAACGATCTGGGCGTATACGTTTCTATTGATGGCGGACTAAACTGGCAACCATTCAATGATGGATTGACCGATGCAACTCTGGTTATGGATATCACCGTTTCTCCATCTAACCGTAAACTGCGCCTTGCTACACATGGTAAAGGAGTTTATGAAAGAGATATGTTGCCGGTAACCATTACCGGAATTGAAGATGTTGCATCAACAGATGTTTCCGTTTACCCAAATCCCGTAGCAACAGAACTGCATGTAAACATCCAATCCGGAACTACAGCCAACATCACCATAACCGACATCAAAGGTTCACTCGTTTATCAGGCTAAACAGGTAAAAACTAACATGACCATCCCTGTCAAAACCTGGCGTTCAGGAACCTATCTGGTGAAAACTGATGATGGGAAGAAGGTGACGACTACGAAGGTGATTAAGAATTAAGTTGGAGTGGGGGTAGTAGGCAATGTTTATTGCTTACTACCCTTCACTTGACAGATGTTTCTCTATTCTTAGCAGAATTGATGGAGGCTACCCCTTGCCATTCTCGGAGGGGCCACTTTCTCGATTACCCGGTACGAAAAAAATAGTATTGTTTTCCTGTTAGTTGAGATAATGATTGCTTTCGCTAAGAACGAAGTGTGCAATGGTGATTTGAATTACAATTTACAGTACTATTTTCCATACATTTCATACATGGTATTTAATCCAAGTCCTCCGCTGTCGTGTTGTCTCCAGAAGTCCGTGATTGTATTGAGTATCTCTTTCTTTCCTTTTTTCGGACCAAATTGATAGTCCGTAAGAAAGCAAATCTTTTTGATTGGCGAATTATCAATTGCAATTTTTAGTAAGTTGTCAATGTCTATTTTATATTGATTTAAAAACTTGAACTTTGATTGTTGGTTTGATCCGTGATCATCTGCCCGGGAGGTCTCGTGCCCGGTATGGAAAATCTCATTAGGTTCAAATTCCCAATCAATTATTTTCCCTGCATAAAAACCAGCATTTTTGTTGTCTTTTAAATCAGGATTACCAATGTGAACAATTACTCCATTTTCTTGTTTGAGCAAATCGTAAAACAAGCCTCGGTGGCTTTCAAGTTTATTTTCTTCAATTATCGCAATGTCAAAATCCGCTTGGCTTAGTTCAAGCCCTGTCGAATCATATGATACTATTTCTATTGTTGGCATTTTTGATTTTTAAGATGAGGACTTACAATATCCCTAAGATAATGGATCCCAACTTACGTTACATCTTTGTCCAATATATCTTATTCTGCTTCATATTCTTAAGAGTCTCTAAATCTATTTTAGTCAGGAATAACTCTTCTTCAATTTTTACCAGTTCGTCTGATATTTTAGAACTAAATTGATGAAATATGAGGCCAACTCTATGTGAAAGCTTTCCTTTTTTTAAGTTCTCGAAAAACATTATCCATTTTTCCGCTTCCTCTATTTCTGATTTTAAACCATTCGCACGCTTCAATTCAGTCTCCTGCTGTTTCTGAACCAATAATTGAGCTATGCGATTTTTAGAAAACCTTTTTCTTTCAAGTTTAATTCTTTCCTTTTCTATATCGAATTTAGCATCTTCTTCCCATTCTTTTTTTCCGATTACCGAACCACAATTACAATTGTTTTCTCCAAGGTTTGTAACATAAGCTCTCAGTTGAGGATTTGAAAAATTTATCATTACATGTTGAAAGCGAAAATCACAGGAACTTCCTATCTCAAGAATTCTTTGCTCAGCTTCTTCGCTTTCCAATAGGAGAAAATTGAATTGACACATTTATTACTAATTTTAGTAAGCTGGCGGGTAAAATCCGTTATATATTTTTTATACTGTTCACCGAAATTAATTGCATGATAAATACCTGCGGTATTTTTTATATCACAAGATGTTTTACAGAACACCCTATTGGTCAAAGTTAGAAAAAAGATGGGTTTTGACAAAAAAAGGGTTTTTTATTGAAAGATGGATATATTCATTCGGGAGGGGCTCCGAGATATGTCAGGTAGCTGTGTAGATACCACGATTTTAATCCATTTCGGGCGGGTGCTTCGATATTCTCAGCAGAGCTTCGAAATCCTCACCTTGCTAGCATTAGCCAGTAGTGCGGTGTACTATATTAATGTTGGGTTACCTTTTGTTTTATTGAAGTATTTACTTCAATTCATTTAGTTATTCAATAGTTCCTTTACCTTTTTTAATGTCCGCAAATCGGTATGTTTAGATAGCAATTCGTCAAATTTAATTTCTACTTCGTGTTGTCCCAATGAGTATGGTGTAATTTGGTATATGCTAAAAATTATAAAGAAACTTTCTTTTCTTAGATAAAAATTATCGAACGTTTCCCATTTTGGTTCTAAAGGGTTATCGTAGCTAAAAAAGTCCTCTTCTTTGTCAATCTCAAACTCCTCTTTGGCTTTCTTTAATAGCTTTTCTTTACAAAGGGTTTGCAGAGTATGCAAAACCTCTGTTTGATAATCTAAAAGAGTTTCTAAGTTAAATTCAATTAGTGGATTAAGTCTGTAATTGTAGCCAATTGTTCCATACAATCCATGAGCACCACCTGTGTAAGTATAGCTAAAAATGGTGTAGCTGATAAAATTATTAGTCAACAATTCAATTTTATAACTTAATTGTAATTCATTCCCTGGATAGTCATACTCAACAATTTCGCTATCATCAAACAGGCCGTCTCCGAAAGGTAAAATAAAGCTATTGTAACTCTTGAATACTAAGTATTCAATATAAGTGTTCAGTAATCTTAAATCTTCATTATTTATATCTACAAACTTTGGATAAACAATATCAATATTGTTTTTAGCCTTTTCGCCTATAACTTTTTGAATGGAAATCTCATTGAATTCAAAAGAAGTATTCATAGCTACTTTTGTTCTGTCAAAATCTTCATACTTCTTTCTTTGAAGATTTAAGGAATTTAGTATGAGTTCAAAAGAGTCTGGTGTACTCAACTCTGCCCATTGAAACTTAGAAAGCTTTTCAGGGATTTCACAATCGTCAATTTTACAAGGAATGATATAAATGTCAGTATCAAGTTTCCCCTCACAGTATTCCAATGCTAATTTAAATTCCCTTTGAACAAATCCCCGCTTAGCAACAGATATCTTAGATAGCAAAAGAACAATAAAATCGGCCTTTTTCAGTGCTAATCTTATTTCTGTATTCCAGTCTTGACCTGGTAATAATTTCTTTTTATCAAGCCATGGGTCATACCGGTATAGGGTTAAAAAGTCAAATAACTTTTCTGCCGTTTCATGGTCTTCCTTTGCGTAACTTATAAATACTTGGTCATACATAGGTTATTCGTCAATTTATTGTCTGATGCAGGTTATTTAAAATTGCCGCATACCGCAGTACATCAAAAGCATGCGTTTTTCTCAAAAATAAGAAAATAATTTAAGCCTCCAAATGGCACAGTTGCTTTAAACTGAATATAGTGCTATATTATTGATAGTGAGATTATTAAACCATCAAAAATTCATTCAAGAGCATAGCTCAAATTGCGATTGCTGAGGCATCACACCCAACGCAAGATTCTTCGGGTAACTTCAGAATACTTTTTTATTTATATTTATAGTAATGATTTATTCTTCAAAGATTGAAATCGGTAATCATAAGACCAACATCAGCAGTAGTTTTATTGTGACCTTCCAGGTGAAAGTAGATGATTCCTGCGTTTTAGCATAAGTTGGGTCAACATCTCAGGAATGTGGAGTCAACATGAATCGTAAACTCAAACTGTTGCAAATCTGTTTTTAAATTCAGATGGGTTGCGCAACGACCACACTTTTAAGCGGCTTCCATTTTTTACAATGTGTGCCGATTTATAAGACTATATTTTTGTGCTTGATAGATATATGAGAAAGGTGATTCTCTTTCTTTTGCTCTCTGTTTATTTCGTAATTCAATATAATTGAAAGTTAATTCTAGCGCTCCTATAACAGTAAGTCCAATTGCGGTCAAATCAATTGGTAAGTTGATTAAGTCAAGTTTATTATCAATAAAAACTCCTGCTGTTGCCAGCATTGTAGGTGATTTAAGATTTATCAAGGATTTAAAAGATTTTAAATTGCTGTCAATTTTTGCATCACCCAAGACAGCTTTTAAATCCTCTACTTCTTTTACTAACCCCTCTTTAAACGTAGTGGCAACTTCCTTCAGTTCAGCCTGCGATTTTGTTTTTGAAACCTTTATTTGAAAGTCCGATAGATGCTTCTTAAAATGAAGTAAATTCTGTTTTCGTTTTAGTTTAAAGTCAATTATTTTTTCAAGAGGAACGTCGGACATGGGTGAGGGTAAAACATTTTCTAAGCTGAAACTTACGATAGGAAATCCTTCTTTCTCTTTTACTCGCTTAAAATTAAATCTTTCATATGTTGCATAGTCGGTTCCAATTGTTGTTTGTTCGCTATCAATGTCTGCTAGATATTTAGCAAGTAAGGACATATATAACAATGCAGTTGTTTTTTCAAAAGACACCCAGTCATTTTGACCTTTGTCACGTTTAGCCAAATCTTGCTCTTGCAAAAAATGAAAAATACTTTCTGTTATTTTATTATTGTGAATTCTCGCGATACGATTTTTTCCAATTTTATCAAAATGAATTCTTTTAGATTCTGATTTGTTATTTAACTTAATGAACTGTTGAAATGTTGGTGATTGAACAACTTCAATAAATTCATCTCTAAATTGATAAAATGCTTCCCTATTGTCATTTTTATATACAAGATCTTCTGGTTTGATCGCTCTGAATTGCCCCTCATCGATTAAATAATGGATATCTGGTGAAAGTTCATTAAGAATTTTGACATCATAACTTTTAGGAACAATCGAGCTTACTTCGTCCCAATAAAGCAATGCGTGTCTTAGCCAACTTTTTCTTGGAATGTCTATTGTTGGATAGTATAAAATTGTTCTTTTCATGGTTATAGTTATGTATTATCAAGTTGGCACTAACGGCAGTCCGTTTAAATACTTCTGTCATTTCTAAAATAAGCAATTAAATAATATTGGATAACAATTGCCATATTATAGGCTGATTCTAAAGTTAATTTATTGAAAATGAAATTGGTAAATCTGGTAGAAAACTATGCAGATTTGTAGTTATAAATGCGTATGCCTCGGCATCAAATACAACATAAGTGTCTGCAGGTAGCTGTACCATATTTTATTGTTGGCCTAATGTCTATCGGGTTGTTATCAGAGCTTTAATTACCTAAGTCTATATTTCCTCTAATTAACTGCCGAATGATCTCTTTTTTTGCTTCCTCGTAAATATCCATGAGTAATTTCATTCCTATTTTTCTAGTCTTTGCCCAAATTCTTGCCAGTTTTTGAATAACTTTTCTTTTGGTTAATATTGTTTGATTTTCCTTTAGAAACTTTACCTCTGCAAGAACATCTTCAATAACATTATTATTTGCTTCGGTTTTTGCATCAAGTAATTTTGTTTCACAATACTCCAAATATTGATCAATAATTATTTGCGTTTTAAGATCAAATGAATTAAAGTCAGCATCGTCATCCAATATTTCGAAATTGGATAAAAACTCATCTTCGTAACATTTCAAAATTGGGTCATCAAATATCTTTATTTTCTCATATTCTCTTAACAAATTCGCCCAATTAGAAAACACGTTAGATAACGATTTTATCTCAATTCTAGGTTCATAAACGGAAATTGAATCCTTGTTTCGTGGTTTAAATTTTAAAAGTGCATGAAACTTCCCATTGGTTGTCTCGTACCCTTTAATTGAAAAGAAAAAATCAGAATTTGGATCTTTATCTACTGCATGTAATATATGTGGAGAATCAACGATACTATACAATAAGGATTCCATGGGTATTCCTTGTTTTATGGCTAGCAATAATGTAAGAGGTAATTCCTTTTTAGTTTGTGTCATATATTGAAATTGCTTTATCGGGTTCGGAATTTTGCGAAGAGCAGGATTTTAAGTGCAAAAGTCAGTTCGGAGAACTGAACTTGCTGTAACCACAAAGCTGTCAAGTGGTGACGAAATCCTGCCTATTTTCAAATATGCTTTTATAGGGCGTTTTTTTCCATTGTCAATAAACCTTGATGCCATATTTTAAGAGTTTTTTCGGCAAGTGGTCGTCAAGATTTGATATGTCGTTGTCATATAATTCAATTAATTTCAAGTCATATTTCTTATATATTTCTAACTTGATTTTTTTTCGTTCAAGATATTTCGGGTCGTTTTCCATACCCCAAAACTCAATATAAACTTTTCCGTTCGGCAAATAAAAATCCGTGTATAATTCTTCTTCAATAGGAACTTTCTTTTCATACGCGTGAACTAAACCATAGTCATAGAGTGTGTCGTCAATTATAACTTCTGCTCTTGAACGCACAAAGTGCCCGTCTTTCGTCCTGTGTTTGGCTTCAAATTTTTCTCTAAAATTATTTGATGTTATTGAAAGTGTTTGTGTCTGCTGTTGTGGTGTAGTAACAACTTGCTTCGGTGCTTCTTTTTCTGTCGCAGTAACATTGAAAACTCCTACCAAACTTTTGTTTTGTAAAATATTGTCTGGCCACAAAACGTAAGAGCCGCCTGAAGTTTCGTGTTCAAATTGTCTACCGCCAACAGTTTTACCAAGTTTAGTTATTGTCCAGCCAGCAAGGTCTTTTTCTATCCAACCAAATTCCGATAATATCAAATTCAGTCGTTGTGAAGAAATATCGAAATGCTTACCGATAGCTGTTGCATTAAGAAGTTTCGGTTTATCTTTTTGCTTTCCACCTTCAAGTGATATGTTTTCAGGCCAAACAACAAACTCTCCGAATTTCGGGTTGTTTCGTGTCTGTCCACCTTTTTGCTTTCCAATATCTGTTAAAACCCACTTGTCATTTTTTCTTTCAATCCAACCAAGTTTTTTCAGTTTGTCAAACAGGTCGTTTGATTTAATGTCGAGTTCGTTTGCAAGTGCTGATGTCGAAATATATTCCATATTTTTCTTGTCGTTGTGTCGTCTTTTAATATTGTTTTATAACAATTGTTATACAGCTCCTTTATTTCCAAAATTTAATATAATTATTTAATAATCATTTATAGTTTTATTGGAATTTAGTATGTCAGTTTTCTGATTTTTGTATCATTTTGAATACCTTTTTTTATTAAATGTAATCATTAGTTTTATCATGATTTGTTTTGTTGATGTCCAGAATCCGTTGTGAAAATTTTAAATTTAACATGTTGTGTTTTCTCTATACTTTTTGTATTGAAAGCTTTATATGTATAAGGTTGTGCTTCTAAGAGGACTAAGTTATTAAGATGTTATTCCGACAAATAGAGCATCATCCATTCCTAATAGTCTAAAAATACACCATCCTAAATCATCCACCTAATTTTCAGGCGACAATTTTATATTTTATAATATATTAATTATTAAGTAAATACAATCAAAGACTACAAAAAAAACAAGGGAAAACCTTTGGTTGTTGAAAACTTTTTTTGAAAAATTCTTCGTAAAAGGAGCAGCGGAGCTGTAATAATTAAATGTTTTTTGGTGCATGAGCTGCGTTAATTAGCGGCAAAACACAGTAAAGGAAGTAAAGACGCTGTCATTTGGTCATTGACAACAATTCTTTTGAATTTACTTATATTGAATTTAAACCCTGGCCAACTTTGCAAATCACCTGATAACTTTTAGGAAAACATTCAGTTTCCAGACTTTTCCTGAGTAAATTAGATACCTGTTGTTTTCGGGTTTATCCAAATAATGATTGTTTTCGGGACTATCTGGATACTACGAACTCCACCAATTACTTACAACAATGGGGCAAATGTCGGTTGTGAGAACCACTCCCTGCAGCAGTCTGGTTGTGGGGTAGCCGATTTTCTTATGCCATGATCTTCATTGAGAAGTTGAAACGCTGTTTGGTAACCGGTTTTTGTCTGTCTTTGCTCCGTGCAGTTTCGTATTTTTATTTTCAGAGGGGAAGGAGAATTTTTTAATTCAATTTTGCCTGGTCGGGAAAGTTGTAAACTCTCTTGCAAACTTTGGTCTGAGCTTGGGCTAGTGTGGCTTGCAAATGTGCTTACACCTGTGGGTTGTGTTTTTCTCATAAGTGATTAAATAAGTCCAAGCTGCTCTGCAATATCTTGTGTAAATTTAGCCATTGGTCTTTTATGAATCTCATCCTTTTCGATGTAATTACCGATAATTAGTCTATTCAATATCGCTTCATTTATAAGTAAACTTTTAAAGTCTTTCATGAGTGATTTTCTATATGATTTAGTGTATATCTCTGCTTTGAGAATTAGTTCTTCAACCAAATCTTTTTGTGTATCATAAACTCCTTCTATATCAAATGTTTTGTTGAAATCATCGTAGCCTAGAATTGTTTTCGGTTGCTTGAATTTTACTTGAATGTCGCTTGAGTTTCTGTTTAGTAAAAAAGTTGCCTTGGAAGCTGAATCTAAAACAAATTCAAATTCTGATTTCCGAAAATGATTTGTTTCAGAATAGAGTAGAAACTTTATCTTCTTTGCACTTTTGCTATTGTTACAAGATGCACAAACTGGATAAAGATTGAATAATGAAATACTAAAACAGGGGTATTCAGATTTTGGAATATAGTGGTCAACTTGAAATTTAGCTTTTATTATTTTCTTCTTTTTTAAATCTTCTGCATCTACTGCCACTGTTAGCTGAGCATTGCAATAAACACAAGATTTGATTCCGATACTTTGAAAATATTTCGGATAAAATTTTGAACGTAGGGTTGTATAATCTAAGTCCTTTAATACTGCATCTTTAAACCTCTTCTGTTTCTGTTTGTTTGTCTTATTCGGTAATTGAAAATTTGTTTTGAATGTTTCCAGTTCAGATGGCTTTGCTAAAACAATATTTTCAAAATCATTAATGAGTTTTGTTAGGTAACCTTTTTCAATATTGTTCCATTTCCTGCGTTTATTATTTCTTGTTGCCTCAAGTTTCACTTTGCCATTACTAACGAATTTATCAATGTCAGTTTTGAACTTAGCTTTTGCAGATTCAATATTTTTGATTGGAATAGAAATCATTTCAGCAGTTTCTTTTTTTCTTCTTGTAAGCGATTAATTTCTTTGTCAATTTCTTCAACATCGTTGTGAACAAATGCTTGTAAATACAAATCTTTTAAGCTGTTTCTTAATAGAGGCTCTCCAATGATTTCAATAAATTGAATGACATTCTCTTTATTCCAAATCTTATTTGAAATGGTTTCACCCTTCTGATTGGCTTCAATTGTTTCAGTTAGAAATTTTATTGAGGAAGTAATTTTGTCTTTAGCAAAATCTCCCATGTAACCATCGTTTAGGAAAAAACTATCTTTTAATAAGTCATGAATATTACCACCAAAAGTTCTAGCATCTCTAAATTTTTGTTTTGCTTTATGGTTTTCATCATCAATCTCTAAGAACAAAATGTTAGAATCGGGAATATCAGAAAGAATAAATGGTGAGTGGGTAACAAAACAAAAATTTAATCCAGTTATATCATTGAAATTTACTTTCCTTAAATACTTCAAAAGGTAGTCAATAAATGTTCTTTGCATTTCAGGATGAAAGTATAATTCAACTTCATCAAATAAGATGTTCACATAAGAGTATTTTGACAAAACGGAATTGTCCGAAACTGAATTAATATTTAGCAAGTGATACACTAAAGAATTCAATGTATGAATTCTTTGCTTCTCTCCTGAACTTAGTTGTTCAAAGTCGCTGTCATCATCCAATTTGATTTGAACTTTGAAGAATGATGGTGGTATTAGCCCAATCGTTTTTAATTCTTCTTTAGGATAGTTTGCTGAAATTACCTTTTCAATGTTGTCTGCCAAGTCTGCAACTTTTATTGGCTTTGAAATATCGTGATGCTTTAAATGTGGATACTTTAAATAATTTATAGCCTGTTTTAGTTTATTGGTGATATGGCTTTTATCATTCGATAATTCTTGTAGGTATTTGTTGAATAGAGTACTGCTAAATTTTTCTTCTTTCTCTTTGTAATATTTTTTGTAGTGAGAATAATTTCTTGAAATGCTTACAAGTTTTTTGAAAATATATTTATCGGCACATCTCGTTATATCATTTTTATTGTTTGTCTGAATAGAGAAGTGTCTGTAAACTGTTTGAATTATTTCCTTTTGATATTGGACTGGTGGAAACTTTTGTTTTCCATACAAGAAATCAACTTTCTCTTTATTCAAACTACAAATTAAAATCTCTGCTTTGCGTTTGTTTTCTGTTAGTATTCTTAATTCAGGTATTGGCTCTAAGATATTCGCCAATAATCTTGATTTGACTAAATCGTTTTCAATATTGATGTCAATGTTTCCATCAGTTCTCATTGGGTTTATTACCAATGGTGCTTGGTAAGCATCGTTCTTGTGAAACAGGTGGCGAATCCAATCACCTAAGTCTTTTGAGTTTAGTGCATAATGAGAATAATTAATAGCAATGGAGTAAAAGAAACTGCCTAAAGAATTTTTGTCAACTCTTATTTGTCTGGAATCAGTAAAAACATTTGGCCTATACTCATACCTAAATAATTCAACAACTTTATTTTGCACTCTCAATTTGTAAAGTGAATCAGTAAAGTAGAATAATTCTATGTGAACTCCTTCAACGCTAGTCAGATCGCATTTGCTTTTTAAAACACTCTTTGTGAGATTATTTATTGCTAAATAAATCAACTCTGTTATACTGCTTTTTCCTGAACCGTTCTTTCCAACTATTGCTGAAACATTGATGTCTAAAGAATTTCCATCCTCGTTAATGTCATAAAGTTTTGGGTCTTTTAATTTTTCATACTTGATTGCATCAAGGTTTGAAAAATCGTAGGAGTTGAAGAATGTATAAACCTGATTTGGAATTAATACTTTGGAGAACTTAGTATCAATATTTTCTAAAGGTCTTATCGCTACTAATTTAAAGTCAATTGAACTTTCTTCTCTAATTGTTTTTTCCGAAAGAATTGTATTTACCTCTGCCAATAACCTTGATCTATCCTTTGTATGATTTCTAAAGTCATAAGAAGCTGCTGCTATCTCTCGGTAAATGTCAGAGTTCTTTTTCTTAATTATCCTTTTATACTCGTTGTAATTATTTGGTCTATGCTTGTAGAAATTGTTTTCCAAGAAAAACCTGTTAGTGTTTTTGTCAAGTGGAATGAAGTTACTTGAATCAATCCAAAATAAAAAAATGGTAAAGGAACTAATGTCAATGCCATACCAATTTGGTATTAAGTCAAAAACAGTTTGGTTTAAGCCTCTTTGTTGCTTTCTGACTATTTCATCAAATGTTCTCCAAATCTCAACTTGTATTTCCACTTTTCTTGCGGAAAGTATTTTTAATGAAAAAGGTGATGGGCAACCAGTGAAATCAATTTCATCGAAATGATGTTTGTTTGGAGAAACCATTTTGAAGAAAAGGTTTATTCTTTCTATTCTCCTTTTTGACCCAAGTTTACTTTCATTCAAACTTGCAAAAATATGTATTGGGTCAATGCTTTTTATTTTAAATACTTCATCAAACTTGTTTATCCATGAATGTGCCTTTCTGAATTCAGAATCCGAAATACACCTTATGTATAAATCAGTTCCAGAATTTCTTCCATGGGTATTGTAGTAAATGGTAAGTAGCTCTGCTAAAGTCCTGTATATTTCATGCCAGTTTTTCATACGATGTGACTACCTCGTTAAATATAATACTTGAATGCAAGTGGCGGAGCCTTTATATCTGTGCTTGCGGTTAATATCTCTCCAATTTTATCAGCAAAGCGAAGAGTAACAGGAACTCCATCTGCGTAGATACAAGCGTTATAATTAAGTTTAGTTAAAGCTAAAATGTCTTTCAAAACTTGTACAATATCCGCTTCTCCTTTGTTCACCTCAATGAAAATTGGATTGGGAACCTCCATTGATAAAGTAGATTCTGTTTTTGGAACGTAACCTACCGTCCATAAAAACGCACTTTTTTCGTTTACAACAAATGCGTTGCCTCTCATAATTGGATAGTTTCCATCAGACTTAAATAATTTCAATGGTTTTGTTTTAGTTATAGTAACACCCACAAGGTTTGTTTCTTTTGGTGTTATCTCCTGAAATGCTTTCCATTCTTGTCCATTAAATCTTGTTTTTGCATGGATAAATATTTCTTTAGGATATTCTCCATTTTGTTCTTTGTATGATTCAAGTGCTTGACTCAATAATGCTTTAGCTTCTTTCGGTTTTAAATGAAATTCTCCTCTTTCTGGATTATACCAAGGACCAACTTCTCCTTTAAAGACTGTTCCGTCACCATTGTCCAAAAACATTTGTGCTGCGCAACAAGCATTTTTTGGGTTTTTACTTTTTTCTACTTGTTTGTAAACTAAGCCAAGATAACAGACACCGCTTCGGATGTCTGATAGTTTCCATGGTTTACCACCTGCTTTGTAAAAAGCTGCTGTGGAAATTGTCCAAGCTAAATGTCCTTCAATTTTAGAAAAATCTCTTAATGGGGCACCAAATTTATTTTTGAATTCACGCCAAACTAATGTGCTTTCTCTCATTATCTGAGTTGGTAACGTATGTTCCAGTAGACGTGCTTTAAGTTGGTCATGAAATTGAGCATCATAGTTATATGTTACAGCTTCTTTTTCTTGTTGTTTTAATTCAACATTAATTTCCTCAAAAAGTGTTGCTTCATATCTGAAATTTTTGGCTTTAGACTTTGTAATTATTGATTTAGTTTGCACAAGAGCTTTTGGTAGCACAGAATTAGGCCTGCAATATTTGTAGATATCATCTGGAACTATTACAAACCAAACATCTACTTTTTCATCTTCATTCTTATTTGCAGCAATTATTTTATTTATAAAAAGAGTAACTAAATCATATGTTCTTTTGTGTGTGCTATCATTATACAATAGTTTGCCTATTTCTTCATTGGTTACTTCTTTATATATTATGCTTTCAGTATTCCATTTACAATCAAAAACGGCCTCAAAACCAGGAAACATTGGTCGTGTAATATTATTAGAGTTGAATATAGGTTTTTGTATGTGGCTAACATATTTTTTGAAAATATCTAACCCTTCCTTTGTAGCAACTACTCCGCTTTTAATACCAAAAATTTTATTTAGTGGGCCAAATAAAGCAAGGCCGTCTCTTGCATCTGTACATTTTTGTATATATGCAAAAAGTATATTCGGTTCAGGAATATAAATTAGTTCTTTCATTCTGCTTCTGCTACTTCAAATATTTCATCATCTAAATCATCTAAGGAATTGATGTCAGAAATTTCTGCTTCATCTTCCAAAGTGTTTTTCTCAGGTATATTGTAACTTGTTTTGCCAATGAACTTTATGGGTTCATTTGAAATGTATATTTTTTCTTCGCTTCCAGCTTCTAAATAAAAACTGTTTTCATCGTCAGATAAATATTTAACAAAGGATAATAACTTGTTTCTCCAGTCATCGTTCCACCAATTTTTCCCTTGTCTTCTTCTGGCGGAATGCTGAATTCCTTTTGATTCTATAGTTGCTATTCCATCAGTAGTAAAAATTATATGTGATGAGACCATCAAAACAGGAAAGGGATATAGTTTACCCGAGGCTGATATTCCAAAATGCCAATTTTTATCTTTTTGTTTACCAACTAACTGTACTTTATTGAATTTATCTTTTTCAAGTTTCCCCTTCTCAAACCAATAACCAATCCTATTAGACATTGGATATTCTTTAACGCCTTTATCCTTCATTCTGAGTACAAAAGCTTTATTTAGAATCTGTACAATTAGTCTTTGACATTCAATGTTCCCTATAAAATCCGTGTCATATTTTCCCGATAGTATTTCATCCGTTTGAATTTTAATTGATTGACTGCTGTTGTAAGTTTCCGTTCTAGGTAATTGATGCATAAAGTCATATTCCCATGCGAAAGTGCATATGTAATTTTTGTATCGAACTGCTGGAAAAGTGAGTTCCCGTAGATCAAAACCTTTAGGAATTAATTTTTCGAAATCATGAAATCTCAATTCGGATGGAAAAGAAAGAATTGAAAACCAGTTAGAATCATAAATTTCTTCTTTCTCGACAATTCCTTTGTTGTGCAAAAATATTTGTTGATAGAGATTAGTGCTTTTTGTTGGGTCAGGTGCATCTTTTGGCACATTTTGTTTTTCCAAAGCTTCTAATAAATCTTGCAATCCTTTTGCCCAAGAATTTTTAAAATCAATTGCGTTTAGTCGAACTATGTCAATATTAATATCATCATAAGAAAGCGTCTCATCAATCGCTAAGGGTATTATGAATGTGTCATCTTGTTCTTTTTTCTTAACTTTTGCTGCCACAGCTAGTTCTTTTAAAACTCCCTCCCGTTGATTAGCAACTGATGAAGAAACAATTAAGAATTTAAAAGTATTCTCTCTAATTTCCTTTTCTATTTTACTACAAAAGTCTGAACCTTTCTCCAAAAACAATACATCACACCAAACCTCATAGCCTAAGCCAATAAGTTTCATTGCCAACCATTTTGTAAAATCGTTGTCCTCAGGTGCCGCATGACTAATGAATATTTTATTTCGCATCTACTTTGTTGTAATTAGGTTGGTCAAAATACAAAAATATATGCTTGTTCTTGACACAAATCTCATTCGGTGCGGTGGGAGATTTGGCTCTTTTGCTTTTGCCGAAGCGTTGGCTTTGTGTGTCGGGGCAAAAGCAAATGTGCCAAATGTGCGGCTGGCTAAAATTGAATTAAAAAAAATGTGGGGTGGGGAAAATAAAAAATACAGAATGGTTGGCAATGAGTGTCGGCTTACTCGTTGTCCGTTTGAAATATGGTCTGTATGTTGGTCACCTGTCAAAATTAGCGTTTCATTTTATGTTTATATTCGTCCGTTTGGTCGTTGTTGTGTCGTCTGTTAGGCTTGCTTGTAACGTCAGACTGTGAAAATACTAATTTTCCCCATCCATTGTTAATTTCTATTGAAAAATAGTTATGAATGTGAGCCATTTCATTGGTATTTTTAGGGAAATTTAACTCCTATGCAACACATAGTACCCATTGATCGCCACCAGGTTTCTTTCAGCTCGCTGGAGGAATTGGTGGCACCGGATGATCCGGTCCGGTTCCTGGATGCGTTTGCTGAAAAACTGGATTTAACTAAACTGGGTTTTAAAACGAAAGCCATTCAACCAGAAGGCCGCCCATCCTTTGACCCACGCATTTTATTGAAGATCTATTTGTACGGCTACCAGAACGGCATCCGATCATCCCGCCGGCTGGAGAAAGAATGTAAACGGAATATTGAAATGCAATGGCTATGCGGAAAACTTATCCCCAACTACCACACTATTGCCGACTTCCGCAAAGATAACCCGGTGGCTCTGAAAAATATGTTCAAACTATTTGTCACTTTTTTGATGGATGCCGGACTCATAAGTGGCAAAACCATTGCTATCGATGGCACCAAATCCAGAGCCCATAACAGCAAGAAAAATAACTATTCTCCAAAAAAGATCGAACGGCATCTCCAATATATTGAAGAGAAAACGCTTGAATATCTAACACAATTAGACACTTTGGACAAAGAAGAAAGCACAGAACTTATTGGTGATTTGCAGGACAAAATTGAACGGCTGCAAATGAATCAAATCAAGTATGAAATGCTAAGTGAATTACTGACAGAAAGCGGCGAACCGCAAATATCTACCACGGATCCCGACAGCAGAAGTCTTTTGATACAAGGACAAGTGGTAGAAGTTTGCTACAACACACAGACTGCCGTTGATGATAAACATAAACTTATTGTAGCTACACATACGATTAACCGGAACGATCGAAACGCACTTTCAGCAATTGCATTGGAAGCAAAAGAAAATTTAAAAGCGAATGAGTTTACCCTGCTGGCTGATAAAGGATACAACAACGCACGGGAAATTGAAGCCTGTCAACAGAACGATTTAATAACTATAGTAGCGCAACAGGAACTGGTCAACTCCAATCCAAAAGGGACTACGAAGGAATATCTTGTTGATAAATTCAAGTACAATAAAAAGAATGATACCTATACGTGTCCTGAAGGACAAACACTAACCACCTTTGGTACCTGGCACACTAAAAAGCGGGATGATAAAATATCGTATCAATATAAAAAGTACCGGACACCGGAATGTAAAAATTGTCCGGTAAAATATTTATGTACCGGAAAAGCTAAGGGCGGAAGAGAAATTGAACGGAGTCAATATGCCGAATCGGTGGAACGTAACAATAAAAACTATTCCCAAAATCAAACTTTATATCGGAAACGACAGGAAATTAACGAACACATCTTTGGAACCATCAAACGAAAGTGGGGTTATTATTATACAAACTTAATAGGATTGGAAAAAGTAAACGGTGAATGGAGTTTTATTATGTTGAATTACAACATCAAACGGGTCTTGAATATTTATACTTTAGATGATCTAATGCTAACACTCAAAAACTGGAAGCCAAAATACCGCAAGGAGTGGCTTTTTGCTTTCATAGTGGCGCATTTAAACCGTATTAAACGCTTCAACTATTTTCAACCCAACTTAGCAGCCTGATTTTTGCATGCGCTTAAAACGTTGCACTGCACTTACAATGAAATTTTAAATGCTGTTCTTGAAGAAAAATAAATGGGAAGGGAGTTTTTTCACAACCTGACGTTTGGCGGGTTTAAGAAGTTGGCGATTTCGGAGCACAAAACTGTCTGCCAGCACTTCACTTGAAACGAAGCACAAATGTTCGTTTAAGCACATCACCGCCAATTTCTTAAACCCGCTGTTACCGGATGCCCTTCTGTCTGTCCGAAGCGGTGTCATGTCAAGTTTGCACACATTTTGTCCGAAGTGATTTACATTAGATGCACAACTGTCCGTGTTCGCTGTGAACCCGTGCGTTGGAGAAAATAAAATAAAATTGGGGTGGCAAAAAATTCTTCTTGGGTGGAAGAAAAAAATACTCTCTTAAAAAAATTGCTTGTAGCGTTGGCTTGTGCGTTTTTTAAGAGTGTATATTTTTTGTGCGTTGGCTGTATTGTCATCATGTTTTATGTATAATAGTTCAATGAAAGAAGTCAGTGTATTTTGATATTTTACCAATGACAACAATACCCACACCGAACAAAAGGAAACAAAGAATAAAAGCAACTCCTGCATTTGAATTCTGAAATAATGAAACAATAAAAATGAAAATGCAGAAGTAAAGCCAATAGAGAATGAATTTTCTTTCAGTGTCCTTTCGCTTTTTATGTGCAGGTGAATTGAGGTCATAACCACATCTTGGGCAAATATGTGCATGACGAAAAATTTCCGTCTTGCACTTGGGGCAATAGGTTTTTAATTGGTCTTTTATGGAATCAAGAAAACTCATTTGAGAGAATTGATAATATTTTCCGCTGATGCAAAAGATTGATTTAAGTTTTGTAATTCGGAAGTGAAACCAATGTATTCGTTAGGCAACTGATTCAAATTTTCATTAAAGAATTTTTCCTTTACAAAATCTCTCCAATTCTCATCTGTAACTGCAATGTGAGATTGAAGAAATTTATACTCGTTTTCTAATTCTTGTATGTTGTTGTAAAAACTCATTTTACTATTTCGTTTCTATTGGTTGGAAAGTAAAATCTCCTGTTTGTCCTTCTATAACTTTATCATGTTTGTTTACGCCATTCAGAATTTCATCAGGAATTGTTTTTGGTATTGGAAATGCTTTACAGTTTAATCTACTTTCGTAATGCTTACAATTATTACAAATAGGCAAATCATTTTCGGGGTCAAATGACCAGTTATCTTCAAGATAGCTTTTCTTACTTTCTTCTTTCATAATAATTCTAATTCTAAATTTTGAATTCCGTTAATAGTGTTACAACTCAAAACCTGAAATCTTGAATTGTTGGGTAATAAAATTTCATTTCCATCACCCGACATTTGTTTTATTCCCTCCATGAATGCACCATTTTTCCCTTTCGGTATAAACACTTTGGCAAATACTGGATTCCTTCCTAAGCGTTGATTTTCTTTTAGAAAAAACTCTGCTCCCTTTTTATTCATTGCTGTTGAAACATACCCTTTGGGTGTGTAGAGTTTTCCAACTAATTTATTGAAGTCGGTATTTGCATCATCTGAAAATGCTCTGTAAGAAATAACATTTTCAGGAATTGTGCTTTTACTTAAAGCTGAATCAATATTTGCTATGTCATTTTTTACTCCATCAAGATAACTTCCATCAGGATCTTGAATATGGTCAAGCGGTTTACCTCTTAAAAATTTATTTATGCTTTCATATTTGAGTGTCTTGTAAGCAAACAGAGAATCAACTTCTCCACTTGAAAGATTTGTTTGCCATCCTGAAAAATTCTGTTGCCCCCAATCATAAGCAACTTTGTTGTCTTGAAATTCTTTGTAAACATAATTTACATTTCTACTGTCGTCAGTAGAAGATGTAGTAGAAACATTGTTGTTATTGAAAGAGGGTAGAAGTGTGTAAGAAACATACGCTTCAAGTTTGGTTATGATTGAAAGCAAACGGGTAGCAGTTGCATCTTTCTGATATTGCAGTGAAGATTGAAACCGCAACTTTGCATTTTGAAAGCGGTCAATTTCGTTTTCAAGTTTTTGAATTTCTTGTTTATAAGTTTCAAATTTCTGCTGTGCTTCATCCAACTGTTTTCTACAGTCGGAAACTTCGCTTTCAAAACTGCTACAATCTGGTGCACCGCCTCCTCCATCTTCATCATCATCGTCTGAGGATTGAGATTCGCAATCACTCAATGCACTTTCAGCATTACTTAAATTGTTTTCTGCTTCTTGGATTTTAGAAGTGAAATGTGATTCCTGACTTTTGAGTTCGTTTAACTTTGATTGAATGTTGGAATCAATACTCCCAATAATATTTGAGCTATTTGAACTGTAGCGTTCAATAGCGTTTTTTAGGTCTTGAAGAACATCAATTTCAGTTACAAAAGTTTTCACTTAATTATCTGTGATAGTTTTCTAAGTGGTTTGCTTTTTCATGCAGAAACTTAATGAACTCCTCTAATGTAGCTTCAAGGTTTCTAAATGGTCTGATGCCATCACGATATTGTTGTTCAAATCTTCTGAATACGTCATCGTCCCAATTCAAACTATTTAACTTACTGTTTGTGGATGTTTCAATGTCATTTAATTTGTCAATGACAGATTTTAAATGAGAAGCAAAACTTCTCAAATCTTCGTAGTTCACATTTGCGTTTGCCATTTTGATTGCTGTTTATTTGTTTGGAATACTATTTAAAATTGTTTTGAAAAAATTTATGTCGGGTAATTCATACGGCTTAAATTTTATCAGTTTGTTTTCACTGTCCCAGAAGTAGTATGCTCTGTTATTGCCTAACTTCATTGCTTTTTCGTTTCCTAAAAGTTTTCTTGAGTTATCAGAATTCATTTGCGTTGCAACTCTTTGAGAAAAGTCAGGGAGAAGTTTGTCTTCAAATATTTTTCCTCCAAAACTGTCCATTGAATCAACTTGTATGATTGTATGAATGCCTTTGTTCGTTCCATCTTTTATTATGCTTGCAAAAAGTTTTGCTTCATCTGTCATGTTGTAATTGTCCTTTCTAAAAACTCTACATCTCTGAATTGAAGCAACTGTAATAAATATGTTTGAGAAATTTGAAGTTGCACTGGCTTGTCTGCTATCAAGTTCCTGCTTTACAGATTCCAAAGTTGTCTTGATATTTTTTTCTTCAATTATTTCTACTCTAAATTTAGTTTGAAATGAATTAAATAAAACATTCAGTTTAGTGAAATGCTCTGTATCTGAATCAAAGAAATTGAAAAAGTAAAAAACAGAATCTTTTGGAATCGGTTGTTTAAGTAATGATGTGATTGATGAAAAAATAATTCTAACTGCAACATCTTCATCATTTCCTACAACCAACATATTGCCACCGCCTTGTCTTTTTAAAATTGCTCTCACATCATCATCAATGGCAATTGGCTGTCCTAACCAAAGATGGAATGATTTAGAATTGAGATAAGGAATAGTTGTGAAATTTTGCAACGAACTTTTTTCAATCAATGCTCTTTCCGTGCTTCTGAAAACTATCTGACTTTTGTTTGAAAATTTATTTCCTAATGCATTGCTGTGTCTTTCAATTGCCGTTGTTAATGCGTTTAAGTCGCTGCGGTTATCTTCAACATAAAATGCCTGAAACTTTTTGTTGTAACCATTCTTCCCCATTTTATCGTTGTAAATTCCTTCACCTGCTTTCACAAGGTCTTTAGCCGCTTTGTTTTTATCCTCAAATATTTTTTCTCCATCTGCCTCAGCACACATCAAAGCAATACGAATTTCAAAAAGTTCACGAGTGGAATTGTTGATTGAAGGATTTCCAAGAGTTTGCGAAGCGAATAATGTGTTTATTCCAAATGCCCTTCCTTGTTTTACAATATTATCCAACCTAATGTCAACAGCCCTTTTTATTTCATCATCTTCTGAATAAAACTTTTGAAACTCATCAACTATCAGTAATACTCTTGCTTTCGGATTATTTGGAAACTTGCTTTGATATTGAATTAAGTTTTGAATTGAATGAGTATTGAATTCTTTCTGCCTGTCCAACATTTCCCTTTCAACTTTTTCTAAAACACTCAAACCAAATTCTCTTTCTGAATCTATTGCAATTGCTCTGATATGAGGAATGTAATTATCAGCATAAGAAACAAACTCAACTCCGCCTTTAAAATCAATCAAGTAAATTTCAAGTTGCTCAGGCGAATACTTTGTAATTGCATTTGCAATTATCACATGAAGCAAATTGCTTTTTCCTGAACCCATTTTACCGATAAGTAATGCGTTGCTTTTACTTTCAGAACCTGCGGTTAAAAATTTTATGCTCTGAATGTCTGCTCCAAATTTTCCAACAGGAACTTCAAGATTGTCGTGTGATTGAGATTGCCACCAATTTGATTCAGGCAATAGATATTTAGAGAACGGAACTTTCAGAGAGTTTGTGTTTGGATATTCTTTGTTGATGTAATCAACTATAACATCGTGTGGTAATGATTTATCGTTCTCAAAAGTCATATTCCCTTTTGTTCCTGACTGCACCGAAAGTTTTGTTGTTTGTAAAGCATCAAAGTCACTCCATTTTAAACCGTAGGTTGTCTTAGCATTGCGGTCATTTATGAAAATGCAATTCACACCTGCTTTCGGTCCACTCTTTATGATGTTGAGTATTTTTTTTATTGCTGAATCATCAAAGCCGTTTGGGAAATTGTAAATAACAAGCAGATTGTAATTCTCCTGAACATCTTTGATAGCGTTATTGTAAGCAGCTAAATCTGCATACTTATTTTGCAAACACTGTTGAATTATTCTTTCAATGTTTCTAATAACACTAGCTAATTTATTTTCAATGTCTGAGTTCTGATTTGAAGCAAGTCCACCACCAATTTCTTTTTCAAGTGGTGTAAATGGTGCTGCGTTAGCTCCCAATGCTTGTGGGTCAATCACAGTCAATTTTACTTTCCCTGGGGGAAGTGCCAATAGAGTTCTTGAAATAATATTGTGCGATTGCCTTATTGCTTCTTTTGTTTCCTGTGGATTGTTACAATCAAAACTGATGTTGGTGTGATTGACAAAAGGAATGCATCTTGGTAGAGTAATGCTGTAAGGCGAATTTAATTTTATAGAAAGAGTTACTTGCCCTACTCTTAGAATGTCGGCAATGGTTTCTTTGTTTTTTACTGCCGCTTTGCTGTCCCAAATTTTTAAGTTACTGTCAAAAGTTTCAGGCAATAAATTCAAGTCAGATTTAATTGTTGTAAGTTTTGAATTGATTGTTGCCATTTCTGAATTCGCTTTATTCAAGAAACTATTCATCTCTTGTTGATGCTGTAAATTCAATTCAGCCAACTTTTGATTCAACACTGCTGCGTTGTGTTGATTTTGTTTTTGTTTATCAAGATTGAGAGAAGTGAAAAGTTGAGTTAAACGATTTCTCTCCTTTTGCTCAACAATTTGGATTTCATCTCTTAATTCTGAATTGATATTTTTTATCTGACTTTGTTCCTGTGCAGTAAAACTTGTTCTTGAATTATTGGCAAAAGGGATTAGCAGATTTACTTGAGCAATGAACTTTTTTTCAAAGTTTTCAAAAATGAACCAACTTCCAACTGCTCCGATTATTGAAGCATACCAAGGTATCAGAAGCATTGTAAGAAGAAGCAAACCTGAAACTGCAAATTTCAGTATTGTGTATTTCTGTTTTTCTTGTTGCCATTTCGCTAATGTATTTACAAGAACAGGAGTGAAATAAAATCCACTATTGAATTTTTGTTCTTCTGCATTGTATCGGTCTTGATTTTGTTTTGTAACCTGTGCAGATATTTGATTGAATTGACTATCTAAAGCTGTTTTTTCATCGTTTATTTTTTTGACAATAGCGTTGTATTCGGTTTCAAGAGAAAGAAACCGATGGAAAAGGCCGTTTAACTCATTCGGATAATTGTTTACTTTTTTTACTTCGCTATCTGTCATTTACATTTTTTGGAAGTTAGTAATCGTTAATGTTGAAATAACTTTCTCCAACCAAAACTCCGTTGCACCAAATCTCAACTTTGTATCTTCCAGTGATGCTACCACTAAAGCCAAATCCACTTAGTTTCTCTGTGTTGTCTTTTGAAAAATTTCCTGAAACATAAATGCTTCTGTGCCATGTAAAACCGTATGGAGAATCACTTCCAGTTAGCAAAGTTCCATTAGGATTAAAAAATTTATAGTTGATGTCATATTCGCCACCGCTACGCAAATTGCTGTTGAACTTAATCACTGGTTGAACATAGCGTAAATCGTTTCTTGGAAAGTCATGTGTTTCGGTTGTGATTTCTTCAAGTTCCCGTGTTACATTATTAAATGTAATCTCATTAATGCTTATTGGATACTTAGCTCCAATTTGGTCAACTGCTGTTTGCAATTCTGAAATTTGTGAGTTGTAAGAATTTTGTGATGAATACTGTGAGGACTGTAATTGTGATAACTGCGACTGCAAAGAAGAATTTTGTGATTGCAGTGATGATACACTGCCTCTTAAACTTCCCAATTCCGAACTGCTGGTCGTGAGTTTGATTCCAACTATTGCCAATGCAATAATTAAAATGACGGTTAAAATTTTCCAAATCATATATTCCTCTTTTTTAGTTGCAACTTGACTCTTGGCAACTGGTTTTGTATAGTTAGTATTTCTTGGGACTGACGAAGATCTGTCGTATGTAATCGTTGATGGACTGGAGTTTTTTTTTTGCGGGGCACTAATTGTATTCCCCTTAATTCCAGTTTTAGTTATCAGTTCATAATGTATTGCCTGGCCCCATTCTTCTGCTGACGGCCTTACATTATTATTTGTATGCCCTTCTTCAAATGCTTTAATAAAAAGTCGTCCTAATGATGTTGGAAGATGTAGGAAATTATTGTGAATGGTTGGAATAACGGTGAGATAACTTTTTTTAGAGCCGTGAACAAATAAACCTTTTTGAATTTTTTCACCGATTGTTGTTGCAGCATGATATTGTCCATCACAAGTTGCGGCATAGGGATGAATTCCGAATAAAATTTCATAGAAGGAAACAGCCAATGAAAATCTGTCCCAACTTTCAGGAACTAATGTTCTTGAAGGATTAAGGCGGGATGCTTCTGGTGGTGCATATTCAGGTGTGGCTACTTCTGAATAAAATAAAACAGAACCGTTGTTTGCAATTTGAAATGAATCAACATCGGTGATTGAAATTTTTCCTTCGTTTGTAATTAAGATATTCTGAGGTTTGTAATCTACGATCGCATATTTACCGCTTTGATGAATTGAATGAATTGCAATTGCAATGTTTACACAGACCTTTAATCTTTTTTCAATCCCGCTTGATGTCGCTCTGTCAAATTTGCCCCAATGCAATTGCAGACGTTTGGGAATTTTTGTTGTAGTCAGTTCGTAAAGTTTTTCACTTCCCGAAAATGCCAAAGGCATTACAAATCCAATAAAAGTCCTGTTGCCATCAAATACCATTTCGGTTGGCCAACAAATAATAAAGTTTGCAGAAGAAACCACTTGTGGTTTATTCTGAATCATAAATTCAACTTTATTTTTTCTTGCTCCTGTTCGTTTTTGTGGGTGATAAATCTTCACACACGAATTGGCAAAAGCACCTGTCCCTTTTACACGATACACAGTTCCTTCACCGCCTGCGGCTGCAAGTGGCTTATCCTCCAATTGGATTGGAACTTTTGCGTTTGTGTAAACTGTAATTGGCATGTATTAAATGAGGATTCCAAGGATTAAAGTTTTATCATCAGGTTCGTCTTTCAGCCCAGGTGTTCCACCTTCAATAAATTTTTTCCAATTTGAAGTTACATCAGGCAATGAAACTTTATTGTCGTGCATTGCCTTTAATTGTTTCAGTAACGGATTGAAAAATTTTTCAGAAGGTAAATTGGGGTCAACCCATTTATTTGTTTCGTTGTCCATTTTGCTGCAATCAAAAGAATGTGATTCGCAACCATCTGACATAAGTGTAAATGCAATTACTTTTTCATTTATAACTCTGCTTTCAGGAACTAAAACTTCCGACATTTTGAAATCAGTTTCCGACAACCACGGAGAAGAAGTAAGGAAAATAGTTTGGTTTGCTTCTTCGCCTTTATGTGGAGTTATTAATGGTTTCCAATCACCACTTGAATTACAGTAACCAGCCCTGCCGTCCCCAATGTGAGCCGAAAGCAAACCCATTGGCGTAAAGACAACTACAATTGAAGTGCAAGCAAGTGAATTGAACTCCAACTTTTCACTCTTTGAATAATCAATCAGCGAATTATAAATTTGAACGAAAGCAAGTTTTGACATGCTTTGCCATTCTTCATTATTTGGCAAACGGTTTTCGTCTACAAATTTATTCAATGTCAAAAATGACTTGAAAACTTCTACAGATTTTTCTGCAACAAATTGAGAACCTAAATCTGAATGTTCAGAACTACCTGCTCCATCACAAGAAACTGCAATTCCCCATCCTTCCTTTATGCTTGCACAAAAATGATTGTCTTGGCATGGCTTATTGCTCGTTATGTGCGACTTGCCAACGGATGAAACACCAACAACAAACCAGTTATCTTTTCCTGATTTTGGTTGCTGATAATAAATATTGGAAAATGATTTTGGTAAGTTGTATTCAACCGCTGGTGTAACTTTTGGTGTTTGTTGAATTATCGGTGTAGGAGTTTGAATAGTTGGTTTTGAAACAGGATTTTTCGTTTGAGGGTTTACAGTTTTTATCTGTGGTGGCGGTGGAACCATTATTTCATTTTTCTTCTTTTTCATCAGTAAAAGTTGTTTGACATTCAGTATAGCACTTTTTAAATTTTTTCTATTCTTCAAAATGAAAACTAATGTAATGAAAGCAAGAATTAAAAGAACGCCTTTCGTTATGTTGTAAATTTTTTCTACAACCCAATCTCTCCAATTTTTCCTTTCAGATTTCTTTCCCTTTTCTCCTGAATGTTCTGCAATTTGATTTTGCAAATCATCATTTTCTTCTTGAAGCTCTTCCTTTTCCTTGCCTAACTTTGAAATCGTTTTGTTCAATACATGAATGCTGTCCTTTAAATATTTTACAGTGTCAATAGCAACTGGTGCAACAACATCACTCAGTCCTACACCATTGTTGGTTGGAATAATTTTTTTGGTGGTGGTTTTACTATCCTTCTTGGTGCTTTTTTGGGGTTCTTTAATTGTATCAGTTTTGGTTTCGCTAATATTTTTTGTGCCTGCTTTGGGTTCTTGATTTTTTGTGATTGTTTTTTTATCAGCAGAATCAGTTTGCCCAAAACAGATGTTTAGGGAAATGAAAAATAGGAATGCTAAGATTACTTTCAATTTCATTTTTGATAGAATGATTAAGTGGAGAGGGGCTTTAGCCCCTTCTCCATTTTTATTATACAGAGAAACCTGTCATCCAACCTGCTGGATTTGGCAAATTAACTTTGTCGCCATCTTTTGAATTGGTTACAGTTGTCATTGATGCACTAAGCCATTTAAAGAACTCGGAAAATTTAAGTCCTTGAAGTTTTGCAGGTGGCATAGAAGAATCAGAAATGCTTGTTAGCATATTCATATCACCACCTTGAACACCAATTGCAAAAAAGAAAAAATCTTTTTTGCTTACTCCATCTCTAATTTCTGCCGCTAGTCCGTTTACATCTTGCCCACTGTCGGGTGCACCGTCAGTTATCAGGATAATCCAGGGTCTGTAATATGGCTGTCCAGTTTGTTTATACCATGCTTTTCGTGAACGAACAACATTGATTCCTTCTCTAACACCATCAACTAATTTTGTTGTGCCCTTAGTTGTCAATGTTGGCATTGTAAAATTTGCTGCCAAACTTGGGTCAATGAGTGTCTTGATTGAATCGCTGAATTCAATTACCGCTACTTCAAGTCGGTCAGCAGTTGTTGAATCTGTTTGAATGTCCCTGTAAAACTCTTGGAGACCTTCATTCAATTCATTGATTGGGGCTCCGTCCATGGAACCCGATACATCAAGAACTAAAGCACAACAACATTTCTGTTGGTAGTTCTCGGGTGATTCTGTTGTAAAGTCGTTTGCCATTTTGTATTTGATTTTAATTGTTAATGAAAATTTGAGATTTTAAAGTTAATAATGAATGTAGAAAATTGAACGGTCTTTGGTGCGGTAGGAATTGCACTCTTTTGACTTTGCCTTCGGGTGGCTTGTGGGGAAGCAGGCAAAGGCAAATGTGTGCAATTTGCGTTGGCAATAGAATTTTTTTGTGCGTTGGCATTTTATTTTATTTTTTTTCTTGCGTTGCCGTTAGTAGCTGTGTCGTTTGTTGTCCGTTATTGATTCTCAAAATGTTCGTTAAAACTCGTCTGTCCAAAGTTGCACGGTCGCCAATAGGGTTTCCGGTAACTCCCTTATTCACGCCACAAACACAAAATATTAGCCGTGTATGAAACGCTTATTTGCGTTAGTTGTCGTTGCGCGTTATTCAGAAGGGTTGAAGTTCGCCCAATTCCCAATTGTCTAAAAATACATCAACAAAAACAACCAACCTAATTTTGAGTCCAAATTTTCGAATTTCATAAATTGCTAATTATCAGCGTATTAAAAAATCTCAAAAAATATAAACCAAGGGTAAACCCTTGGGTGTTGAAAACTTTTTTTGAGAAATTCTTCTTAAGAGAGCAGCGGAGCTGCGTTAATTAAGTAGAGCTTTGCGGCAAAGCCGCGTTAATTAGGTGGTTAATTTTAGCTCAAACTGCAGAAAATAAGTCAATGGTCATAGGTAATAGGGAGATGACTTTTCGATGAATATTTGATTGGTATTCTTCAATAAAAGGTCATTAGCAGCAATGCTGCTGTCATTGGGTCATTAGCGGCAAAGCCGCGTCATTAAAGAAGTGTCAGAATTCAAAAGCAATAAGGGCGAATGTCGGCAGATCGGCATTTTCGGGTTAAGCAGAAACATAATCCTTAATCCTTAATTCTTAATTCTTAATCCCGCACCACTTTCTTCGAAAACACCCGATCCTCAGACTTCACTTCCACCACATAAATACCTTTTGCAAAATTGGCATCGATATCTATTTGGTTCATTTGTAGACCTAATACTGAATGAGTTTTGTTGTAGATGACTTTGCCTAGCATGTCAACCAGACGGATTTCGATTTTTTGGCCGTAATCGGAGTAGAAGGAGAGTTGGAGGGTGCTGTTGAATGGATTGTTTCTGATGATCAGGTTATCGCCATTTAAGCCTACACCAGGGTCAATGCCGCCAAGAATGAGACAGGCTAGTGGGAAATCA
>JAEUTI010000011.1 GCA_016788065.1 Bacteroidia bacterium | reverse complement strand
TAAGAGGAAGTTTTTCATAGTATATAGTCCCCGAAGGGACCGACCTACGTAGGTGTTGAGACTTTGATACCAACATGGATATAACTACGAATGTCCCCGAAGGGACCGACCTACGTAGGTGTTGAGACTTAGGATTAAGAGGAAGTTTTTCATAGTATATAGTCCCCGAAGGGACCGACCTACGTAGGTGTTGAGACTTTGAGCTTACTTCCAACATCTTTGGAAATGTCCCCGAAGGGACAGACCTACGTAGGTGTTGAGACTATGTTAGTAAGAAATATCAATCGTATCGTGCCCCCGAAGGGACCGACCTATGTAGGTGTTCCGGCTTTAAAAAACATATGGTAAAAAGCTTCGGATGAAAGGCTGAAGGAAATTCCTATTGGAATTTGAAGCTGAACTTAATCGAAAAATGTGCAGATCTGAACTCATTTGGAAAGAACAAATTTATTGTCAAGCACTGATAGAAAAACGTTGGGCTAAAGATTTTCAATCGCTAACTTTTATTCAATGGAAAATTTGAACAGATATATTCAAAATACAATCGGTTTCTGAGGAGTCGGTTAATATCTCGTTGTTTACGATATTACAAATGATAAGGAGCGCACTGCAGCGGATAAGGTGATTTCCGGTTTTGGTTTTAGAATTCAGAAAAGAGTATTTCAATGCAGGATTTCAGAATCCCAATTACGTAATTTAATTACAGAAGTTGAGAAATTGAATTTTGAGATTAGTAATATTCGAATCTTTATACTTGATGCTAATGCTAAAAAACTCGCTTACGGCTACAATTCAGATAAGCTTGATAATGATGATGATCACCACTATATTAGTTGAAAATAAAAAGTTCATTCAGAACCTGCAGTTGATATGATTTATTTTGAAATGATAAGGTTGGTTTCTGAATTTTACCCTTGTAATATATTGAAATACAATTCATATATTTGCCAAGAGTCCCCGAAGGGACCGACCTACGTAGGTGTTGAGACATAATTTTTGATTTTATGTGAAATAATTGTCCCCGAAGGGACCGACCTACGTAGGTGTTGAGACTTCTCAATTTTTAGTTATTCGGTTGGTTGTCCCCGAAGGGACCGACCTACGTAGGTGTTGAGACTACCAAGTAACGCAAACCCATTACTAAAATGTCCCCGAAGGGACCGACCTACGTAGGTGTTGAGACCCATGTTTTTGATACCAACGTGAATATTCCGCGTCCCCGAAGGGACCGACCTACGTAGGTGTTGAGACGATTTACATTTGCGAAGCACTAATGCACTACCGTCCCCGCAGGGACCGACCTACGTAGGTGTTGAGACTATTTTACAACCTTTACCAGAACAACACGGTCCCCGAAGGGACCGACCTACATTGGTTTTGAGACAAAATTGTAATTGTTTTTTTCATATAGTTGGTTTGTCCCCGAAGGGACTGACCTACGTAGCTGTTGAGACGGGTGAAACTTTTGTATTTTATTGCACGCCACAGTCCCAAAAGAGGCCGACCTTCGTTGATGTTGCAATTACGCCGGTGGATATCTACCAGAAGTTAAATTATCCTTTAATAATTGTGTTTAGTAGTAGTTTATTCGAAAAGAAGTCTATAACTCTTGAAAAAAGATTTTGAAATTCCAAAATATTTTTTATACATTTGATCATACAATTCGCTTTTTATGACTTTAATTTTTCTTGATACGGAATTCACAAATTTGACCTTCCAGTCGGAACTAATTTCTATTGCTTTGGTTGATGAAGCAGGCAATGGGTTCTATGGCGAGTGTGATGATTTTAATAAAAATACATGCTCAGATTTTGTATACCAAAATGTAATTCCTCAGCTTGGAAACTTGCCCACAATAGTTGATACTTTAATAAGTGTTCGTGGAAATTATCATCAAATAGCAAGGAGTGTATACGAATTTATTGAAAGTTATAAGGATGATAGTTACAAGGTTACAATAGTCACGGATGTCGCCTATTATGATTGGAAATTTTTTTTCAAATTACCTTGTTTTAAACCGAACTTACCAGAATATATTTCTCCGTTTCCAATAGATTTGAATTCTATGATATTAGCCAGGAATGGAACCACGGATATCAGCAGAAATAGTTTGAGTAGTTTTCCCGAAAGCATTCACGGTATAAAACTCCATCACGCTTATTACGATGCAATGTTACTAAAAGAGTGTTATTTTGAGTTGATGAGCACAGAATCATGAAAAAAACAAACAGTTCACATATATTTTTATTCGGTTTTACATGGGATGTAGAACAGCCTATCAGCGAGCGTAAAACCAGTTCTTTCAACACTCGGAAAAATATTGAAACGATTTCCGAAATACTGGATAAAGCTTCATCCCTCGAGCCATATAAATTTGCAATCAACAGCGAAACTGCAAAATTATTTAACCCTTACAATGAACTGCGATACTTTTATCGTTTCACTCACGATGTGCTAAGACATAGCGAAAATGAAAATATTACCGATTGCAGCCGGTACATAGCAAAATTAGATAAGGATTCATCAGTTACGATTCAGATCGAAAAAGAGAAAAAGCTTACCCAATTGTCAATAAGTCTAACAGCTGTGCATGTCAATTTCTTTTCCTCCGGAGTTGGAGTAATCTCTTTTTTTCTTGAAAATTCCGAAATATTAAATTTGGATGAGATCAGATGTTTTAATGATGTATTTCGAAGGGTGTATCCTGCATACCTTGATAATACAGCGGAAGATCCTGAAAAAGTGTCCAACAAATTAACCCAACCGATAAAGTCCAACTTTCTTGCCTCAAATATAGCCTTTAAATTCAACAGTCTACTGTCAACTGAGGATAGTTTCACGGATTTTGATAATATCGAAACATTAGGGAAAAATATAAATTGCTTACCAAATTATATCATCGGCCTACTAGGAGAATCGTTCAATCCGCTGAATCCTGAACGTAAAATCAATTTATACCCAATTAGTGATGATAGAATGTTTACAATGTGCTGTGTTGAAAATGACCCACTCATAAACAAACTAAAATTATGGTCAGATTCAACTAATGAATATCAATACACAACAGATCCCGAATGGCATAAATTGATTTATATAGACGGTAATCAAGTTTCATGTAAGGGGAAATCTTTTTTGAAACAACTAAATAAATCAGCAACTTACGAAAGGTGGTTAGATTCCGATGGGCCAAGTCAATTATATGGCATAACACCGTATTCTTTTGTTTTATTGGTAAGTGAAAAAGTAAATTTTAATGAAGATTTCATAAAGAAACACTTCACACATCAATATTATCAAATGGTTTTGCTTTCATTGGTTCAATATGGGTCAATAGTTTCGTATTCAAGTGAGGTTCAAATTATTGCCGGGAAAATTAAAGAAAAGAGAAATAAAGGAAAAATTAGGTTAAAGAGAGATCTAATAGATCTGATTGAAGAATTACACCAAAACTATTTAATCTTTATTAATCGCATTTATTTCAGGCAGGTAACACCACAATTACAAGGAATGGAACTTTATAGTTTGTTACAAAATCAAATGGGAATTCCGGAAGATGCTAAAATGCTAAAAGCCGAAGTTGAAGAATTGAAAAGTTTTGTGCTGAATCATGAATCTAAAGTGCTAAACAGAATAGCGAGTAAATTTCTGCCGGCATCGGTATTAATTTCATTTTTTGCATGGTTCATTGATGACATTAAAGTTCTTTCATTTACCAATTTCGATATATCCAGATTTGCTGTGGTTACCATATGGGCAGTGATTGCGACTTTAATCACGATCCTAATTAACAAATTCTTAAACAAATAGAAATGTTTAAAACAACTATACATCTCAAACAACATACACCGCTAATTCATTCTAAATCAAGCGTGCCCGAAAATGGTTTGCGCGCAAGTGAAATCAAACCAGCTTTGGATAGGTGGCTTCTCAAAACAATAAAAAATATTGAAGAAGATTGGTTTATCGACAAAGAGAATAACAAAGCGCTAAATTACAAATTAAGAATCAAATGTGAACAACATGAAGAATTCAAAATTTCAACACAGAAAAAAGGAAACCAAACTCCAAAACAAATTCTGGGTAACTATTTTGGTGAAGGTTCCGGTTTTATTTACAAAATCATTCAACTCGAAATCATATCCTATTTTAGCGAACTAATTGATGCCATAAAAGTTTATATTCCGGGGTTCTACATGTGCAATAATTTTGGAAATCGAAAAACGAAAGGATTTGGAAGCTTTACTGTATCGAAAATTGATGGAGTAGATGTTACCTTTGAGGAAAGTAAATTTGTAGAAGCCATTGCATACTCAAATGAATATTTTTTATGCTGGTCAGCAATTGCGAATCTAACTCCAAATAATTCCTTTATTCCGTTTTTTGAGTTAACATTAAGTCAATACAAAGCTCTGAAATCTGAAGATTTAGCTAAGAGAGAAAAATCTGCAATACAGAAATATTTCATTTCAAAAAGACCGCCGGTTTATTGGGAAAAAGATTTTATATACTTATCCTTTTCAAAGAAAAACCTTTTGAGTCTTATATCTAAGAATCATTTCAGAAATACAATTGAAAAAGATAAATTGCAATATGCATTTGTACGAATACTGCTCGGTATGCCTAATCAATATGAATACCGCATTCTTAAGTCTAGAGATAAAGTTCAAATAGGAGTAAGAGATGCGAATAATAAAATAGAGCGCTTCCCATCACCTCTTACTTATAAATTGATTAACAACAATATATATATATTAGTTAGGGAAATTCATAAGAGCATATTTGCAAATGAATTTAAATTCGATGTTTTGAGTAAAAGTCGATATGAGTTTAAAACAGTAAAATTTGACTCAATTTATGCTCCTGGAAGCGGTGAATTTGATTTGAAAGAATTTTTAGAAATGAATCTTGCTAAACACTACAAACTAATTTATTCAAGGGCATGACATATTACTTAGGAATTACAATTGGTCCAATTACACGTTTTCTTGGAAGTGCCCGTCGCCTTCGTGAACTTTGGTTTTGTTCATACACCTTTTCATTTCTGATGAAATCTATTTGTAACGAATTAACAATAAAATATGGAGATTCAATAATCTTCATCTTGCCAAATCATGAAATATTAAAGGAAGGTTCTAAAAAAGGAGTTGGTACATACCCGGACAGATTAATAGTAGCATCAAAATCTGACCTGAAACTTGACATTGTTCGATCCATTATCGAATCTGTCTTGGTAAATTATGCATCATTAATTCAGGTTCCGGGTTTAATTAATTTTGATGAGGCATTGAAATTTTCGCAACAATATTTCAGAGTAAATTCTATCAAATTAAATATTGACGACTTACTTAATACCAATTCTATCAATTCATCGCATGAGAACATTAGCCGTGTTATAGATTTGCTCCAACAGGCTGATCTTGAAAACCGGATAATTGAATTTGACGAAAATCGTTTTCTTCAAAGATTATTTAACAAACTGCCAGATACTGAATTTTTCAAATCGCAATATAAAACTAAACAAGATGACCGCTTTCCAAGCTTGCTTGAAATAGCAACCGCATCTTTGCTTCATAATCTTCCAAATCAAGACAAAAGCAGCTTGATTAATAAGTACTTTTTTAATTCAAATGAAGAAAATGATAATTCATTTTTCAAAGAATTAAAAAATCTAGTACAGCAAAATGTTATAAAGTCTCACCATAAATATGTAGCAATTGTAACTGCAGATGCAGATGGCGTTGGTAATTATCTATCAACACTAAATGATGTAGAAAAGTTAAAGTTTTCAGAGACTATGTTCAATTGGTCAAATTATACCTACAATATTTTAAAAGAATTTTCAGCAGTCCCGATTTATGTAGGTGGTGACGACCTCTTATTTGTCTCACCAATTGTAAGTAATGGATCCGATATTATTGAACTGTGCAAAATAATTCAAAGGGAGTTTAAAATCACTGTGAATTCAAAGAACATGCCGGACTTAGGGATTTCCTTTGGGATCAGCATCTTCTATTATAAATTCCCTTTAGCTGAGGCATTGATAAATGCCCATGAATTACTTGCAGAGATGAAGTTTAATAAGAAAGTAAATCACCTTAATATTCTTGTGAGGAAGCATTCCGGAAGAAAGTTTCAATTTTCACTTGATCCCAATTCTGCTATTTATTCCAAATTTCTTGATACCCTCAAATTTGCAAATAAGGATAATTTACTTAATAGTTTCATACATAATTTACATGAATTTAGTGATTTGCATGAATATATTGGTGTCAATTTCAACAGACGTACTAACTTCTTTAAAAATAATATTGAGGATTACTCATCCAACAAATATTTAGAAAGTTCAACAGTTCTCTTAAACGAAATTATTCTAAAAGAACAAGGCGAGTTAAAAAGCAGTCTAGAATTGACTTATAATTTATTAAGATACATTAATTTTGCTAAGGGATTGGATGAAAATGACAACTAAACAATTCATATACCAATGTGAAATCAAACCCATCTCGCACTACTTTTTTGGAGGTGAGTCCAGTTATAACCCTGCTGATGGTGGAAGAGAAAATTATTTCGTTCGTTCAATGTTGCTGCCTCAGCAAACAACGATCCTCGGTACGCTTAGGTATGCGATTCTAAACGGGTTTATTGACATTAATCTGATTTCCAATTCACCTGATTTTCTCATTGGACCAACTTCATTCAATGGGAGAAACGATTCATTTGGAATAATTAGAAAATTAAGCCCAGTATATATACTTCATAAGAATAAAAATTCGCAAGAAGCTGTTAAACTTACTCCGCTTAGAAAAGATTTCTTCCAATCAAATCCAAACCAGAACATTGCTCATCTAATTACTGAAACAAATGCATATGAGTCTTCAGTAAATGAAGTTCTTCGAAAAGAAACTGTTTCAAATATTAACTTTAATCATAAACAGTACTACTTTGGCAAGATTTGGACAAATAAAAACAAAACTTATTTTTATACTGAGCAGGATATTTTTAAACGATTTACAATCACATCAAATGCAAAAAACACTTTTTCCGATGAACCTCTTGATGGCTATTTCAAAAAAGAAGTTGTTAAGCTTCTTTCTAATTTTTCATTTGGAGTTGACATAGTATTAAGTGAAAGATTATCTCACTTGGGCAAATTTATATGTAAAGTTGGTGGTGAAGGTAGCTTGTTTAGTTTTGAAGTTCGTGAATGCTCTTTAGATGATGAAAGAATTGAAAACTCAAAAGAAAACTATGATATGAATGAAGATTACAGATTGACAGCTATAAGTCCATTGAAAGTAGGTTCTGAATTCATGAACTACGTTAAAGGCGGTATGAGTAGCCTAATTCATTTTAGGAATATTCGTACTTCCACGAAAACGATTAATTATGCCGGGCTTGCTCAAAAGGATGATCTGAACACCGCTTTTAAAGGTGGTAAAGAAACATTTTATGACTCTGGTTCGGTTTTTTATATTCACGGCAGCGTCCTAAATGAAGCCATCAGGCTGATTGAAGCTCACCCAGCTTATTCACTTATTGGTTATAATCAATTTACATTAGAAAAAATATGATTCATTCACAATTAGTTAGTATCGTTAATCAGGCTAATCTTCATGTTGGTTCAGGCTCAGAATCTTCAGGAATAATCGACAATCTCATTTATCGTGATTTTACGACTAATTTACCTGGTATTCCGGGTTCCGGGTTGAAGGGCGCTCTGAGGGAAAGGATAAATTTCGAAGTAGCAAATAGACAGTTTCCTGAAGCAGATCTTATAGCTGTCTTTGGTTCAGAAAGAAATGAAGCGAAAACTGAACTGATGAAACGTGGTAACTACTATTTTCAGGAAGCAACATTACTTTCATTTCCTTACCGTGGTGATTCATACCCATATTATAATGCGACCAGCCCGGAATTAATAATCTCATTTCTTGAACAAACCAAACTATTTCACTTCCCTGTCAATGAAAAAATGATGGATGTTCTGCATAAGCTTTCTTTAAAAGAAATTGATTTGAATAAAGGTTTAAAATTAAGCCCATCTGCAGAGAATCTAACAAACAATACTGCAGAAGATATCATCATCACAAGGCCTAATTCATTTGATATTACCCCTGAAATTGAATTACTGTTTGGGGGTAATTTAATATTGGTCAACCATTCCAATCTGGCTCGAAGAGTAAATGACTATAATTTACCATTTATTGCTAGAAACAATTTAGATCACGGGATAAGTAAAAATCTATTTTATGAGCAGGTATTGCCTCGATACACGCATTTTTATAGCTTTATTTCATATGAATCTAAATGCAATGCGTTCGAAAAAACCTTGAAATCTAATCCAATTGTGCAAATTGGAGCTAATGCATCAATTGGCTATGGCTGGTGTAAACTATGTTTATATGATTCACTATGATAAAGAAGTCCCTTATAAAATCCTTTTTCAATAATGCAGACATTTCACTTGAAAAATACGGCATAATTGAAAACGAAAAGATCACCAACAAAGAATATCAAAGTTATATCAATGCATTTGGTCCAAAATTGATCCAAATAGGACTTTTACCGACTTTAATATTGTATTCTAAGCCTATCGAGAATAATATTGTAAAGAAGCATGCTTCAAGCAAAAAGGAAGCTGATCCGAATAATGTTCTAAAGGCCATACTCTTTACTATAAATAAAAGTGAATTGACCTTAGAAAAATTCATTGATAACTATAAAGTTGCTTCAGATTTTGATAAAGAGCAACATGTACACAATATTGTTCATGCATGTATCGCTCTAAAGTTGATTCTAAGAACATACAATCTGCAAAATTATGAATAACGCAAACTTACATTTGTTATTTAATACTCGATATTTTTCTGATAAAGAACTCGACTTTTCTTTAATATTGAGTGATCGAAAAAGCGAAAAATACAAAGTCTATTTTGAGAAAAAGAATGAGGCGATTTTAAGTCGTTCTTTCAACATTTCAGTAGATGGCTCTTTTATTAAGAATCTATTCGAAAATTTGCAATTTGATAATTCGAAGTCTTTTTGTCTCAAAATTCTTAATCCCGGATTATTAATTGGTGCAGGATATTCACATGAAATTAAGTACAAAGGTGAGATTAAATTGGGGTTTTCGTTTGATTACACATCAGGTTTGCCATATATACCAGGAAGCAGTATCAAAGGAGTTCTGAGAAGTATTTTTCCCGATTGGTCTAATCAAAGAAAGATACGTTTAACAGACAAAGCCTTAAAGATAAAGGAAAATCAAACTTTCTTTTTATTAAATTTCATACATGGCATAAAAGACAAAAATTCAGGAAGCGATCCTTTGAATCAAAAATATATATCTGCGATTGAAAATGAAATTTTTAATGGAATTGTAAATGATAATAAACTTTCAATATATCAACGAGATGTATTTTTTGATGCTATGCTTGAGAATACAAAAAATACCGAAATTCTTGATAAAGAAACAATTACACCTCATTTCAAAAAAGGAATCCCTCTCCAGGATGTAATACTAAAGGAACCAGATCCTATAACTTTTATTAAAGTTAGACCCGGAATCAGCTTTCGATTTGGATTTTATGTACATGATAATACGGCTGCAGATTCTTCTCTTCTGTCACCATCTCTTAAACTTAAATTGTTCATGCATGTCTTAACAACTATTGGAATTGGAGCAAAAACAAATGTTGGATTTGGTCAATTGAGTGAGTAATTTGTTGAAGTTCGTGCAACTTGAAACTTTATTAAAATAATTAAGCTATATGTCGAAGTATTTTACGAGGTATGCAAATGAAAAATAGATATGATATAGGCCATTTATTAGGAGAGTTGCTTATAGGTCAAGCTTATTGTTCAAGCTTATTGATTAACATATTTGTCAGATCAATTACTTATATTCAGAAATAATTTTATTAATTAGGGTTTCTAATTCTGCAAACACGTTTACTTGTGTTTCCGTAAGTAGTATTTCCTTCTTTTCTATAGATTGATGCAGGCTAATATCTGCTATTTTTCTGGAAGTTTGATCAAGTTTGGTCATGATTGATTTAAAGGATGTGCCCTTAAGATTGGCAACAAACTCACTGAAATTTTTTGCATTGAATAATGGAGGAATGTGATCAATAATTGCTCTGGTTAGCATTGAAACGCTGTAAAAGTTTCCTTTTGACATATTCATATTTAACTCTTCTAAAAGCAAAATCAATTTATTAAAGTTATATTCTTGAGACTGTAATTTCTTAAGTTCATTTATGCATTGTTGAGAAATGCGAGCATGCGGTAAAGATTCTGGTAAGAATGGATTAGTTGTCAATTCGTCAGTTTCATCACAAGAGGCTAATATTAGCCCATATTTGTTTTTAGACTTCTCTGTCCATTTCCAACCTTCCCTTAAACCCAATAAATAGATTTCATCATCCATTAATAATGTGGATGTAATTTGAATGCTAATTATATCTTTAAAAAAGATCAATTTGCCATTTATCTTTATTGGCAACTGCTGCTTATATGGGGTCAAATAATTTTCTTTAAGCATGTCATAGTTTATCAACATTTTTTCATCACAGTCTCGTAATTTATTGGTGTCAAAATAGTGCACTACAACATTATAACGTTTAAATGCTATATCTCTTTCTAAAATATATTTATGCAACCCATAATCATTTAAACAGTCATATACAAATCTCAAATATTCAATTCTGTAAGAGTTTTGCCTTTTCTTAAGATCTGTTTCATAAGCCATGGCATGCAAATACAGTTGCAATAAGTTCTTCGAATCACCAATAGCTAAATCTAAGTCTGGCTTAAAGGTTTTATTGAATCCTTGAAGGATTTCCGAAGAAAAGTGCTTTTTTAAGACATCTTCCGCTTCTGATTCAAAGGAATATTGAGTTATTAAAAAGTTGCTATCAACATTTACTGAATGCTTTCTGATCAATTGCTCCAAATCATTTAATGCCTTATTTCGATTTGCTACATTTAACAAATTGTCACGATAAAACTTTTTATAAAATTCTACAGCTTCCTCTTTGTTAATCTCAATATTTTGACCCTCTTTATTTGTCATTTGTTGTGGGAATTCTAAATCCTGTTTCATTGGAAATGTTTATGTTACGAAAATAGCAAATACTTTCAAATAATTGATATTTAGTCAGTAATTGGATCTGGATAAACCGAATTCCAGTTAAATAATGGAAGCCTGAAGCTACTTGAACTGAAAAGCACTTAAAAAAATAATTCTAAGAGTAAATGTATCAATTTGTAACAATTAAGTTTAGAGATGAGTAATCTCTAAGGTTTTAGACCACAAAAAACTACGAAACTAAATTGGAATTTACTACTCTCCAAAATTGTGTCTACATTGAATTTACTTTTTAGCACCCCCCCACCCCCCCAAAAAAAAAGCACCCCAAAGGGGTGCGCAAAAAATCGTATAATACTTTTTAAAGACTCTTCGAAAGAAACCGATACAACTCCATTCGCAATTCATTAAAGATGGTTTCGTATCTTTCCATGCGGGTTCTGAGCATGGGATCGTCGCTTAGGCGTTGGCGGTTGGTGGCTGTGGGGTTCGATTTGACAGCCGCCTCTAATTCGTTTTCGTGTTCTTTAATGGCATGCCTGAACTCGTCGAGTTCGTTGCGCTGAATGATGAGCTGATTCTGGAAATGCTCTATCATGGCCATCACATCGTGACCGGTATTTTTTGCAGCTACCTCTTCGATTCTTCTTTTCAGAATTGCAATGTCATCTTTGTAAAAGTCCAGTTTATTCAACCATTCCAGATGCTCCTGATGCAAAACTTCCATTTTAATTCCTTCCATAAGTTTGTTGTTTTAGTTACAACAAAATTGAGGAATTGATTATTGGTTTGGCATGACCAACGTCAAGCCCGCTGCCTGATAATTATCATGATTAACTGATCAATCGTGCTCAGACTGCTGCAAATGGATCTCTGTATGCCTGATTTCGCCTCCGGAACCTCCCGTGCGGGCCATTAGCACCGTCACCAGCAATAAACCCGACAGACTAAGCCATACCAACGCTTGCGCAGGAGTACCGGTTTTGCGCCCCGACGATAATGTCCCCAGAGCAATCACCCCATTCATGAGCATCGCCCAAAATGCGATTTCGGCCATGTCTTCGTGCTCTTCCAATGCCTCACGGTTAATGCCAATGATTGGCTCCACCATGTGCTCCGCTTCTTCACCCGATAAAAAAGCAGGAATCCCGATTAACGAAGTCACGACCACCGTAACCAGTCCCGCATAAAGTATGGATCGATTCTTAAAAAAGATACCATACAACAACAAACAAAGGGCAAAGACAGATCCCAGAATAGGAACATGATTTAACAGCAGGTGAATATGAGCTCCGTTCATTTTATTTTTTTTAATGGGTGATCGCACAGGAATTTACTTGCTTCCGGCAATAGTGTATCAAATAGTTTTCACGTAATAATTAATCTCCACCGAATCAAGAATTCGCTCAGCGGCAATCTTACCATTCGCATCTTGATCCTGCCACGATACCAACACTTGCCACATGTGTGAATTGCGAGTATAAATAACAGTGCTGAATCGCATAAAAACACCATTCAAATGAAAACTGCCATTTATCAGAACACCATTCACTTCATTGTATGTAACGGGACTATCCTTGAATTCAAAATTACTTACTCCGGGCTTATTTACAATCTCATTCAGCGAACCGTTTGCAGCACCTTCCAGACTCGCAGTAATGCCTTCCGAATACAACACACTGCTCACCATCATTTCAAATCCGTTGAGCGGTGCATACTGAAATGTTTCCATTTCTTTTATCTGTTGCTTAACCTCATCAGGAATAGCAAGCTCTACTGCTTCCGGTTTAACAGGCGCTTCAACCGACAAACCAAAGCGACCGAAATTATATCGCTCCCATTTACTTTGTATAATAGAATCAGGAGTTTTTCCGGAACGTATCAGAGAGAGAATACTAACTCCCGACATGTTCGTCATATAATACGTGAATAATCCCATGAATGCCACTCCAACCAGAACACCGGCTATTATCGGGAACTTTTTCTTTTTTTGAAATGGCCCCTCTTTCAGCACCTGCAAATCGGTGGTTCCTACCATTTTTTTATAATCGTCGAAGCTGGCACCCGGATGCTCTTTGCTCCACTCCTGAAAATTGGAATTTAACTTTTTACCACACTGATTACAAAACGTGAGGAACTCCGTTTTCAGTTCATTAGCATGTCCACAATGATTACATTTCAGATAATACATAGTGCAAAGTAACTAAGAAGCTTTCAAGTTTAAAATCGAATAAAAATACGACCAGACACAAAAAAAGCTGTTTCCGGCTCAGAAACAGCTTAAAAGTTATTTAAGTTATTGAATGTCAATCTTTTTTAGGCAATTCCTTTGGTTCATCAGATTTGCCATTAGTAGCATCTTTGAACTCACGGATACCTTTTCCCAGCCCTTTTGCCAGTTCCGGGATTCTCTTCCCGCCAAAAAACAGCAGTAAAACCACAATAATCAGGATGATTTCGGTACCGCCGATGCCGCCCAGAAACCCTAGTATCAATAGCGTAGACATGATTTATTCTTTATTTAGTGCTGCAAAAATACAAAATATTTTCGGATTTGGCTATTTTCCTGCCAACCAGGGGGCCGGATTAAGTTTAGTGGTCCCTTTCCAGATTTCCAGATGGAGTTCGGTAGTGCCCTCAGCCTGATCGGTGTAAACCTGCCCGATTTTTTGTCGCGTGGTCACCTTATCCCCTTTTTTCACATAAACCGACTCGAGATTGGAATATACCGAAAGGTATTCACCGTGCCTGATAATCACCGCACTGTTAGAACCCGGAATGGTAATTACGCCACTCACTTCACCATCGAACACCGAACGCGCCTGTGAATTAGGTGTTGAACGAATATCAATACCATTATTCTTCACCACAATTCCTTTTAGTTCCGGATGCGGATGCTCACCAAAGCTGCTGCTGATATTTCCTTTCTCAACAGGCCATGGCAACTTACCTTTATTGCCGGCAAAACTATTCGACAGCTTCTGCGATTCTGGAGTCAGCGAAAAGACATTCGCATTGGTCACATTTTTCTTTCCAGATGCAGTTGCCTTTTTCTTGGCAGCTTCAATTTCTTTCCGAATCAAATTATCGATAGCGCGATCGAGACGTTGTTTTGCTTTTTGTTTTTCTGCTAATTGCTTCTTCAGTTTTTTCTCGCGATCCTGCAAATTGGCAAGCACTTTATCCTGCTCCTTCTTATCTTTTTCAAGCTCCTGCTTTTGTTGCAGCTCCTGATTTCTTAAGCTGGTCTTTTCATTCTTCTTAGCCTCAAGTTCCGACTTACGGTTGCTGAGTTGCGATTGTGTGCTGTCGATCAATGCTGCCTGTCGCTTGCGACTATCACTGTACTGCTGAAGATATTTAAGTCGCTTGAATGCCTGATTAAAATCATCGGAAGCAAAAATGAACATCAACCTCTGGTAGCTTCCCTGATTGCGTTGCGCGAATCGTACCATGTTGGCATATTCATTCCGTAGTTGTTCCATCTTATGTTCCAGCGATGTTATTTCACCGGATGTGGTGGTAATCTGACTACTCAATCCATCTAACTCAGAATTGATGGTGCCGATTAATTGCTGACGAAGTTTAATTTTTTTCTTAAGCGCATCAACCTGAGAGGCAGTTAACTTCTTACTCTTCGCAGTTGCATTCAGTTCCTTATTAGTCTGATCAATCTCTCTTTGCAGCTGCTGTTTTTTCCGCTCCAGCTCCTTTTTACTTTGCGGAATGGCAGGAATTGTGAGCAGTAGCAGCCACAACAACAACAGAAATTTACCGCATCTTCTCATAGCCTGACGGAATATTGAATGGGAACTCGGGATCACTGTTAATGGTAACTTTATTATATTCAATTTCGATGTTCACTTGCTTTTCGGCCTTCACAACTGTCTTTGATAAAAAAGGAAAGAGTCCGCCTTCCGTTTGGCGATGGTCGGAATAATCGGTTAATAAAGATTTTTGCAATCGCTGATCTTCTACACTTAAACGGGTGATCCGATAGTTCTGATAACTTACCCACATATCCTGTACTATTGGTTTGTTGGGATCAATATCTTCGAGTGAACGCTTCAGTTTTCTTTTACTGAGTGTACTCAGGATGTAATACTTATCTTCGATATAAACGGAGTTAAACTTATTTTTCTTATACGAGAATAAATTTCCGGTTAGTATTCCCTGTATGATTTCGAAATCGATATTTACATTCAGCAGATCATTGAAAAAACGAAAATCAGAATTTGAATACTTGTTATTGAGGCGATCCATAAACTTAACCGAATCTCTGGTGATCATCACTCGGGCAACTTCAATTCCCAACAAGGGACTCACTGAAATCCAGATTACGCTGTCGGTTTTAACACGCAGGTTTATATTAAATGAATTCGACTGATCACCAATATTTGTTTTTACAGATGCTTTAGCAGAAAACGAATTTACTTTAAAAGAATTGTCATAAATCAATTGCTGCAGATCGGGAGCCGATTTATCATCCGGATTTTTTTCATCCTTAACAACAGGCACCTGCGCTTTGTGTCGTGTTTTGCACGATGACACACCCGTCATGATAGCAATAACAACAACAAATAAAATTACCGGAATCCTGCCGTAACAATTACTCATAGAATTTCTGGTCCTTTATTTTCTGATCTATCTTATCGCTTGTATCGCCTGCTTCCTTAGCACGTTTCCAGTAATCGAGTGCTTCGGTATTTCTGTTTAATTTAAATAGCACATCACCCATGTGTTCCAGTATGGTGCCGTTTGCAGAACCACCATGATCGAGTGCTTTCTGCAACCAGATTAAAGCATCATTGTATTTTCCCATCTCAAAAAGTATCCATCCATAGGTATCTTCATAAGAAGCCTGATCGGGACGAATTTCATTGGAAAGCTTCGACATGCTTTCAGCTTTTTCAAGATTTACTTTCCGCACAGAAAGATAATATGCGTAATTATTTAGAATCAAAGGATCGCGAGGATCTAATTTCAAAGCCTTCTCAAAATTTGCATCCGATTCCTCATATTTTTTGAGCGTATTGTAATTGTCGGCGAGGTTACTGTAAAATTGAATCAACTGAAAATCGTTATCGACAACAAGTTTGCTTCCGGCATTCAATATAGATACCGCTTCTTCATGACGATCCGATTGCGATAAGGAAATACCATTGAACAAATAAACAATCGACTGATCGGGGAATAAGGTTAATGCTTCGGTGGAAGTACGCAGCATGGCAGGGAAATCGTTTAACTGTGATTGACAAATCAACAATTGCTGCCAAACGATAAACGTTTTGTTGTTGATGAGCAACGATGCTTCATATTTTTTTGCTGCTTCTTCATACTTCTGATTCATGGTCAGGAAATCGGCATAAATTGCCAGCGCCATTGCATCCTCAGGATTTGTTTCAGCAAATATCTGCGAAAGCGTAGTAGCCTGATCCATCATTTCAGGACTTCCTTCCACAAGTGGCATGTAGGAAGTAATAATTTTTAATTTCAGATCTGTTTCCAGGTCCTTATTTCCGAAAGCAAGTTTTAATTGCTCAAACGATTTTTCTTTTTGATTTGTGCTGCGATAATATTCTGCAAGAGCAAGCATCACATAGGGAGAACCGGCATCCACACCTTGCATGCGCTGAATAGACTCATAGGCTTTTTCAGGCATGTTATTCACCTGATATAATTCTACCAGCAAGGAATAGTGTTTTATATTTTTAGGATCGCTTGCAATCAGCTTCTCAATTTCTTCTGCTGCCTTATCCACTTTTCCGAGACGCAACCACAAACGTTCTTTTTCAACTGACAGGTCAGCGGAAACGCCTATTTCATCTTCAACCTTATCATATACTTTAATCGCTTCCTGAATTTTTCCATTAAACAACAATGCCGATGCATACTTAAAAGCATAATCGAGATTGCGTGGATGATCTTTGTATAATGATGAAAATTCTGATTCTGCTTCAGGACCTTTTTTCGCAGACATGTACAGGTTACCAAGGAAAATCCGGTACCACTCATTTTGCGGATCTAATTGTCGCGCACTACGGGCAAAAAACAAGGCATCGGTAAGTTTTCTCTTCTCAGCATAAATACGTGCCAGTTCATACATAGATGCATGATTGCCGCCATCAATGCGAATACACTGTGCAAATAATTCCGCAGCCTTATCATCATTTCCCAAAGCACGTTCTTTGGTTGCATTTACGAATAAGAATTTGAGGTTAATCAGTTCTTCTTCGGTCAACTGCTTTTTCCCTTTCGGGGATGTAGTTGCAGGTGCTTTTGCTGTTTGCGTTGCTTTTTCAGATGGCTTGCACGAACTAATTGCAAACACCAGTAGCAATGATGCAAACGGCAAAAACGAAACTCTTAAAAACCGGGAATAATTTGTCATTTATTGTTCAGTGGTATAATCTCCCATGCTGTATTCGCGAACCTCACCGGTGAGATTTACAAAATTTCCGATCATGGAATTATCGATGCATCCGGAATTGATCACCGAATTGGTTTGAATGATAGAATTTTTAATTATAGATCCCCGAATAGCTGTGTTCTTTCCGACAGATACGTGTGGCCCGACAACAGAATTTTCAATCTTCACACCTTCTCCAATAAAGCAAGGTTGAATGATGACTGAATTTTTTATGTCGGATGGAGTCGCCAGATTTGCAGCAGCACCTTTTTTAATTTCAAGCATTCGGTTGTTGGTAAATACGGTTGCGTCTTTATTTCCGCAATCGAGCCATTCTTCAACGGTGGCAGCACGCAATTTCTTGCCTTTCTGCTTCATATTTTCCAAAGCATTGGTTAACTGATACTCACCCTTGTCGCGGATATCGTTATCGAGCAAATATTGTAATTCAGCCTTCAGATTATCACCATCTTTAATGTAATAAATACCAATAATAGCCAGATCAGAGACGAAAGTTTGTGGTTTTTCCACAAAATCGGTAATCACACCTGTTCCATCCAGCTTCACCACACCAAACATTCGTGGATCATCAATTTTTGAAACCCAGATATAACCATCGGTATTTTCTGTGTCGGCAATCATATCCGTTTTGAATAAAGTATCTGCGAAAGCAATAACCACTTTGCCTGTTAGTGCAGGTGCAGCACACAAAATAGCATGCGCTGTTCCCAGTGGTTCATCCTGATAGTAAATACTTCCTTTAGCACCTTGCTCTTCAGCAATACGAATTAAATTTTGTTCCACTTCCTTACCAAAATTCCCTATGACAAAAGCAATTTCATCTACTTTTTCATGACATACCTTGGTAATATCTTCAACCAGATGCTGCACAATTGGTTTGCCTGCAACCGGAATTAATGGTTTTGGAATTGTTAACGTATGTGGACGCATTCTTTTCCCCATACCTGCCATTGGAACAATAATTTTCATAAAACTTTGAATTTAAAGTGTAATCGTTTGATTCGAAGCGCAAAAGTACAAAACCCTGCGTTATTATTTACCTTTCAAACCGCCTAAAATACGGTCTATTGGAATTTTATTTATTTGATTTTCAACTATTTACTTGGTTCCGGTATGACCGAAACCACCTGCTCCCCGTTCGGTGCTGTTCAAAGCATCGGTTTGCTCCCATTCCACCCTGCTGTGCGGAGCCACAATCATCTGGGCAATTCGTTCTCCATCTTTAATGACAAATGAGGTATCCGACAAATTAATGAGCAGAACTTTAATTTCACCACGGTAATCGGCATCAATGGTTCCCGGTGAGTTCAGAACGGTTAAACCATGCTTGAAAGCTAGTCCGCTACGGGGACGAATTTGTGCTTCATATCCTGCAGGAAGTTCAATGAACAATCCCGTTGGAACCAGCATGCGTTGAAGTGGTTTTAGCTCCAGTTCTGCATCCAGGTTTGCTCGTAAATCCATTCCTGCTGAAAGCGATGTTTCATAAGCAGGAAGCGGATGATGTGATTGATTAATGATATTTACTTTCATAACTAAATTTTTATTTGAGTTCTACCGGCGGACGTTCGTAGCGCGATAAGACGAACATATAAGTACCGAGTAAAATCGTATTGATGATGAGTTGTAAAACTGCTGTTGGTTCAAGCATGGAAGCAATGCCTTTGCTCACGAAAAAGAGTCCGATAGCGAAGAGCACATAAATGAGAATTCGTTTGGTTTCGTATGGCACCGGATAATTTTTTTGTCCCGTAACATAAGATGCAATCATCATACTTGCATAACAAATGAGTGTTGCCCATGCAGCTCCCATGTATCCCATTTTAGGAATCAGAATCATATTCGCAGCAATGGTGATGAAAGCTCCGAAGACAGCGAAGTAGGCGCCATAGCGGGTTTGTCCCGTTAATTTGTACCACATACTTAAGTTAAAGAAAATTCCGAGACACATGTTCGCAATCAGCAGAACAGGCACCACTTTCAATCCCGACCAATAGGTTTTACCTATGAAATATTTGATGATATCGAGATACATCATGATTGCCAGAAAAATAATTGCGCAGGTAATTACGAAGTACTTCATCACCATGGCATATACTTTTCTTGCATCTTCTTTCTTAAATTGCGAAAAGAAAAATGGTTCGGCGGCATAGCGGAATGCCTGTATAAACAGTGTCATTAAAATCGACAATTTGTAACAGGCACCATAAATTCCAAGTTGCTTCATGGCGGAACCCGGTTCAGGGGATAAAAACTTTACCATGATGCGGTCGAGTGTTTCATTAATCATCCCGGCAAGACCGGCAATCAATAGCGGAAACGAATAGAGTATTATTTTACCGAGTAGCTGTTTATCGAAATCGGATCTGCTGAATCGCATTTCAGGAATCATCAGCAACAGCGTAATGGCACTTGCCAGCAAATTGGAAATAAATACATAACCCACACCAATGGAAGGATTGTAAATGGCTTTCGCGATGCTGTGAAGTGTTCCCCCATCGGCTTTATTCCACACCGGAAGTATGATATAGAAAAACATGTTGAAGCCGATGTTCACCATAATATTCACCAGCTTAAGAATGGCAAACCTTCGTGCTTTCGATTGCTGTCGGAGCCGCGCAAAAGGCAATGCTGTAAACGTATCGAACCCAATGATCAATGCCATCCAGGTAATATATTCGGGATGCTTTTTGTAATCGAGCCAACCTGCGATGGTTTCGGAAGAAAAAATAATGAGGCCCGAAAATAAAAACGTAGTTACAAACAAAGTAATCATACCGGTGCTGAAGACTTTGTTTTTATCGGCTTTTTCTTTTTCTGAAAAATGGAAAAAAGATGTTTCCATACCATAGGTATAGATGATCATCAGAAAAGAAATATAAGCATACAATTCGGTGACCACACCGTACTCACCGGGCTGTTTAAAAATATTGGTGTGCAAAGGCACCAACAGATAATTCAGAAATCTGCCAACAATACTACTCAGCCCATAAATAGCCGACTGACCTGCAAGTTTCCGGAGTGTACCCAATTTAAATAGCGGGGTTTAATTGAATCATTCTATTGCAATCAGTAGTGAATTTCAAAATTCCTGAATATTACGGGTTCCATTTCAAGAACTTCAACTTTTTCAACTACAGCATTTGGTGAACCGGTATAACACCATGCGATGAAATCATTCACTGCATCTTCATTTCCGGATATTTCAATGTGCACATTTCCATCAGGCAAATTTTTCACGAACCCCTGGACACCGGTTTCATTTGCTTTCATCAGCGTATATTTTCTGAAAAATACACCCTGCACTTTGCCTGTCACTATGATCCGTACAGATCGCAATTTATTTTCCTTTAAATGATGCCTGACGTTTTTCAAGGAATGCATTGGTTCCTTCGGTGAAATCTTCCGTGATAAAACACTTTCCGAATTCTTTCACTTCCGAACCAAAACTATTTGGTTCATCACCATAGTACGCATTCACACTTCGTATAATTCCGGCAATAGCAAGCGGTGCCTGATTTTTTATTTTTCCTGCAATTTCATGACACTTCGGCAACAGCTGATCGGGTTCGGTAACATAGTTCACTAATCCCAGCGCAAGTGCTTCCGGTGCGGCAATCATATCGGCAGTCATCAGCAATTCCAATGCTTTGGTACGACCAATCAACATCGGCAAACGTTGTGTTCCGCCATATCCGGGAATCAATCCCAGCTTCACTTCCGGCTGACCAAATTTTGCATTCGTAGCAGCAACTCGCAGGTGACAAGCCATTGCCAGTTCACAACCACCACCTAAGGCAAATCCGTTGATGGCTGCAATCACAGGTTTTGGACTTCTTTCAATGCTGTTAAACACATCATGGCCATGTTGTGCAAGTGCCATTCCTTCTGCTTCGCTGAAACTGCTGAACTCCGAAATATCTGCTCCCGCAACAAAAGCTTTTGCTCCCGAACCGGTAAGAATAATTACCCGAACAGAACCATCGGCCACAGCCTGAGCAACAGCAACACCTATTTCAGCAATGGTATTTTTGTTGAGTGCATTTAATTTATCGGGGCGGTTAATGGTGATGGTAAATACGCCATCTTCATTGGTGGTTAATAGATTTTCGAATGCCATAGTATATTTAGTAAGATCGGTTTGCAGCGACCCAATTAGTTATATAAGTTACAATTTCAGAGGTATCGGTGCCCGGAGGGAATAACCTGCCAACACCAATTTCTCCCAGTTTTTTCATATCCTCATCGGGAATAATTCCGCCTCCGGTGAGCAAGACATCATTCACCCCTTTTTCTTTCAGCAGATTCATGATTTTCGGGAAAACAGTCATGTGTGCCCCCGACAAAATACTTACGCCAATCACATCCACATCTTCCTGAATGGCAGCATTTACAACCATTTCAGGTGTTTGGCGCAGACCGGTATAAATCACTTCCATGCCTGCATCCCGCAAAAAAGCGGCAATTACTCTGGCACCCCGATCATGTCCATCGAGACCTACTTTTGCAACTAATACCCTGATTGGGCGTGAATTCTGAGTTGTCATAACTGTTTTGCCGGCATCGATCCGGTTATCGCGTCAAAGTTATAAATTATGCCTGAAGTGGCGGAATAGAACCATTAAAAACCGGCATCGAAACAAAGAATGTTGTTCCGGTTCCCGGCTCCGATTCAAACCACACTGCTCCACCTGCCTGCTCCACTATATTCTTCACCATGGCAAGCCCTAATCCCGTACCTCCTGTTTTGGTTGTGAAGTTGGGCGTGAATATCTTACCCCGCTCCTCTTCCGGAATTCCTACACCATTGTCTTTGATTGAAGCAACCAGTTTCGAACCTTCCGTTTTTATTTCTACATGCACATGTCCTTTCCGATCATCGGGAATCGCCTGAATGGCATTCTTCAACAAATTCGAGAACACCCGCATCATTTGTTCCTTATCGGCATAAGCCATGAATGGCCCGCTTTTGTGCTCGTAATAAGTGATGGTTGCCGATTCATTTTCACCATACAGCGTAACACAATTGCGCAAGATGAGTGCAATATCGGTTTCCTCATTATTGGCTTTCGGCATCTTAGCGAAATTCGAAAACTCGGTTGCAATATTCGAAAGCGTATCAATCTGCTCAATCAAAGTCTGCGAAAAACGTTGCATGATACTTTCCAGATTCGGACTCTGTTCCTTCCATGCTCGTTGTAAATGCTGCACACCCAACTTCATTGGCGTCAACGGATTTTTAATTTCATGCGCAACCTGCTTGGCCATCTCCCGCCAGGCACTTTCCCGCTCTGAACGCGCCAGTAATTCGGCACTCTCCGATAATTCCGTAACCATGCGATTGTACTCCTTCACCAAAGAACCAATCTCATCGTCATGCGTCCATTCAATAAGTTCATTTCGTTTGCCCAGTTTAATTTTCCCTAGCCTTTGCTGAATTAGCTGCAATGGCTTGGTGATGCGACTCGATATCATGAACGTGATAAAAATGGCAAACGCAAACAACAACACGTAAATATTGATCAGTGCAACCAGGAAAGATGAGATATCTTTTTTCAGTTCATCCTGTCGCGCAAAGTAGGGAAGATTGACATATCCAATGGTATTGAAATTATTATTCCGAACCGGTTCGTATGCCGATAAATAACGGAGCTTGCCAATTTCTTCAAACTGAATATGCAACGATTTATCATCGACCGCCAAATGATTGAGTGCCTCGCGGTTCATCCTGCGGGATATAATTCCCTGATCATAAATTTTGGGCTGCGTACTGTAAACCAATCGACCTTCAGGTGTATAAATATTAAAGTCGATTGATAAAGTTCCCGCAAGTTTCGAAAAAGAATAATTCAACTCATCGGTGATCTCATTATTTTCAATAGCACGTTTGCTTAACTCATCCTGAATGGCAATTAACATCGACTTCAGTCGCTCATTCACACTATAACTTAAATTGGTAACGTAGTTATTGAAGATGTAATAAACCGTAGCACCACCAATAAGCAACATAGTAGTCACCACAATGATGAGTACCGTAGCCTGAATCCGGTTCTTGAAATTTATGCTGATCTGGCCTTTGTTTTTGGAAAGTAATATGATTGCATAAATTAAGATAAAACAAAATCCATAAAATGAAAACAGATAAGAAAACAAAGTCACAAACTCCATAATGCCCGGAGTTTCGATACTTACAATCAGCATGCCTTCATCACCAGTTTTATAAATTAGATGCGAATATCCTTCTATCACTACAAACTTTTCTTTGGTTTCGCGATCAATTTGTGATGCATAACTTTTGCTGTTAAGCGGATAATTAAATTTACCAAACTGATTTACCAGAACCTGATTTCTGTAATGTGCATAAGAATAATTGGAGATGTCACGCTTCTGCGGGATTTTATCACTGATCAGCAATTCCGGAAATCCATCACCATCCTGCAAAGGCTTTGATGAAAGTGAAACAATAATGGTTCCGGTTTGAACTTCATTATCGGTTACTGCATAAACCGGAAGCTTCCCGATATAAGAAATTCGTCCGGCATTATTGCCCGAGAAACGAAGGTAGGGACTGTACGTTGGTGTAGATTCTTCATTGATGATCACATTGAAGTAATCGAGGTTCCAGGTTGGGTCGCCACCGGTATTAATCGGCAAACCATCCATATTAAAACACTTGATGGCTATATCATATTTTCCCCAGTAACCGGTAAAATACAATTGCGCCATCCTACGTGAAATCACTTCTTCGGTGGATGCATTACTTACTAACTGATCATAAGAACTTTCAAAGAACGATCGCAAGACTTTATCTTTGGATGCTTTATCTGCAATGTCATCAAAAAGATATTCTGCAATCTGGTCCTGTTCATTTTCCAGTTTTCCGGCAAGCAGTTTCCGGTTTTCCTTTTCACGTACTTTATTAAATTCAGAAATGGTTTGCGCTGCATAAATACTGAATCCGAACACAATGAGTAAATACCTTGTAAAGGCAATAATATTCCGCATGTTCCTGCGGATGTATCCGCTGTAGATCACTAAAAAATTCGTCAGCAAATAGGCACTGATTCCATAATCACAAAATAAGGAGGACTCGCGGAACAGCAACAGCATCAATAAAAACACTCCTTGTGTGATCAGAAATAAAATGAACATTTTACGAACTCCTGTCTTCGTTCGCTGAATGAAACGCACAACACCATCACAAACCAGATAAAAAGAAAAGAGCAGAATTCCGATAATTACAACACCAACCAGACTGTAAATATTCAGCTCAAAAACATTATTGATGTTGAATGAAATTCTGGAATTGATGATGAGCCCCGCCAGTAAATAATTGATAAATACAGAATATAAAAACGTGAAAAGTAACAACAGCGTCAACACTACCGGCACCGTGAATCCTGATGCCGTTGCAAGTCTGTTACCGGGTTGTGTGCCCAGCAGCTTGAACATTACATTTACGAGATAGGTTATTACCAAAGCACTGATCAGTAAATCACCAAGCGAATTCAGAACCAACGAACTTGCATAGTAACTGGGACTGAACAAAGACAAATCGTATAAAGCAGCCGGGAAATTGAAGTAAATACTCAGTACCCTGGTGACAATTAGCGCCGCCAGAGTCATCAATCCCGCTTTTTGCTCACTCCCCGATTTTTGTTTTACAAAGTGATAGATGGCAAGCAACAACAGCAGATATCCTAAAATATAAATGAAGGCAATCACCGGATGATCCCGGCTCACATGGTTGCTATTTGGAAATGCGAGATAAAAAAGTGGTTTGCCCGAACTACCCTGCACCGCAAATGATCCAGGATGTTCTTTCTCATACAGAATGGCGGATGGCGGAATATCGAGTCCGGGATTAAAATCATTAGACAAAAAACGATTCTGGAAAGCATACTGATTGCGGATTTTCAACATACCAATGAAGGTGAAATCGCCTTTCTTCACCGAAAAAGTTTCGTACCATCCGTTTTTCTGAAAATAAAAACCAGGCGTAAACATCAATCGCTTGGGTAATACGCTGTTATCTGACCACCATAATAACGAATCGTTTCTGAAAATGGAAATGCTGAGCCCTTCTACATCACCAGTATAATTCCTTACTGCCGGAAGTCCCTGTGCAGTGACTTTCTCAGCAATTTGATTGAGGGAAGCAAGACTCCGTTTTTCGAGCTTATCAAGACAATGACGGGCATCGGCAGCAATACCTTCGAAATCTGTTTTCTGCTTCATCAGCAGTTGCTCGGAAATCATAGCTCCTCCGAACATCAAAATAGCTACTAACAGAAACAGGCGGTAATTGGACTTCATCAGGTTAATCGGTTTACAAAGATAACCAGCCACAGGCAGCACGATGTATGCCGAAAATTCATTTATCCACAAAAAACCCAACAATTGGTTAACGCACTTTTAGCTAATTTAGCATGCTCAATTTGATATCGATTGAACCAATTTATGAGCATTTCTCACCTCTTTCAGGAACAGCAAAAGCACAAGACTGCTATCCGAAATACCACCGTTTCAGAACGCTCAGCATTGCTGAAGAAGCTCGAAAAGGAACTGTTAAACCGGCGAACCGACCTGCAGCAGGCGCTTTTCACCGACTTCAGAAAACCCGCTATGGAGGCCGATATCACGGAGCTCTGGGTGGTTTTGGCTGAAATACGACACATCCGTAAAAATCTGCGAAACTGGATGCGTCCGGTAAAAGCAGATATTCCGTTGGCCATGCTCGGGACTTCCGCCGAGACTGTTTTTGAGGGAAAAGGGACCTGCCTTATTTTATCGCCCTGGAACTATCCCGTGAATCTCACCTTCGGACCACTTGCCTTGTGTCTGGCAGCCGGAAATACAGCCATCATTAAACCAAGTGAATTTACACCAGCGACGGCGGCTTTAATGAAATCAATTATTGAGAAAGTCTTTGAACCACGCCATGTCACTTTGGTGGAAGGCGATAAATCTGTTGCAACCGAATTGCTGGCACTTCCCTTCGATCATATTTTCTTTACGGGAAGTCCGAAAATCGGGAGAGTAGTGATGGAAGCAGCAGCTAAAAATTTAACTTCGGTTACCCTGGAATTGGGAGGGAAATCACCCGTTTACATACATGCCGATGCCGATGTGAAAGATGCAGCAAGTAAAATAATAGCTGCGAAAATGGTGAATGCCGGGCAGTCGTGCATTGCCCCCGATTACCTTTTAGTGAATCAATCAATCAAAGAACCGTTGCTCCGCGAGCTCCATGCAGCAGCCAGAAACTTCTACAATCCATCGCAATCAGCTAATAATCAAGATTATGCGTCCATTGTAAGCGATTCTCATTTTCAGCGTCAGTTAACTTTGGTAGGAAAGCCGGAACTAACAGCAGAGCAAAAGCAGCTTCGCATATTGCCGCTAACTTTCAAAGAATGTAGCGGCCTGAATGTGCCTTTGATGCAGGAAGAAATTTTTGGTCCGATAATGCCATTCCAAATAGTGAGTTCCGAAGCAGAGGCAATCTCGATTATGAATACTTTGGATGAACCACTCAGCATTTATGTATTCACCAAATCGGGCGATGTAAAAAAGCAATTTCGCAAGCAGACAAAATCGGGAAGTTTGTGTTACAATGAATGTGCTGTTCAGTTTCTAAATCCTGCATTGCCTTTCGGAGGAATTAAAAATAGTGGCATCGGCCGGTCACATGGCAAAGCAGGTTTCCAGGCTTTTTCGAATGAGCGTGTCTATTTCAAACAACGAATAGGATTTACCACTGCGAAGTTGTTATATCCACCTTACAACAAGTGGAAACAAAAACTCGTGACTTTACTTTTGAAATATTTTTGATGGGAAGGATTTTTGGGGAAAGGAGGAGATATCAAATAAAATTTACAGTATCGAGGCAAGTACCAGTTCTTAATTATTAATTTTGTGTTTATCACTTTTAATTCAGCAACAAACATTTTTTAAGGATAATTCAAATTGCTGAGCAGAAAAATTCAAACTAATAATAATCAAATCATCAATTTAATCAATCATCAACTTTTTGGTTAATTGTTCTTTTTCAGTCTGAATCGTAACCAAATACATTCCATTAGCATAACCCGCCATCGACAAATCCATTGTATAGTACCCATTCTGTATCCGCAACGGCTCCGAATGAACAACTTTCCCTTGCATATCATATACCAACAACTTGCCGGTTTTGCCTTTCAAATTAGAAGCATTTATAAAAGCTTTTTCCCATGCCGGGTGGTAGTATACATGAAGACTACCTACTGCCGCTGCCCCTGCCAACTCATTTTGCGATACCAACGTATCACAAGAACTGCCTGCAAGGGCCGGTAAGTCGTAATCGGGGTTGTTGGGGAGGCCGTAATAGGTGCGTTTACCGCCTAAATAAAATGAGTAGGGTTGAAAGTCACACGCCGCGCCAATGTTATCGGGAGAATTTATGACGCCTAAATAAGAATTGTAAATTGAATAAACTGTATCCGGATAAGGATAAGATATAGTTTGTAAATTGTTATACACACTACTCAAGTATATTTTATTATCTGGACCGAGTTTTAAATGACTCATATTATTCATTAATAAACCAATTTCTAGTGTATCTGCACTCATAGCTATATTAGATGCATTTAGGTTATACTGAATCAAAAAGCAACTGTCTGTTACACCAGGCAAAGAAATCAAAGTTGTATAAAATAAATTGCCTGATGGCGAGAACTGCCCATCCCAAAATAATCTAGTGAAGGGTGCTGACTGTTCTGGAAATATAGTTCGTGGGTTCGATAAAATGCCATTGCAACGATCAAAGTCAAAATATTCCATTTGACCCATTAAATTGGTAAACATCATGTTCACTCCTGTTGAGTTGAAAGTTATATTTCCACTATTTGTTGAATTGGAAGACCCAATTGTTTGAACATAAACGTTACTAATTCCATTGGGTGATATTAAATATCGGTAATATAAATTATTACTTCCCAACTGATTGTATTGCCGAAATACAATCCACCAATCACGACCATTCCCATGTTTGATAGCAGTAAGACAATCTACATTCGCAAAATTCTGCAATTGAACATTTTTTTGTGTCACTTCTCCGAATCCTCCATTTAAGCTCATGTCTATAACTGAATAGTAAATTCCATAAAATGCAGTAACACCGATTGAAAAAACATAATAAAGGTCATTTGAATTTGGCGCTGGAATAATAATCAACTCATAATACCAACCTTGAGAATTTATAGAGTCTCCACCTGATATTAATTGATGATCCTTCCCATATATTTTCCCTCCATTTAGCTGAGTCGTTGTCACTGAGACAGTATCATTACTGACATAAAATAAAAGTGAACCCAACGAATCACAAATACTTGCACAGCTTCCACGACTGATCACAGAAGATGAATCTGCAACTGGAAATCCACTATTAAAATTAATGGCTGCTTCATGACCAAAGCACCAAACGTTACCCCGTTTTTGGGCCTGCACCCCGCAAGAGATGATGCTGAGAACAATGATAAGGAGACCTGCCGGGCATAACTTCATCAGGCTAAAATACGAAAAAAGAAGAAGAATTAAGAATTTAGGATTTATAGATGATAAAATTTAAATTGACCTAGTCTGAAAATGGTTGACTTGGTTTGAAATGCCAACATTCACAATTCAATTCTTGTTAAATGATATTCAATAAAAGCATCTTAACTTAGGGATCCTTCAACTTTAGCAGCCCCATTATAAATCAAATTTGAAAAACAGAAATTCATTCTGCCAAAAGCTGCAACTTTTAAAACCTCGACGTAGCTCAGGGGAGGCTTGCAACTTACAACATTTAACTTTTAACAAAGTGCAGTTTTATTTTTTTTACTCAGGAATACCCATCATCAGCCTTCAACCCATCGTCTTCGCTCAGGGCAAGCATCAGCACATTAGCAAATTAGCACCCATTCGGCTTCGCTCAGGGCGGAGCATCAGCACATTTAAAGCAGTCACATTTTTTTACCCACACACCCGATTTGTCACCCTTCGGTTACGACCAGAGCAGCACTGGCAACTGTTCACTGATAACTGCTCACTGATAACTGTTCACTGATAACTGCTCACTGGTAACTGTTCACTGATAACTGTTCACTGATAACTGTTCACTGATAACTGTTCACTGATAACTGCTCACTGATAATTGTTCACCGCAACCTATCCGACAACAATTTCATCTCGTTCTTCGGTGATGCTTGCTCATACAAAATTTTGTAAACTGCATTGCAAACCGGAAGATCAACACCATGCTTTTTATTCAGTTCATGAATACATTTTACTGCATAATATCCTTCGGCGATCATATTCATTTCAAGTTGCGCCGACTTAACAGAGTAACCTTTCCCAACCATACTTCCGAATGTTCGGTTGCGGCTAAACTGACTATATGCAGTCACTAACAAATCACCCAGGTAAGCAGAATCATTAATATCGCGGCTGATTGGTGAAACGGCATCCAGAAAACGTTTTATTTCCTGAATAGCATTCGAGATTAATACCGCCTGAAAATTGTCGCCGTACCCCAAACCATGGCAAACACCACTTGCAATTGCAATAATATTTTTGATGACTGCGGAATATTCTGTACCATAAATATCGTCTGAGACAATGGTCTTGATATATCTTCCATTCATCAATCCTGCTAACAGCGCTGCATGTTTTGTTTCGTTACATGCAACCGTGAGATAACTTAATTTCTCGAGTGCTACTTCTTCGGCATGACATGGTCCGGTGATCACACCGATATGAGAAATCGGAATCTGAAAACGGCGGTGTAGAAACTCACCAACGATTAATAAATCATCAGGTACAATCCCTTTGATTGCTGAAAAAACTATTTTATTGGCGAAAATAGAATCAGAAACATCTTTCAGAACATCTTTCAGAAATGCCGAAGGAACTGCAAGTATAACAATTGTTGCATCTGCCACAGCTTCATCGAGTGAACTGGTTGGATGAACTTTATTGGTATCGATAACAACATCACTCAGATAAACCGGATTGTGATGATGTGTCTTAATAAAGTTTACGGCATCTTCACTTCTCAGCCACCAGGAAATCTGGTCACAATTAACAGAAAGAATTTTGATTATAGCAGTAGCCCAGCTACCTCCTCCTATTACGGCTATTCTACCAGTGTTCATAGTGGCTTTTAAATTATCTGCTATTAAAATTCAATTGCCTGATCCAGCAACTGATCACCACGTTTAACTTTCACAGTAGTCTTGTCACCTTTAGCAAATTTACCAAGTGCTTTCATGTAGCTCATCATATCCACAACTTTATGATCTCCAATTTGCATCACGATATCGCCTGCTTTCAGACCTGCTTTTTGTGCAGGCTTACCATCACTCACGCCATCAATGCGCATTCCTTCGCCATCGAAACCATAATCGGGCACCACACCTAAAGTTACTTTAAAACGAGGTGCATCTTCATTAGCAGAATCATTGGTTTTAGTAAATGCGATTTCGCCTTTAGTGTCGAGTTTAGCAATAATCTGCAGCATGAACTCCATAATTTTTTGCTGCCCCGCATAATTAATTTTATGCTCATCATCACTGGGCTTGTGGTAATCATCATGGGTACCGGAGAAGAAATGCAGCACCGGAATATCTTTCAGATAAAAAGAAGTATGATCACTTGGTCCTACTCCCGACTCAGTGGTTTTAGGCTTCACACCATCAATAACAATAGCTGAAATTGCAGGATTCCATTCAGGAGAAGTTCCGGCACCATTAATGATCAGAACAGGATCTGAAGGTTTTAATCTTCCTATCATATCCATATTCAGCATATAGTTTACCTGTTCCACTGGCATCGGAAAATGTTTCACCAGATGGTTGGAACCAAGCAATCCCATTTCTTCACCGGAAAAGGCGATGAATAAATAATTATTCGATTTGTAATTGGATGCTTTAAGAATTCGTGCCAGCTCTATCAAACCTGCTGTACCACTTGCATTGTCATCGGCACCATTGTGAATTGCACGTTCACCACGATAAAGCGATCCTTCTTCACCATATCCAAGGTGATCGTAGTGTGCTCCAATAACTACAGTTTGCTTGGCACTGTTATCGATATATCCTAAAACATTGTGTCCTGTTTTTTCTTTTTTAAGAATTTCCGTTACACCTGTTACCAAAACACGCTTGGTATCAATCATTGCTTTGGCAACATCACCGTTTGCAAAAATTACAGGCAATGTAGTTGGAGTAATCCGGTTCGAATACTTTTTCGATGGATTTTCAGTGTCTTTATCCGAATTGATGAAAATCACAGCCACAGCTCCTTTTGCAGCAGCAGAATCTATTCGTGTTCTTAAATCAGCATACTCTGCAAGTTTTGAATGTGGATCAATTCCTTCCGGATAACCAATTTCCATCACAAACACTTTTCCGCTAAGATTTTCCATTCCTTCATAATCATCCATTCCCGGAGCACACACACCATGCTTCACATGCACAATTTCTCCTGAAAATGTTTTGTTGGCAGAATAGGCTAACGGATAAAATTGTTCTCCCGCAACGAACGATTGCTTCTTAATCCGCAAAGTATTCCCGGAGCCCATATAGGAACCGGCATTAAATGGAAATGGTTGAATGTAACCGGCACTACCCTTTGGCAATAAACCAACTTTTCGAAATTCAGCCGACAGGTACTCATAAGCCATCTTTTCTCCCGCAGTACCCGTCTCTCTGCCTTCCATTTTATCATCAGACAGAATTGTAATATGTTGCTTCAACAGTAGGGTGTCAGGAGAAAGTACCTGTGCAACGGAAGAGTAAACTGAACCGACCCACATGATGGCCGCCAGCATTGATTTGGAATAGATTAAGTGGCGCATTCTTTATTTTTTTACAGGTGCAAAATTACATATTTTTAGTTCGCTTCAATCTATGACCTACCCATATATGCCCTTTAAAATGACCAAAAAAGTACAATTATCATAAAAAAAGGACTATTTTGCAGTGGAAATGATCATTTTAACTATATTTCGACAACTTTTTGCCCGTTTTCCGGGATATCTGATTTTAACAGTTAAAAAATTTTGAAATGAGTAAATTTAAAGCACTTTTGGTTGATGATGAAAAACATGGCAGAGATAATCTCCGTTCCATGCTTACAAATTACTGTCCGGAAATTTCAATCGCCGGCGAAGCAGCTTCTGTTGTTGAAGCAAAAGGATTGATCGATCAGCTGAATCCTGATGTTGTTTTTCTCGATATTCTGATGCCACAATACAATGGATTCGATTTATTGGATCATTTCCCCAACAGAAAATTTGCTGTGATTTTTGTCTCTGCATCCATCGATTTTGGCATTCAGGCACTGAAAGCAGGCGTACTCGATTACGTTCTGAAACCCATTAGTATCAAAGAACTGCAACAAGCGACTGGAAAAATTGCTACTTTTTTCGAAAACAGAAAAAAAGGAAATACGGAAGCAGCAAGCAAAATTGCTCTGGCTCATTCGAATGGTTTTGCTATTGAAGAAATTGCCAATCTTGTGCGCTTACACGCCGACGATAATTACACCCGCGTTTATACCAGAGAAGGAAAACAATATCTGATTTCAAAACCTTTAAAAGATTTTGAACGCGTTTTACCTGCCGATGTATTTATCAGAACACATAAGTCATACATGATCAACATTCATTTTCTGAAAGAATTTTCGAATGAAGATGGCGGACTGGTGACTTTACAGGATGGCTACAAAGTTCCGGTGTCGAAACGAAAAAATTCGGTTTTCTTTGATGCCCTGAAGAAATTTTCACTCATGATCCGTCCCTGAACGGTACCACTGCTGTGAGGATGAAAAATACTGTTATTTTGCTTTTGTTGTTTGTGCTTAACCTGATAAACCATCCCGGTTCAGCACAGATTTATCCGTATAGCCATTACTCTTCCAAACAGGGTTTGGTAAATTCATCCGTGTACAGTATCATGCAGGATCACAAAGGATTCATGTGGTTTGGAACCGAAAACGGACTGAGTAAATTTGATGGAATCAATTTCACCAATTACAGTCAGGAAGAACTAGGTATTTCCACCATCATTACTTCACTGACCGAAAGAGATTCGGCTCACATGTACATTGGAACAAGAAGCGAAGGAATTTTTCTCTTTAATTATGAATCGGGGTCGACATCAAAAATCAACAAAACACCTATGAGAATGTGTAGCGAATTGCAGCTACACGGAAATAAGATTCATTCCATTCATCCGTTTAATTTGCTGGAAACATTAAACTTAAAAGATAGTACATCAAATATTATTCCTGTTCCTGAAAATAATGCGCCTGTAGATATCATTAAAACTCAAAATGGAGAATTTATAATCGGCACGAGTAAAGGTTTGTATCGATTAGAGAATAATAAATTGCACAAAATAGCTATTGAAGGCTTCAGGGACATTTCAGCATTTTCCCTATTTGAAGAACAGGATGGCTCAATATTAATCGCAGGTGAAAATGCTATTTACTCCTTGCGAAATAATAAAATTTCAGTTGTTAAACAACTTTTCAAAAATACCTCATCACGCATTTTTAATCTGCTTCGTGATAAACGCAATAACATTTGGTTCAGCGTTTGGGGGAATAATGATCTGTTCATGATCAATGGAAATAATGTAGTGAATGTATCCGAAAAAATGGGGCTGAATAAAGGTACGATTGCAACCATATACAGTGATCGCGCTGGAAATATTTGGGTTTCCATTCTGGGAAAAGGGATTTTTCTTTTTGCCAACATCGATATGCGGATGTATCCGGAAACACCAGATTTCCAGAACACTTCAATTCATGCCATCATTCAACCTGATGAAAAATGGATGATTTTTGGTACCAATGACGGACTGGTTACTCTCGATCAATCGTTAAACACTTCAACTTCTGTTAAATTTTTCCCCGATTATTTTGAATTTGTCAAAGATCTGGCTGTAATAGATAGTTCCACCTTACTGGTAGCAACATCTGAACAAAGGCTGAATGGAAAACTATCCGATGAACTCAACATTAACGGCACTCCATTTAAAGTTCATTACTTGGTCTGCAATACTATATTTACAGGTAAACAATTCATATATTCGGGAGGCTGGAATAATAATGTACAGCTAAATGATAAGAATACTTTTTTGCCTGCTGGTGAATTGACTGACATTTTCGAAGCGCAAAATGCAGCAGATGTACGCATCAGAGATGTAAGCATCGACAAGAATGAAAACCTATGGATTGCCGGTCAGCAGGGTCTATGTATTATAGATCGTGAAAAACGAAAATGGTTTCCCGAAGGCGAATTCCAAAACACTGATATTGCCGATCTGAACTGGATCAATGATTCAACAGCAGCGCTGCTTTCTGCAAAAGGATTTTATTTATTGACCATGCAGCAAACACCTCCTTATGCTAAAGTAAAATCATTTACAGAACTTAAAAAGCCTTCCTGCCTGCTGTTTTTTAATGAAAACGAATACCTTGCTGGTACAGGAACCGGATTGCTATATCATATTAATAACGAAAGTATCTGGCTGAAGCCGGATGATGGATTGCTTTCAGAAACCATAAACGATATATATTACGATCAAAAGACGAATAAAATATGGATAGCTTCTTCTGAAGGTTTCATGGAGATGAATCCGGATGCCATCCGAAATATTGCCAATACAACGATTCCAATAAATGATATTCAGATCTGGTATGGCGACCGGCAAATTCATGCACACGAAAACATGGAGGTACCTTTCGGTGGTCATACTTTATCAATAAAATTGAGTGCATTTTATTTTGCAAATGCTTCGAGAATTCAATATCAATATCAATTAAACGACGAGCCGTGGGTCACTTTGTCGCAGGGGAAGATAGAGTTTGCAGCTGCAGGCTACGGTACTTACCTGATTAAAGTAAGAGCAGGAATATCGAATGGGAAATGGGGACCGGAAAAAACTATATCTCTTCAAATTGCACCTCCATTCTATCGCACCTGGTGGTTCTATTTATTAACCTTCGCAGGATTTCTTTTCATCGTTTTCTTTTTTATCAAAAAACAGATCAGTCTGGCTGAAAAAAAACAACTCGAAAAAAACCGCATCGAACAAAAATTAGTTGAGCTGCAGCAAAAAGCTTTAGCAGGAAACCTGAATCCGCACTTTGTTTTTAATTCCTTAAACAGCATTCAACATTTCATCAATTCACATCAGCCCGAAGAGGCCAACGATTATCTCGCGAAATTTTCCCGACTCATGCGGATGCACCTCAATGCTGCCGATAAAAGTTTTATTCCCGTTCAGGAAGAAATTAATCGCCTGGAATATTACCTGAGTCTCGAACAAATGCGCTTCGGCGATAAGCTCCAGTGGAAAATTAATCTGGATCGGGAAAATGGTCTAACCGAAATCGAAATTCCGAATATGATCATCCAGCCCTTTGTCGAGAATGCCATTTGGCACGGAATTATGCCCTCGGAAAAAAATGGTCAGGTTATTCTCAATTTCCGCAAAATGGCCGATGGTACAGTAGTGATTGAAATTATCGACAATGGCGTAGGCGTCGAATTGCCTTTAAAAGAAAAGAAAAATGGCCACCAGTCGAAAGGTATGAAGCTCATTCAGGAACGCCTTCAACTACTCGACCCTTCATCAAATGCCTTTTTTACCATCGAAAATGCCAGTCCCGGCACCCGGATCAGGCTCCAATTAACTCCTAAAATGTACCGGTTAGCTTCCAATTCTAGCCCGTTGCCTCATTAAAGGACTACGTTCCCTCAGTCAAGACAGCATCTCCCTCATTACCTGTTGTTAACGAATACAATCTTTAATTCCTTTGAATTGACTTAAGTCGCACAGTGCTTCAGCTTTTCAACTGGCATCGACAAGATTCATGTGTGTTTTGATAAGCCATCTCATTTAAGGTTGAGATGGCTTTATTTTTTACAAAGAAATTCCCAAAGTCTATTAAATGATTACACGGAAAAACTGCTATTACGAGTCAATACCCAACGTTCCCTCAATTTATCCCAACAATTCCTCATTGGCTATTTACGGTATAAATTATCTGCCGTTCCTTTGACATGTTCTTTTCATAGAGATATCCGGATGCAGCAAGCGATATCTCTGCTTTTCGAAAAGCTTTTCAACCGCCCTCTTTTAATGGATTGAGAGGGCGGTTTAGCTTTTTGTACCTCTTTTAATATCTTAATTATTAAAGGTGATCAAAATATGATCTAATAATACATACAAAATTAACAGGAACTAGCAATTTTAATATAATGCATTGAATATGTTATTTTTACGAAATACAATTGAGTTACTCGACTTACGTTCGTTTATGGATTAAAAAATGTTTATAACTTTAGTATATAAAATTGGATTCTATCAGAATTGAATGATGATTATAAGTATCTTTGAAGTGTGAAAATAAATCATATGTTAAGTAAAGAACAAATAAAAATTACTGGAGCAACTTTTACACCTAAAGGACTGGCAGATTTTCTGGCTAGCCGAATAGTCAAACATATAAACTATGAGAAAATCAATGTTTTGGATCCTGCATGTGGTGAAGGTGAATTGCTGCTCTCACTTGGTCAAAAGCTTTCAGATGCCGGAATTAGGTTTTCAATGACAGGTTATGATGAGAATAATCAGTATTTGAGTACGGCCAAAGAAAGGATGATAGCATACAGTCCCCATCTTCTCGATTTTGTACAAGGAGATTTTTTAAATGCTGTAGATTTAAGAGAGGATCAAATCTCTTTAAATTTCTTCAAATCAGAAAAGAAATACCTAAATAATACATATGATGTTGTTATTGCAAATCCACCATACGTCAGAACTCAAATATTAGGAACACTTCAAGCTCAAGAATTAGCAAAGAAATTTAAACTGAAAGGTAGAGTTGATTTGTACTATCCCTTTTTGATGGCAATGACTGAAAGCCTAAAAGAAGGAGGAATATTAGGTGTTATCACATCTAATCGTTATCTTTCTACAAAAAGTGGTGAAAGTGTTAGAAAATATTTATCTGAAAATTTTGAAATATTAGAGCTCATTGACTTAGGAGACACTAAGCTATTTGAGGCAGCTGTTCTTCCGGCTATTTTTATTGGGAGAAAGCAGAAACTGCAAATTCCATCTTCAGCAAATTTCATTAAAATATATGAAGAACTAAATGGATATCAAGGAGTTCGAATTCCAATGGGTTCCATTTATGACATCCTAGAATGTGATCAATCTGGATATTTTTCTGTGAATGAAAAACCATTTAAAAAATCATCTGGATCTTTAAAATATGAAATTGCTTCGGGGGTTTGTTGGGAAATGCTATCTGATTCGGAATCTGAATGGGTATCAAAAATTGACAGGACTGCATCTAATCGAATTGAAGACTTTTTTAAGGTAAAGGTAGGGATTAAATCTACTGCTGATAAAGTATTCATCAGTGAAAAATGGGAAGAATTAGATGGACTTAAGCCTGAAGATGAACTTTTGAAAGAATTAATTTCTCAAGAAAACATTACTGCTTGGTGCGCCTCAGATAATTTTGATTTAAAAGTACTGTATCCACATATTTCAGTAAATGGAAAAAAACAAACTGTTGACATTGACAAATATCCAAACGCGAAAAATTATCTTTTAACACATGAGGCTAAACTGAGATCCAGAAATTACCTTATTGAAGCAGGGCGACAATGGTTTGAGATGTGGGTACCTCACAATCCTGACTTATGGAAGAACCCGAAATTGGTTTTTCCAGATATAAGCTCTGTCCCAAGATTTTACTTTGATACCGGCGGGAGAATTGTGAATGGTAATTGTTACTGGATTGTTGCCCAATCAAAAAATGATATAGACAAATTATTGTTAATTCAAGGAATTTCAAATTCAAAATTAATGACTAGGTACCACGATTTGGTATTTAAAAATAAATTATATTCAGGGAGACGAAGATACTTTACACAATATGTTGAAAAATATCCACTTCCCAAATTTGACAGCAATGTTTCCAGAGAAATTATTTCTTTGGTTAAGCAATTAAATGAAACATCAGACAAGGATTTGGTATCTAAATTTGAAGAAATGTTAGAAATAAAAGTAGCAGAAGCTTTTGGAGTGGATCCAATTTTTATTTTGGATTAAACACACTTCTTCCATTATATTTATCGAAAAATTTCATTGGTATTGCTCTTTGACATTTGTAACTTTCTGTGCTCACATATGAAAATATTTCTCCTAGCTTTTCACCAGGACAAAGAATTACACCTTCTATTATTTCTGTTTGAGGATTTGTCAATACTATTAAATAGCGTACGTCAAAAGTGGTCAAATTGAATTCTTGAGCTACAACTTCTTCTTTGTTTGGTGAAAATTTGCCCAAATCTACAGTTGGACTATCTTGCACTTTTACTTCTAATAATTGATTCCTAATGTCTGGGTATGCGCCATATAATAAATCTTCATCTTTTATTGTATAACCTAACAATTCAAGTGTTTTTTTTTCTAATGCCTGCCCCCTATTTTTGGTAGAAGCAGCACCTAGTTTAAATCCGATTAATTTTTCAGCAACACGTATTCTCAATAACTCTATTGAATACAAATTTTTAATATTAGGCTCTTCAGTCATATTCATATTTGGAGGCCGATATTCATGTTGAATATAATAAGTCATTCTTTTTGAATCAGGGAAGACTAGGATTTTGTCAAAGCTTCCATAAATTTCCTGTCGAACTTTTTTAGATATCAAGAGTTGATGCTTAATTGTTGGTTGACCAAAAACACCAAAGTTTTTGACAATATAACCAGGTGTAAGAATGACAACCGAAGCAATTTTTAACTCTTCTATATTAATTTTTACAAAAACAAACCTAACATCGGTACATTTCAAGTTTTCACCATTGTCATATCTGATCAGCAAAGTTTCAGCAGATGGGATCCTATTCCATACTTGCAAATTGTAAGAAATTCCACTAGAAACAATATAAGTATCAACAAATTCTAGTGCAATTTTGGGAATCCCTTTCCCTTTAGGAGGCACGATTTCAAATTGACTAATTTCTGCAAGTTCTGGTAAAGGATATTTTTCCAAGGTCGCTGCAACTAGCTTTCTAACATTTGAACCATCTGTACGGGTTTTTCCTGTCAAAAAAAATGGTTTACCTACAAGTATAGATAACCTTTGTGCTATCAAATTGGGGTCTGTTAGTAATTTTTTTGATTTTGGCGGAAATTTAAATTTTTTGTTCATACCAATTCGGACGGTTTTACTTTAAGGGCCTTTGCTATTTTTCTAATATTTAAAGCGGATATATTTCTTTCTCCTCTTTCAACAGAGCCAATATAAGTTCTGTCTAAATCACAAGAAAAAGCCAATTTTTCCTGAGAAAGATTCGCTTCAATTCTCAGATTTTTAATTCTTTCGCCAATTTGCTGCAGAAAAAGTTTTTCGTCTTTTGAATAAGTTGCTCCCATTTTAGGATTTTGTGAACGAAGGTCTAGAATTGATGTTAATAAGTCTACGGACTATAAGTATCATTATATTCATCTAAAGCTTGCGGTAAATACTAAATTTCACAACTTGGGGATCTTTACGAATTTGAATTTAAAGTGGATTAGCTACGGAGCCATAATCTTAAAAGCAATTAGGAAAAACGAAATTCATTCTAATCTTAACATGCTTAAAATTACATTCTCATATATGTTAAATTCTAATCTGAAAAATTTGAATTTTCGTCCAGAAATAAGAATTAGCAGAGATTTCCATTTGCTCAATCAATTAATGCTTATTCGCCAACTGGCCGCATGCTGCATCAATGTCTTTACCACGACTGCGGCGAAAATTGACAATGATATTCCTGTCAACTAAAAACTGCCAAAAAGCATTAATCTTATCTTCAGCGGCATTGGTAAATTCACCACCTTCTATCGGATTATATTCAATAAGATTTACTTTACATGGAACAGATTTGCAAAATTCCGCCAATTCACGTGCATCTGATATCTCATCATTAAATCCTTTGAAAACTATATACTCCAAGGTAACTCTCGACTTGGTCTTACTATAAAAATATTGCAACGCTTCTTTCAAAGCCTCCAGCGAATTGTGTTCATTAATAGGCATAATCTTGTCACGCTTGATGTCATTGGCAGCATGTAGACTTAAGGCCAAATTAAACTTTACCTGATCATCACCCAGCTTCTTAATCATTTTAGCGATGCCGGCTGTCGAAACCGTAATCCGCTTAGGCGCCATTCCCAATCCCTCATGAGAAGTAATCCGCTCAATCGATTCTAACACATTAGCATAATTTAAAAGAGGCTCACCCATTCCCATGTAAACAACATTGCTCAATGGAATACCATATGCCGATTCTGCCTGATGCTTTATAATGGCTACCTGATCATAAATCTCTGCAGCATCCAGATTCCGGATGCGATCGAGGCGGCCGGTGGCACAAAACTTACAGGTTAAACTGCAACCAACCTGTGATGATACACAAGCAGTCATTCGATCTTCCGTAGGAATTAAAACACCTTCAATAATGTGACTATCATGCAGCTTGAATCCACTCTTGATAGTCCGGTCATTACTCGTTTGCTTTGTGGCAACAGAAATTGCATTTATTACAAAATGTTCTTCCAGAGTATTCCGAAGTTCCTTCGATAAGTTCGTCATCTCCTCAAAAGAACGTGCCGATTTTTTCCAGATCCATTCATAAACCTGCTTTGCCCGAAATGGCTTCTCACCAATGGTGGCGAAATAAGCCGTCAAAGCTTCTTTCGATAATAATCGGATGTCTTGTCTGGAGGTTTGCATGGAAGTGCAAAGATACGGCAAAAATATAAGTTCTAACAACTTAAATATCAAACAAATACAAAATTAACTACTTCCATTTGGCTCGTCTCCCATTAAAATCAGACCTTTGAGAAATGAAACGCATTTCCGCCGATCTCATGCTCACCCCAACCGGAGAACTGGTAGCCGGACACCAGCTCACATTTGATGATCGTGGAACCATTCATTATTTCGGCCCCATCAAAGAGCAAATCGATGAACATTTTTCCGGCACTGTTTCCCCCGGATTCATTAACACACATTGCCATCTCGAATTATCACACCTCGAAAACCGAATTCCGCAAAAAAATGGACTGCACGGATTTATTTCCGATTTTCTTCATGCACGAAAAAATGATCCCTCACCCGATCCTGATGCTATTAAAAATGCAGATCACCAAATGTGGGAAAATGGCATCATGGCTGTTGCCGATATTTGTAATACTACCGATTCGTTTGCTGTTAAACTAGTAAGCAAAATAGTTTACCATAGCTTTATTGAATTATTTGACATCAGAAAAGCTGCAACACACGATGCCTATTCTAACGGATTGAGGCTATATGAAAATGCATTATCATCGCAACTTGCCGCCTCCCTTACTCCGCATGCTCCTTATTCAGTTTCGGATAAATTATTCAGCAGCATTGCAGCTCATAACAACACCACTGATACCCTCTGGTCGCTGCACAATCAGGAAAGCTCCGGAGAAAATGAACTCTTTGAATTGCACGAAGGAAAGTTATTTGAATTGATGCAAAAAGCCGGGGTCGATTTTTATGATGACATTCCTTTCCCCACAGAGTCCATTCAACGTTCATCCCGGTTTTTCCCTGAAAAAGGAAATATCCTGCTGGTGCATAACACTTTTATCAGGGAGAAAGATTTACATTTTTTATTCTCGAAAAACTTGAAGGATAGAATCTGGTTTTGTCTTTGCCCGCTGGCAAACTTGTATATCGAAGATCGTATTCCTGATATTGCCTTACTCCGGAAAACCGGTGCTCAAATTACCATCGGTACTGATAGCCTGGCTTCCAATCACCAACTTTCAGTATTGGAAGAATTAAAAACGATTGCAAAACATCATCCGGAAATCGGCACCGGTGAATTGCTACATTGGGCTACATCAAACGGTGCCGCCTTTATGAGGTTGTCACATTTAGGAACTTTTGAAATTGGAAGAACTCCCGGAATTCTGAATTTTCCGGAATTGAAAAAAGCACATCAACAACTTCAAGAAAATATTTCTGTACATCGAATTAAATAACAATTACCATTCGGCATTTGCTTTTTTACCTGTCGCTAGCATCCCTTTTTTCAAGCTTGATGTAATTTCCTTTGCTTTATCATCTGCCTGCTTCAGATAATAAGCATAGGCAGGAATAAAGGATGGTGAATTAATATCTTTCCAACGCTCGATCGGGAATGCCGATTTTTGTTGCCAGTTAAATTTGGTAAGCTCATATTTATACTTGCCATCCTTTAAACTGATGGTTAAACTGTACATAACATCTCCGGCATTGGTAGCAACACCATCTTTATCGGCCTCATTCATAATACGAAACCGGGCTTTACACAGAATCTCTCCTGTTTCCTCATTCTTTTCCCTGATTACATCTGTTGGGTTTTTAAAATAGGTGTTCGCCCAGGCTAAAGCACGCTTGTATAATTCAGCTTTCGAAACAGATGGGACCTCAACCACTTCCGTATAACTGAACAAGCCCGTTTCAGAATTCGTGGGCAGATCCGGCATTACCAAGGGCTCTTTTTTCTTTTGCGCAATTAAAACTTGTGTCGTCAGCAATACTCCAACAATTATCAAGACAATTTTTTTCATAATATTTTGATTAACATTCGATTTACAAAGGTAACGAATCAGTAATTAATGTGTCATTTAATATGCTTTTAGAACTAAAAATTTGGAACTTTATTTCCTTTTCTCTACTTTTAGGTGCTGTAATAAACTACTTTCATCGGGGGGGGGGGGGGGGGGGGGGGGGGGGGGGGGGGGGGGGGGGGGGGGGGGGGGGGGGGGGGGGGGGGGGGGGGGGGGGGGGGG
>JAEUTI010000071.1 GCA_016788065.1 Bacteroidia bacterium | reverse complement strand
TCATCTATAATTTATCATAATAACGTAATTTCATTCTGTGCAGTAATTTCTTAATCCTGCATCTCCCCATTTTTTGTTAATTAAATTCATTAAGACTTCCTCCTTTTTCCCACAATCAGAAAATAAATATAAATTTTTTTGAGGAATTTTAAAATATTTTTAAACAGCTCATTATGTACGTGTTATCGGTAAATTCAGCCTCATTTTCTAAGGGTTTTCCCTGAGGGCACTTTTGAAAATAGATGAATTAAAAATTGGTATTATGAAATAAATTTATTAAGCTTGTATTGCGTTTGGATTTACGGGAGTTTAGGAAGAAGTCTTTTTGTTCACGATCTAGTAACACTTTAAACCACATAAATCATGAAAAAATCCGGTCTTTATTATGGAATGTTTTTACTCTGCATATTATCGTTTTCGGAAAATGCATTAAGTCAGACATTGACACTGACACCTTCCAACTACAATGGCTTTAATATTTCCTGTGCGGGCTTTGCTGATGGAAGTATTAATATGACCATTACTGGTGGTACACCACCATACACCATCCGGTGGAGTAATGATATGGTATCCGAAGATATAAGCGGACTGCAGGCAGGCTACTATGCTGTGGAAGTTGACGATGCAGATCCCTTTACAGATATGGTTTATGCAGATATTACGCTTACTGAACCGGAACCACTTAACATTATAGAACTTACACCTTATGAATACCAAAATGGCTATAATGTTAGTCAATATGGTGCTTGTAACGGTAGTGTAACTGCAAATGTAACAGGTGGCGTACCTCCTTATACTTACATCTGGCAACCCGGAAACCAAACCATTTATAATCCAACAAATTTATGTGGCAACGAAAATCAAATTTCTGTAACGGATAATAATGGATGTATTATTGCTTCCGGAATAGGACTTAGAGAACCCGAAAGAGATGATTGGACGATGAGCGGAAATTATAACTCAAATCCTGCAAATCAGTTTATTGGAACTTTGGATAGCAAGGATTTGTCATTTAGAACGAATAATTTAGAAAGACTAAGAATATTGTCAAATGGAAGTATTCAAATAAATTCACTGGCAGGTTCAGGAGGCATTTTGCATGTGGATTCCACAGGAAAAATAGTAAAAGCGCCTTGCTATGCTTGGAGTACATGTGGAAATAACCTTTTAGCTAATGATTTCCTAGGCTCCATGAATGCTTCAGATGTAACTTTTAAATCGAGCGGAATTGAGCGATTCCGACTCAAACATAATGGCCCCATTTTTTTCAAAGATTTCGAAAGCCAACCGTTGGCATTGTTGCATACAATTGGCGGGGATTTGTTTACCATAGACATGCCCAATGATCCTTCACTTTTCTTGAATAGTCAAGGCCAGTTCATTAATCTGCCCGCTGGATCTTTTGCATGGACGCAAGGCAGTGGAGTTGTCCATAATATTTCTGATAACATTGGATTAGGCACAAATTCACCTCTTTACAAACTACATGTAAAACATGACCCGGGGGCACAAAGTAATGGCATCCTGATTGAAAGTACTTCTGCTTCAAATTCCAATACTGAAATTAAATTTGCCTGGAATGGTGATGATCAATGGGCAATAGGCAATTCTGTTGCTCATAATGGTGACCGAAACTTTTTTATTTATGACAATCAGGCCAACACAGGTTGGGGTGCAACACGTTTTTATATTAATGATGAAGGCCGTGTTGGCATTGGAGTGATCCCACCTTCCGGATCTTTACCTCCAAACAGCCATTACAAATTATATGTTGACGGAGGCATAATGACACGAGATGTGAAAGTGACCGCCCAAACTCCATTTCCGGATTATGTATTTTCAGAAGACTATGAATTGATGTCTTTAGACGAATTAAATAAGTTCATTAGTTGTTATAAACACCTCCCAGGTATACCTTCTGCTAACGAAATACTTAAAAATGAAGGGTACGAATTAGGAGAAATGCAATTGATACTCTTAAAAAAAATTGAAGAGCTCACCCTTCATATTATAAGTTTACAAAGCCAGATTTCAGAATTACAGAAAAATCAATATACTAAATAAATGACAAAAGCAAAACTTATACTATTTTTGTTGTTTTATCCTTTGTCTACTTTGTTTTCTTTTGGACAAGGAAATGTTTCTTTAGATGGGAAGCAATTCAAGTTGAATGGGAGTAATTATTATCCCTTAATTCTGAATTATGGGGTTGCCTCGGTTTATAATGGGTCAAATTATTATATGGCTCCCTCTCATATGTACGGTTTAAACAATGACTATGAATGCATAAACTTTAATGATTGTGTTGCGAATATGCAAAATGATTTTAACATAATTGCAGGTATGGGATTTAATAGCATCCGTATAGCTGGATTGTATCCATTATATGTTCCTGGGCAGGGGTTAGTATTTCCGTTTTCAGGACATAATTTACAAGGTGATTTAAATATGTTGGTAACACAGCAAAATCTGAATAGCAATATTTTGCCTCTTTATGGGAAAATATTGGAAATTGCTAATAATACAATAAATAATTTAACTCTTGATCCTTCACCATTAAAGGTTATTTTTATTTTGACCGGTAGAATTTCAGATTATTCGATACCTGAACAAATTGCATTTCAAAATTTTGCTAATGACCTTTCTGTTTATATTGAAAATCATTCTCATTCAAATGCTTTACTTGCTTATGATTTGATGAATGAGCCTTGTTATCATGACACACCTATTAAAACTAAACAAGAAGCTTGTGAAATGATAAACCAATGGTACGTGACAATAAAAAACAATGATCCTTCTCATTTAATAACACTTGGGAGTTGCGGGATTGGTGATTTGTTGGAATTTGATCCATCTATAATTAAAACAGATTTTTTATCTTTACATACATATCCATTTTGGGCGCCCTATGAGAACAACATGAATCCTGTTGATTTTCAGAGAGCAATTGACAGAACAACTGTTGATATGTTTTGGCTCAATAGGAATGCTTCAGTACCATGGATTATTGGTGAAATTAGCCTTAGTGCGGATGATATAAATGCCCCATTACAAGGAATCATCGCAGAAGGTACCGAATTACAACAAATTGATTATGCTAATTATTCATTAGATGCTGCTTGTAATTGCGGCGGTAGTGGGTATAGTTGGTGGCATTTTCAAGATGCATGTCATATGAGTTTAAATACCCCAAGTTCGTGGTATGGACTCCTTAGAATGTGCCCGTTAAATGGTCATCAGAACGGAGAAAAACCCGTAATTAATAATGTCTTTAGAGTATATCAAGCTCCATCTGATATCACTACTTGTGATAATTGCCCAGTTAATTATTCCAGTACTTACAATCCTAATTTGGTTTACTATAACCCATTTCAGCATCCAGTCAATTCATTAAACACGGTAAAGGGAACAATAACAGATCAGGATGGAAACCCTGTAAAAGATGCATTCATTGGTGGTCATACTTTTGTATCGGATAACGGAACGCCCCCACCTAATACGAATGATGATATCTATGACTATCATTATACCTTCACAGATGAAAATGGCTATTTTGAAATAATTCCGTATGACTTTATTCTACCATTTGATGGGGAAATCGCTAACATTCATATATCAGCAGCAGGTTCAGAACGGCTTAATTATGGATGGTGTTGTAACACTATTCCTACAAGCCACATAATTAACAGTACACTAAACCAATTGAACTTCAAATATGATGCTATAATCAATAATATTTCAGTTCCAACCACTTTTACACGAAATTTTAAAGGCTACAACACATTGACTGCATCAAATATTACAATTCAATCAAATGCCAATTCTAATTTTACTGCAAGAAACGAGGTTCACCTAGTGTCTGAATTTAATGCGAACAAATTTAGCGAGGTTCACATATTCTGTTCACAGACCAATTCGGATTGTAGTGATTTTAGTTCTTTCATTATGCAATATCGAATTGCAAAAGAAGATTTAACAATATCAAAATCAGAAAAGGAAATTGAGATTGATTTCCATGGAACTTCTGAGAAACCTTGGTTAAAAATTTATCCGAACCCAAACGGTGGCAGTTTTAACGTTTCACTTATTTCGAACGACAATCAAAAAATGACAACCATCAAAATTATGGATGTCATGGGAAAGGAAATCGAAAGAGTTTTAATAAACGCGAGCAACTATACATTTCAACTTAACGACCAACCCAAAGGGCTCTATTTTTTGCAACTCTATTCTTCAAATCAATCATTTTTCCATAAAATCATTATCCAATAACATACTTAAATTAGGAACAATATGAAAATCATCCTCTTCTTTGTCGCTTTACTTCAATGTTTAATTACAAATCCTGGTTTCAGCCAAACTTTTCAATGGGCAAATAGCAGTGGAGGAACAGGAAATGATGGAGCTTCCCAATTAGCCATTGACCCTAATGGTAATATGTACTCAGGCGTTTCATCTATGTATCCCACAACTTATTTTGGGACAGATACTTTCACAATTAGTGGTTTTAATGATATGTTTTTTGCAAAGTATGACATAAATGGCAATATACTTTGGATAAACCAGTATGGTGGTCCAAACGTAAATATGACAAATATTAAGCAGGATGGTATTAGTTCAATAGTCTACGATAGTTTTTCGAATTCAATAATTTCCACAGGAGTCTTTATTGAATCATCAGATTTTGGGTGCACAATTCTTTCATCCAATCCTGAAGACCGTCAAATATTTCTACTTAAAACAGACTTAAACGGGAATTGCATTTGGTCAAAACAAGCAGGAAGTTTATCTGATGATATGAGTTATTCAATAGCAGCCGATGGTAGCGGAAATATTTATTTAACTGCAAGTGTTCGCGATACTGCAACTTTTGATACAAGTCATGTTGCCCGGGGTGGAGTACTTGCAAAGTATGACTCAAACGGCAATTGTCTTTGGGCTAAAAATATATTTAGTTATACAAACGCTTTAGGACTATGGGGTTCTTCTATACAAGTTGGCAAAACTATAATATACAATAACGAACTATATCTTGTAGGAAGAAATATTGAAGATTCCTTAGCAATTGATACGGCGGCATTACAACTAAATAACGATTACGGAAATATCCTAGCAAAATTCGATTTAAGTGGTAATTTAATTTGGTATAAATATTTTGCAGGACCAACATCATATTATGTTCCGACATTGTCCATTGATAATTCAGGCAATTGCTACATTACAGGTACATTTAATAATGGAACCGCAATTTTTCAAACAGATACCATATACTCAACTGGAAACGCAGATATGTTTTTAGTCAAATATGATTCTAATGGGAACAAAATTTGGCTTAATAATGCCAGCTCCACTCAGAATGCATACGGAATCGGTTTGTCCGCTGATGTAGATGGAAATAATTATTTAACTGGTACTTTTAGCGGAAATGCTAATTTTGGTGCATTCAATATTTCTTCTAATACAAGTTCTGATATGTTTATTGCCAGATTTAACTCAAATGGTGATTGCCTTGGTGTTCGCCAATGTGATAACTCCTCAGGTGGCGCAATTGTTTCTGATGGAAGTGGCAATGCGATCATTTGTGGCTCTTTCACAAATACCACAAATTTTGGACCTGTCAACCTTTCAAGTTACGGAAACATGGATGCATTTATTGCTAAACATGATATAATCACTGGCATAGGAGGTGATGGAAGGATAGCAAACAATCAACTCATTATATACGCAAATCCCAATGCCGGGAAATGTAACATCGCCATTCCTGAAGATTTCCAACACGAAAAAAATCTAACACTCAATATTTTCGACAACAGAGGTAAACTCATTCAGCAAATTCGCGTTCAGATGAATGAAAACAAAATCAAGCTCAATCTACAAGCAGAAGCCAAAGGAATTTATAGTGTTACACTTAGCAATAGTCAGAAAAGTTATCACGGTAAAATAGTTTTTGAATAATTGAATTCTGAAGAGCCGCGTCATTTGTGCAGCAAAGCTGCTATCATTAGGTCATTAGCAGCGGAGCTGCTGTCATTGAATAGAGTCATAAGTCATAAGTGATAAGGGGAGATTCATCGGCTGAAAAAAGTAAGTCATTGGTCAGATGTAATAAGGAGCGATTTTTCACTATAAAATTTGAAACCCCATTTATCATCTATCATCTATAATTTATCATAATAACGTAATTTCCTTCTGAGAAGTAAATTCTTAATCTGTCCTTTTTGCCATTTCATGCCAATTTTCTATATTTACGAACTATGAACCGGCATGTATTAGTTTTTTTACTAATTAGTTTATTGAATAGTTTGGCAGGCTATTCCCAAAACCGCAATAATATCTGGTGTTTTGGGGACAGTTCCGGAATAGATTTCGGAACTGTACCTAACCCAACTACTTTTAGAAGTTCGGTGGTTAGCCGAGGTAGTTGTGTGAGTATTGCTGATTCAATGAGCTCATTATTATTTTATGCACATACCCGATCAGGCATAGGAAATGGGGTTACAACATTGGTTTTTGATAGCAATCATCAGGTGGTGCCAAATGGCACTAATATCAAAGGTGAAGGATGGTATAATGAGTTATTAATTATACCGGATCCCGGCTCGAACCATGAGTACTTTTTATTTACCAAGGGAACGTCTACTTCGCCAGGATTTGCTTACTCAAAAATTGATATGAACTTAAATGGGGGCCAAGGAGATGTTAGTCAAAAAAACGTTGTTTTAAATAATGTTAGAAATGCTGATTGTCTCACAGGCATCAAGCATGGGAATGGTCATGATTGGTGGGTAATATCGAAATATTCTAATGTCAATATTCCTAATTTCAACAGATTTTATGTGTATCTAGTAACGAATAATACTGTACATCCTCCGATTATTCAGGATTTGAATAATTCTGGTGATTTTGATTTGCATCAACTAGTCTTTAACGCCGTTGGCACTAAATTTATGCAAACTACTGCCGCAGGTCTAATGCAGGAAATAGATTTTGATAGGTGTACGGGATTACTTTCAAATCCCGTTGTTTATTTCGCAGAACAGTTGTCACCCCCTTATACACGATATTATTGGTCATCAGCATACTCTTCTGATGATTCCAAGTTATATTTGACAACTGCACTGTACAATGTCAGTTTCAACGATACTACTAGGTTAATTCAGTATGATTTGAATGCGATCGATATTCCGGCATCTGCTGATACTTTGCTTGAAGAAAAATATCCTACTCAAATTGGTGCAGTTAAATTAGCACCAGATGGCAAAATTTATGTCACAACCTATCATTATTTTGGTTTTCCTGGATATCCATATCCGGACACTTCCTACAATCAATATGTAACAAACTTGAGTGTGATCAATTATCCAGACAGTGTTGGTGCCTCCTGTGATTTTCAGCCCTACAGCTTTAATTTAGGTGGTAGTAGAACTTACTATGGCTTACCAAATAATCCAAATTATGATTTAGGTCCATTGTTGGGCTCTGGGTGTGATACAATAACAAGCAATTCAGAAGCTCATTATGATTCTGCCACTAATTTATTTGTTTTTAATGATTCTGAGTGGGATATTGCTTTTGTAAATGCCAAAAACCTGAAAGGAAAGACTGGCATTCTGATTTGTTATGATATTCAGGGGCGGGAAATTTTCAAAGAACCTTTGCAAACAACCAATGGTTACTATACTAAAGATTTAGCCACACATTCCTTTTCAAAGGGAATGTATATGGTGCAATTAATAACAGACAAAGAAAAGCTAAGTAAAAAGTTTGTTGTAGATTAAAATTAAAAATGATTGTTGGCGGTAGAAAGGATTAAGCCATTGGTCATATGTCATAAGGGAGGGTGTAGGTCATTAGTCATAAGTGATAAGGGAGGGTGTAGGTCATTAGTCATAGGTAATAAGGAGAGTTTCTTCACTATAAAATTTTAAACCTCATCTATCATCTATAATTTATCATAATAACGTAATTTCATTCTGTGCAGTAATTTCTTAATCCTGCATCTCCCCATTTTTTGTTAATTAAATTCATTAAGACTTCCTCCTTTTTCCCACAATCAGAAAATAAATATAAATTTTTT
>JAEUTI010000070.1 GCA_016788065.1 Bacteroidia bacterium | reverse complement strand
TCATCTATAATTTATCATAATAACGTAATTTCATTCTGTGCAGTAATTTCTTAATCCTGCATCTCCCCATTTTTTGTTAATTAAATTCATTAAGACTTCCTCCTTTTTCCCACAATCAGAAAATAAATATAAATTTTTTTGGGAATTTTAAAATATTTTTAAACAGCTCATTATGTACGTGTTATCGGTAAATTCAGCCTCATTTTCTAAGGGTTTTCCCTGAGGGCACTTTTGAAAATAATTGAATTTAAAATTGGTATTATGAAATAAATTTATTAAGCTTGTATTGCGTTTGGATTTGCGGGAGTTTAGGAAGAAGTCTTTTTGTTCACGATCTATTAATATTTTAAACCAAATATATCATGAAAAAATCCAGTCTTTATTATGGAACGCTTTTACTCTGCATATTATCGTTTTCGCAACAGGTATTAAGTCAGACATTGACACTGACACCCTCCAACTACAATGGCTTTAATATTTCCTGTGCGGGCTTTGCTGATGGAAGTATTAATATGACCATTACAGGTGGAACACCACCATACACCATCCGGTGGAGCAATGATATGGTATCCGAAGATATAAGCGGACTGCAGGCAGGCTACTATGCTGTGGAAGTTGACGATGCCGACTCATTAACTGATTTCGTTTTTAAAGATATCATGCTTACACAACCAGAGCCTCTGCAAATAGGTGAGATCAGGCCCTATATTTACCAAAATGGGTACAATATAAGCGATTTTGGTTCGTGCAATGGAAGTGTGAATTATGATGTAGTTGGTGGTGTTTTACCATATTCTTATTTTTGGGAACCAAGTCAACAAACTATTCAATATCCAACCAATTTATGTGCTTATGAAAATGTAGTTATCGTTACAGATGCTAATGGTTGTAATACCAATTCCGGAATCGGATTGAGTGAACCTCAGAGAGATGACTGGACGATGAATGGTAATTATAACTCCAATCCGACTTCTCACTTTATTGGAACCATTGATAATAAAGACTTAGTTTTCAAAACTAATAATACTGAAAGGGCAAGAATTAAGGCAAATGGCGAATTTTCCATTGCAAGAATCAAAACAGGTAGAATAGTTTCGCCTGATTCGCTGATTTATTTTGGTGATAGCACTATTATTATGCATCCTTCTTTAAATAGAATATATGGTGATGATGCTTCATCTGGATGGAAAGGAACTGCAATAGGCAAGTTTGCAAATGCACCAGGATTATATTCAACTTCATTAGGGTATAAAAGTGCATCTGTTAATCCCTATTCTGTAGCTTTAGGATTCAGGGTACAGTCTACACAAGATTATTCAATAGCAATTGGTAACGGCACAAGTGGTCAAAATTTGACTAATAATATAGCAAATACTATTATGCTAGGTTGTAATAGTAATTTGCCCACATTAGTAATATCAAGTGCAAATGGTATTGGAACAACAGGTTCTGTAGGCATTGGAATAACTCCTAATGCAAGTGATAATTCCGACAGTTATAAATTGGTTGTTTCGGGAAAATTTGGGGCAAATGAGGCCTGGGTATCTTTAGGTTCCCCTTGGCCAGACTATGTATTTGATGAACAATATGAAATTAAAAGTATTGATGATCTAAAAAGTTTTGTGAAAGAAAAACATCATTTACCAGGAATGCCGTCAGCGAGCGAGATATCAAGTCAAGATAAAATAAATTTAGGTGAAATTCAAGTTAAAAGTATTGAGAAAATTGAAGAGTTATACTTATACCTATTCGAAATGCATGAGCAAATATTAAAATTACAAAATGCTTTAAATGCATGTGAAGCTAGGTGATTTTTTGATAAAAGGATGTAAACAACTTTATAAAATGTGAGCATATGAATTACTACTGTTTAATCATAACTTTTATATCAATTGTGGGAGTTCACGACAAATGTATTTCTCAGACGATATATAATACTGGTGATATCGAGATATTTCCAGTATCAGCCGTTACAAGTCAAATTAGCGAGAACAGTGTATTTGTTTCTAGAACTGATCCAAATATAATAATTACTGCGAACAATTCGCAGGATCAAACAGCTGCGGCTGGACTTCAAAATAATTTGTATGTTGCTACTTCTAATGATCAAGGTGCAAATTGGTCGGGTTCATTTTTCTATCAATCAGATGCTTTGGCGGACCCTTATTGTTCAATAGATCTCCAAGGGAGAATGTATGTAAGTTATTTGAAAAATTCGCCCACAAATGAAATTCGAATTCGGTATTCAGATGATGATGGAATATCATGGAGTCAGCCAATATTGGTAGCTCAATCAACAGATATTGATAAACCATTTTTATTTATTGATACGAGACGAAATAATCAAAGTGATATGATGTTATGTGCTTATAAAAATTATAGTAATCAACATATATATATAACTAAATCAACCAATAGAGGACTATCGTGGAGTACAAGTATAGATCTTGTTACACCCAATATTGGAGGAGTACATCATATGGCTCCAAATATAGCCATTGGGCCGGAAGGAAATTTATATTGTGTTTGGGCAATTTACGATGTATTTACTCAAACCATTAGAGATGAAACTGCTATTGGAATTTCTAGATCAACTGATGGAGGTTTAACCTGGACTAGTCATAGAGTTAATTATTTTGATGGAACAGCATATTCGGATTTACCAATTAAAGGAATTCGAACGGATAGTCCATTCAATAATAAAGCAGGTTCCAGACATCCTAGCTTTCCTTCGGTTAGTGTGAATCAGCAAAACGGAAATTTATATATTGCCTGGGTAAATAGAGGGTTACCTCCCCCAACTGGTAATAATACTGGCGATTTTGATATATGCTTTATAAGATCTACCGATTTAGGTGATACTTGGAATGATGCAACTCAAGTATATGTTGATAATACAACCGGTTTAGATCAATGGATGCCATATTTGAGTTGCGATCCATTTAATGGGGTTTTGAGTATTGTCTATTATAATTCTAGAGATTTTCCTAGCAATGATTATATAAATACCTATATTGCAATTTCCTACGATGAAGGTTCTACGTGGATTAACGGGAAAATTAGTGATAACCTTACTATGAGTTTGACAGATGGATCACACTATTTAGCTCATGATTATAATGGCAATGATATGTGTAATGGATTAGTAACTCCTATTTGGTCTGATAGAAGAAATGGTATTCAAACTACTTATATACAACCTTTTTATTTAGAATGTAGTTCAAATTTGACTTTATGCAATCCAGTAACTCCATATTATAAAATTGAAAAGGCATCTGATTATATTCATGTTGCAAATAGTTGTAATTATGAAATTATTGCAAATTCAGATATAAGAATGGTAGCAGGCCAATACATAAAATTTGAGCCAGGATTTCATTCGAGTAACGGAAGTAAATTTCATGCAAGTATTTCAAGTTGCAATCCCGAATTCGTAAATCGAATTAGTAATCTTGATTCACATGCTACTTCTGGAAAAACTGAAAATAATATTAGTTCAGAATTCATAAAAAGTATAGTATCATGTTTCCCAAATCCCACTGGTGGTGATTTTGTTATTAAGATTGAAAATGAAAATAAAAGTAAAATTAGTATTGACCTCATAAATTCTGAAGGTAGAATGATAACAAAAATTATTGACAATTACACTATTAAATCAATGAAGTCATTATCTTTTTATTTTAATGCATTGGACATGGGTATTCAAAGTGGAAGTTATAATCTAAGGATAATGTTAGATGATGAAATTATTATGAGTAAATTATTTATTATTAAAAAATGAAGAAATATTTATTGGCGATCCTTTTAGTCGTGTTCCCACATTGTATTTCTGCCCAATTCCAATTTATCACATTATTAAATGATACCGGAATCCATGTTACAGATATCAATGTAATTAATGAAGATTCAATATTTGTTTGCAGCGCGAAAAAAATATTGCGATCAACTGATGGTGGTGCTTCTTGGGATACATTAATGAGTCCTACTACTTTTTATAACGCAGATTTTTATGATTTTAACAATGGTTTTGCCGTAAGTCCCTTGGGTTACATCATCAGAACTGCCAATGGTGGGTTAACCTGGGATACAGTTCCTAATATTCCTACTAGTACTTTTTTCTATGATGTGCATATGAATGATCCCTTAATAGCAATTGTAAGCGCCGATAGCGGTCATATCTTCACAATATATTCTTCCGGTTACGATGTTGATACATTATTTGATGCTTTTTCCGGAGGCGCACCTATGGTAATTAAAGATTTTGATTTTGATAGTCCATCGACAGGTTTTGGAGGTGGAGTTGTAAGTGGTCATAGCGGACTTGCCAGAACAGTTGATGGAGGAATTTCATGGGATATCAGAACAACAAGTGGATTTTTGGATCTCAGATTTGATGAAATTTCATCAATAGATAGTTTGCAAATATGGGGAATAGAAGTTAGCCCTTCTCCTTGGGAACACATTTCATATTCAGTTGACGGAGGAGATTATTGGTTTTCAGGATACCCCAATTTCAGTACAGCAAAAATATCTTCGATAGACTTCCTACCTAACGGATTTGGCCTTATAGCAAAACCTCTTGAAATATTAGTTACGATTGATAGCGGAATTACTTGGAATACTTTAATAAGTTTTCCACCTTCGTTTTCCGGATTAACCAAAATTAAAATTGTAAATGATACGCTAGCTTATGTAGGTGGTAATGACGCCATTTATAAAATCTCACATCCATTTGCTGTAGGCTTAAATGAATATCCTACCCCTTTCAGTCAATTATACTATGCTCATCCAAATCCCGCTTCTGATTTAATTGTTATTGGTCCAATTAGTGATAATAAAGGAAGACATTTGTTGTTTTATGATTTACTTGGAAGGGTAGAATTTCAAGAATACCTGGAAAATGGAACAGATTTTGTTGATGTTTCATCTTTGAAATCCGGCATGTATATTTTAAGTATTGAAGAGCCAAATGGAAGAATTGCTAAGCTTAAAATCATGAAAATTTAATTTTTATTTGAGATGACTGTGTCAATCCTAAAGACATGACGGTTACTCCATTTAACAATTCCTCTTTTCTAGCAACTAAATCGTTTTCACTTGAAAATGGCTTACTTTTTAAACGGTTTGTAAATATAGTAACATGCCGATACTGGTTCGCATATGATAGCTATTGGACGAGATCGTGGTATGTAGGAACCTGGAGTTTGCATGCAGCAAAGCAAACTATGCATACTGATTTTCGTTTCTTGAATAAATTTTCAGCAGTCCAATTGCCCCGTTAATTTTCAAAACAAGATTCAACGGATTTTACAAGACAAGGAACGAGATAATTATTGCATAAAAGATGCTTCTGGAAGTTTTGGAGATTAATGATAAAATAAATTTCCTAGTCCCAAAGTCATTATTAGTCATTTGCGGCAGAGCCGCGTCATTATAACTTACCCAATACTGGTCCTCATCCGATAGCTATCGGATTGTGGCGAGGATCCCTCCCAAAAATTTTATATTTTAACGAAATAAATTGTATTTTTACAATTCACTATTCAATACAAATATCAGTTTTATGAAACGTAACTATTCTTTATTCTGGCCATTGAGTCGCTTGCTTCCTCGTCGCAATCCGATTGCTAACTGACAAGCACTATAGGCGGTGAGGTATATCAGTAATATTATAGATCATGAAAGATCACTTGTGTAAAATAGTTTTACTTCTGATTGCCATTTTATCGATTACCAGTACCATAAAGGGGCAAAGTGTTGGTTTGAGTTTTGTTTACAAACTATCAACCGATCGCGATTTAAAATATACACCATGCATGGGGTTATATGTTATGGACGATTTTTCTGAAAAATGGGATGGATTTGCTACATTCATTTCTGGAAAAAGTTCATTTGAAGATTCAAAAACTGATTATTCGATAACTTATAAAAGAACAACAATTAAAGTTGACTTAAATTATATATTAAATCAGAGAGAGAAAATTCGTACTAAGCTAGGGCTTTCTCTTGGTTGGTGTCGTGATAATTATACACAATCTGGTATTGTTTCAAATTGGACTTCAACATTTACCAATTTTGGTTTAGGTATTGGCTTGCCTTTGTCGTTTCAATCAAAAGGCATTTTAAATTCACCGTTGCAATTTAATTTTAGTTTCACTCCCACATACATGCATATCTTAAAAAGTAAAGGAATTGAAAACACTAATTTTATGGGAAATAGCAAGGATGCTTTGTATGTTGATGTTTCTGTTGGATTAGCTTTTATGCTAAAATAGTGTACGCTCAGAAACACCCATCATCAAACCACCAAATCACCAAACCAAGTGCAGTCACATCTTTTTACTCAAGAACAATAATCAGCATACTAGCACACCAGCACATCAGCACATCAGCACATCAGCACATCAGCACATCACCAAATCAGCACATTATTTTCGTATTTTTGCACCCAATTCAAAAAAACACCCTCATGTCTACTCTTACAGCTACCCCCGTTTCTGATATTTCTGAAGTTTTGCAACGACTTGGTATTGAGCAAGTTAATAGCGGCGCTTGTACCGGCACCCAATGGCTTAATACGACCGGCGAAACAATCGACTCTTTTTCACCCGCCGACGGACAGCTTATTGGCTCTATTAAGCAGGCCACCGCTGCCGACTATGAAACTATTATTGCCCTATCGCAACAGGCTTTTAACGAGTGGCGACTGGTGCCCGCTCCCAAACGTGGTGAAGTAGTGCGCCAGATTGGAAATGCACTCCGCGAAGCTAAAGATGACCTGGGAAAACTGGTTTCTTATGAAATGGGAAAAATATATCAGGAAGGTCTCGGTGAAGTGCAGGAAATGATTGATATCTGCGATTTTGCTGTGGGACTCTCCCGCCAGCTGAATGGCTTCACCATGCATAGCGAACGCCCCCGCCACCGTATGTATGAGCAGTATCATCCACTCGGAATTGTGGGCGTTATTAGTGCCTTCAATTTCCCCGTTGCCGTTTGGTCTTGGAATGCCATGCTCGCCATGGTTTGTGGCGATACCGTAGTGTGGAAACCATCCTCTAAAGTAATGCTTTGCGCCATTGCCGTACATAAAATTATTGCCGGTGTATTGCGCGAAAATAATGTCCCCGAAGGAACCGTATGCCTCGTTGCCGGTAACAGCAAAAATGTAGGCGATAATTTTCTTGCCGATAAACGCGTGCCTCTGATCTCCGCTACCGGTTCTACCAATGTGGGTAAACGTGTAGGCCGCATTGTTGGCGAACGCCTCGGACGTAGTTTGCTTGAACTGGGTGGTAACAATGCCATTATTATTACACCCGATGCCGACCAGGAAATGGCCCTCCGCGCTGTAGTGTTTGGTGCTGTGGGTACCTGCGGACAACGTTGTACCAGCACCCGCCGACTCATCATTCACGAAAGTATCTATGAAGCATTCAAACAAAAACTGGTGAATGCCTATAAGCATGTGAAAATTGGTAATCCCCTGAACCCGGCTACGCTTGTGGGACCACTTATCGATAAAAATGCGGTGAACGACTTTACCAATGCCATTGCTGAAGTGAAAAAAGAAGGTGGCTCCATTGTCTGCGGTGGCGAATTACTCTCCGGCCCCGGCTATGAATCGGGTTGCTATGTAACGCCTTGTATAGCTGAAGTCGAAAACCACTACAAAATTGTACAGCACGAAACTTTTGCCCCAATTCTGTACCTCATAAAATATTCCACCATTGAACAGGCTATCCACCTGCAAAATGATGTACCACAAGGACTCTCTTCTGCCATTTTCTCGAATAGCATGCGCGAAACAGAACGCTTCCTCGCAGCCGATGGCTCCGATTGCGGTATCGCTAATGTGAACATTGGTACCTCAGGTGCCGAAATTGGTGGCGCCTTTGGTGGCGAAAAAGAAACCGGCGGTGGCCGCGAATCCGGCTCCGACTCCTGGAAAATTTATATGCGTCGCCAAACTAATACCATTAACTATGGCACCGACTTGCCTCTGGCTCAGGGTATTAAGTTCGAAATATGAGAGGGTGGAAGGAAGATATTGAGGGGGTGGGGATTGATTAATTATAAAGTTTTGTGCTAATTGTGTGATAATTAAGGTTTTTTATTAATTTTGATAGCATAAACCTGAACACATGAAAAAGCAATATTACTTTTTATTGATAGCTCTATTTGGAGTATTCTCTAACCTTTCTGCACAAGTAACACCAGTTGCTTGTTATCCTTTTAATTCAGATGCACTAGATTTTTCTGGGAATAATCATCATGGTAGTGTTGCAGGTGCAACTCTAACAGAAGATAGGTTTGGGAATGCTAATAGTGCATTTTTGTTTGATGGTGTCAATGATTCAATTTTAATTGTTGATACTCTTTCGCAATTGATATCAGGAGATGAGTTAACGATAGTTTTTTGGGCAAAAGCTAACGCATCAGGAATGAATTCACCATTCCTATTGATGCCAGATAATTTTAATGATAGGTTAAATATTCATATTCATTATATGAATGGAACAACTCCAACTACTTTTTGGGATTATGGAAACCCTTCAAATGGAGGTAGGCTTTCATATACAACCCCATTTACTAGTCAATGGGATCATTACGCATTTGTGATTAGCCAGTCTAATGATTTTATGGGTATTTACAAAAACGGTGTATTGGAGGCTTCAAAAACAACTGTGTCGACATTGATAAATAAAAATAAATTTCTTAGCATAGGTGGAGGATTATCTGGGATAACAAATTGTCACTTTAATGGTGTTATTGATGATGTACAAATATTTGATCAAGCTTTAGATCAGACAGAAGTACTCGATAATTTCAGTAATAGTAGTACTTGCATTAATGATCAACTAAGTTGGATAAAAGGACGAATATTTTATGATTTTAATACAAATGGTGTACAAGACTCTACAGAAATAGGTATTCCAAATGTTTTGATGCAAGCTGTTGGAACTCCGCTTGCTGCAGTTACTGATATTAATGGTGATTACAACATGGGTATTGCAACATTAGGAACATATGATATTATAGCTAATTTCAATGTGTCTTATTACGGAACTGTTCCTGCATCACATAGTGTTACTTTAACAGCTTTACAACAAGTTGATTCATTAAACGATTTTGCAGTACAACCTTTGGCTAATGTTGATGACTTAAGAATACACATCAGTCCTTTGGGTGCATTTAGACCAGGATTTTCCGGAGGTTATAATATCAGCTATCATAATGATGGGACCACTGCTCAAAGTGGAATAATTACTTTAAAATTAGATTCTGTTTTAACATATGATAATTCCAGTGAAGTACCATTTTATGTTTCTAACGACACTGTTCAATGGGTAACCCCAACTTTGTTGCCTTTCGAAAGTGGAAGTTTTAATGTTTGGGTGGATATAGCTACAACTGCTTCATTAGGTGATTTGGTTAATTCAACCGCTTTAATAGAACCAATTGTTTCTGACCCCACCCCTGTTAATAATTTATCCAATTGGGAAGTAACAGTTACAGGTTCTTATGACCCAAATGATATTGCTGTTAACCATGAATTTTATGAAGAAGTTATTTCTGCAACACCACCTTTATTAACTTATTTAATTAGATTTCAAAATACAGGTACTGATACTGCATTTACTGTAGTAGTTAAGAATAAATTGCCAATAGAATTAGAACTTAATACATTTAGATTACTTAATACATCACATATATGCCATGCTACAATCGATAATAGCTTAGGCGAATTGATCTTTACGTTTAATAATATTTTATTGGCAGATTCTAATACTAATGAAGCACAAAGCCATGGTTTTATTCAATATTCAATAGAACCTCAAGAAAATTTGCCTTTGGGTACTCAAATAATTAACAATGCCCGAATTTATTTCGATTTTAATTTGCCTGTAATAACTAATGACGCTATTACAACTATTATTTCTACAGTCGGACTACAAGGTTCAGATGAAAGCTCAATAAATGCAATTAAAATTTCTCCCAATCCATCAAACAGTTTTTCAACACTGAGTGTAGCTAATTTGAAGCCTTTAAATGAATATACTGTAAATATTCTTGATTTGAGTTGTAAACAATTGTCCTTAACAAAAGTATATTCAGATGAATATGGTAATTTAGAAAGCCAATTAAATTTAGCCTCTTTATCAAAAGGAATGTATTTTGTTGAAATCAGTGCAATGGGATATAAAGCTTACGCGAAAATTGTAAAAAATTAATTTCCTTATTTCATAACAATTGAAAAAGACCGAAGAAAGGCTCCAGCACGAAATTGAGCATGGTAAAAAAATACAAAATGATGCTGAAAGTGTGTGGAATTGGGCAAGTCCTGCTGGACAAGTTAGAGCAGAAAGAAGAGCAGATTTGTTTGTAAAAACTGCTCGAATTACTAAAAATGATAAAATTCTGGAAATTGGATGTGGGACTGGACTTTTCACAAGAAAAGTGTTTCAAAAAACGGGAGCAAACTTAACTGCTACTGACTTATCCCCTGAACTTTTAAGCCAAGCTAAAGAACTTTTGCCTCAGGCAACTTTTATTGTTGATGATGCGATGAAAATGAAATTTCCTGACAGTTCATTTGATGTAGTTTTTGGAAGTTCTGTTTTACATCATCTTGAAATGGAAGTTGCTTTAGTTGAGATTTTTAGAGTTTTAAAACCTGGAGGCAGAATGGTTTTTGCAGAGCCAAATATGGTTAATCCTCAGATTTTAATTCAAAAAAATATCCCTTACATTAAAGAAATGCTTGGAGATTCACCTGATGAAACAGCAATTTTTAGATGGAGTTTTAAAAAAATGATGGCCTCTATAAATTTTAAAAATATAAACATCTTTCCATACGATTTTTTACATCCAATTACACCCGAAAGTATGATTGGTGTGGTGAATGCAATCGGTAAAACTATTGAAAAAATACCAGTTATTAAGGAAATAGCAGGCTCAGTCATAATATATGGGCAAAAGCCAAAAGATTAACTAAAAAATTTGCAGAATTAGTTTGAAGTAAAATATGTTTAATAGTTAAGTGTTATTTTGACAAAAAAATTATTGGAATTTTAATTGATTTAATTCAACAAATAATTGCCAAATAATTTATTTATAAAATTTGAAGAAATTAACAAACCTGGCCTTATGATAGTTTAAATATCATTTAATTAACATGTGTTTTCTATGTGTCTCATAATCAGCATGTTTTGTAATTCAACTTGTTAGCTCTTTTCAGTACTTATGTCCAATAAAATCTTTTTAATTTAGTATGTTTGCTCACATGACTATGATTGAAGATATTGAATTAATGGCTGTTAAACCCATCTTAAAGTGGGCTGGTGGGAAAAGTCAAATGATGAATGATTTATTAAAATATGTTCCAAATAATTTTAATAAATATATTGAGCCTTTTGTTGGAGGTGGGGCATTATTTTTCAATATGAAACATCATAATTCTGTTATTGCCGATTCAAATGAAGAATTGATTATTACTTATAGCCAAATCAGAGATGATGTATCAGCTGTAATTAATTTATTGAAAACATTTGAAAATAGCGAGCAGTTTTTTTATTCTATACGTGCTTTACAAGTTGAAAACTTAAGCGCAACAGAAATTGCAGCTAGGCTAATATATTTAAATAAAACCTGTTTTAATGGACTGTATAGAGTAAACAAAAAAGGCGAGTTCAATACTCCTTATGGTTGGAGAAAAGGAATATTCCTAAACGAACAAAATCTAATTGCAGCTTCTAATTATTTACAATATGCTAACATAATTCATGCTGATTATAAAGCAACATTAGAACAATATGTTGAAACCAATGATTTCATTTTTATTGACCCGCCTTATTTTCCTGTCGGTGAATATTCTGACTTTAAAAGGTATACGAAGGAATCATTTCATTTAAATGACCAAATTGAGTTGGCAGAGTATGCAAGATTATTGGTTCATATGGGTTGTAAAGTAATGTTAACTAATTCTAATCATCCATATGTTTACGAATTGTATGATGGGTTTAAATTTGAATTAATCGAAACAAAAAGACTTATTAGCTCTAATCCTGAAACCAGAACCGGCCAGGATTTGATCATTTTAGGAGGTATGTGATGGAAATTGAAAGCAATAAATTAAAAAGTCAATTTTTGAACTTTCCTGGAACTCGTTATATGGGTAGTAAGCACAAAATTATTAATGATATCTGGAATCACATCTCCGATTTAAAGTTTCATAGTTTTTTGGATGCGTTTGCTGGTAGTAATGTAGTTAGTTACTTCATGAAATGTCAAGGCAAGCAAGTTATTACAAATGATTTTCTGAAATTTAGTAGTACAATCTCAAAGGCTATAATTGAAAATTCCAGAATACAATTAAATGAGATAGACATTCTGATTTTATTAAGTGAAAAGGCAGTCAACTACAATGACAATTTTATTCAAAATAATTTCAATGGCATATTTTTTACACCTGATGAAAATGCTTTTTTGGATAGAACCCGTTCTAATATTGAACTGTTAGATAATGAATATAAAAAATGTCTTGCCCTGGCTTCGCTAATTAGAGCATGCATGAAAAAGCAATCCAGAGGTATTTTTACCTTTGTTGGACAACGATATGACGATGGAAGAAAGGATATGAAACTCAGTTTAAAGGAACACTTTTTAAATGCTGTTGATGAATACAACGCATGTGTTTTTGATAATAAGCAAAATAATCTTTCACTAAATATTCCTGTTGAGAGTTTAGATTATAAATCAGATTTAGTCTATTTAGATCCACCATATTATTCGCCAAAATCTGATAATGATTATACCAGAAGGTATCATTTCGTTGAAGGATTATGTAAAAACTGGGAAGGGTTGCAAATAGTTGAAAAATCAAAGGTTAAAAAATTTAAAAGTTATAATTCTTCCTTTTCAAAAGAAGAATCAGCGTTAAATGAATTCAATAATTTGTTTTATAAATATAAAGATTCAAAAATAGTTGTTTCATATTCTTCTAATTCATTTCCAACCAAGGAAAATATAGCAGGTTTGTTGTCATTGTATAAGGATAAGGTAATTGTAAATGAAATTGATCATACTTATTCATTCGGGAATCAATCAAAAGATAATTTAAACAATTTTGTGAAAGAATATTTATTTATAGGAATATGAGAATAGAAAGCGATAAAATCCCCCAAGCTGATGTATTAGAAAATGTTATTCTAATAACACTTGCTGTTGCAAACGGGGCTAGAACTGATGCTGAAATAATTTCTGATATACCATCTTTAAATACTACCAGACAAGGAAGGTATTACAGATTAGCAGCCGTATTGTTAGGATTTATTCGGAATTCAAATAACAATGCAAGTATACTGCCATTGGGAATTGAATTTGTTAAAAATCCAACAATTGAAAATCCTATTTTGGTAAATGCTGTACTTAAGTTAGATATTTGTCAAAAGGTAATTCCTTACTTAGAATTACGGCCTAATGGAGTTACAAGATCACAATTAATAAGATACATTCAGACAATTGCTCCAAATACGATTGGGGACACAATGATAGATAGGAGAGTTTCTACTATAATATCTTGGCTTAAAACTTTAAATATAGTAGAAATTTCAAATCAAAGAATTCGATTAAACTTGCTGAGAAATAACACAATACCAGTATTAGAAATCGAAGATGACGATCAACCTTTATTACCTTCAACTGGGAATCTTAGAGAATATGATGTAGTTGAATCAAGAATTTCGGATGCAGCTTCTTCTGGAATAATGTCGTATTACAAGGATGCTGCCAAATTAGAAAGAGCCAATAGCGCACATAAACTTTTAGTGGATAATGTTGCGAATAGAATAAAAAATGCAGGAGCAATCCCTAAAAGCAACCGATTTGTTGATTTAGCAACAACATTAGATAAGAATTATATTTTTGAAATGAAATCGACCACTTCTTCAAATCATCAAAGTCAAATTAGAAAAGGAATTAGCCAGTTATATGAATATAGATATTTACAAGCAATTGAAAATGTCAATTTAGTATTAGTAATAGAAAATCCTTTAACAGGAAGTCAAACATGGCTCACCGATTACTTAGCAAATGATAGGGAAATATTACTAGTTTGGGATGGAAACGGAAGTGATTTATTTGCTTCTCAAGAAACTAGTCGGCAACTTTCATTTTTGGATTTAATCCCAGTTTGATCCTATTATAATTATTTAGGCATTTATTAAAAGGTAAATTTTTTCTATGTGATATATAAACTCGATGTTTGCGATGTTGGAAATTTACAATTACACAAGGTCATTAACTATAGAATTAATTTACAGTTTAGTTTTTATTTTTTCATTTACAATAGGGTTTATATCAATATTTAATACTAATCTTTCAAACACAAAATTCAAAAAAATATTAATTTATTTGTCGACTATCATTGTGGTCGTAAGTATACAAATTTCAATTCTCAATACAGTACTTGACTATCAAATATTATTTAATTTTATGTTTATTCATTCTGTTATATATATATTTGGTATCGCTTTCTGTTTAAAATTATCTAAAAGCAAACTGCTTAATAAAATCTAGCAAACACTTCAACATGTTTGCATTTATTACAGTAGAAAAAGTATCATGAACAATTCTTTAGCAGAATCGAAATCCATTCGGGAGTATTTTGATGGGACGGCAAAGGGGTACAAGCCATTGCGTCGTCAGCATCGCTACTACTGGCAAGAAATATTTGAGCAGTGCAATTATTTTTCGCACGAGACATTTCGGGTATTGGAATTGGGTTCGGGTGGTGGTGAGTTGGTGGGTAAAATAAAGGGAATTCAAAAGGCGGGTATTGAAATTAGTCCGGAGCTGGTAAAAATTGCGAAGGCGAACTTCACGCAGGTAAATTTTATAACGGGTGATGCAGAAGAGGTTCAGGCTGTTGGTGAATTCGATTTAATTATTATTTCAAACCTCATAGGCTACTCGCACGACATACAGCATTTGTTTGAAACGGTGAAGCACTATTGTCACGACAACACCAAAATAATAGTTACCTATTACAATAACCTGTGGGAGCCTTTTTTGAAGTTTGCCGAGTTAATTGGTCTGAAAGAGCGCACGCCCATCCAAAACTGGTTATCGCACCGCGACATTAAAAATATTTTGAGTGTCTCGGGGTTCGATGTTTACCGGGAGTCGCGCAAAACGTTGGTCCCATTTAACATACCGTTGGTCTCCTGGTTTTTCAACAGATTTCTGGTCAATTTGCCACTCATAAACAGGCTGGCTTTAAACAAATTCTCTTTTGCAAAACTAAACAGGTTGGTGGAGCGCGATCAGGTGCAGGATAAATATTCGGTGTCGATTGTTATACCTGCTCGTAATGAGAGTGGCAATCTGCGTGATGTGCTGCAGCGCATTCCCCGTTTCGGGAAGTTTCAGGAGGTGATATTTATTGAGGGCAACTCCACCGACGATACCTGGGAGGTGATTGAAGGAATTATAAGGGACAATAAAACGCACTTCCGGTTGAAGAGTGGCAAGCAGCCGGGCAAAGGCAAATACGATGCGGTGCGGATGGGATTTGATATGGCAGAAGGCGATATTTTGATGATTCTGGATGCCGACTTAACGGTGTCACCGGAAGATCTGCCCAAGTTTTACAATGCTATTGCAACGGGCACGGGCGACTTCATCAATGGTACCCGTCTGGTGTATGCCATGGAGAAGCAGGCCATGCGATTTTTGAATATGTTGGGGAACCGATTCTTCAGCGCTATGTTTTCGTGGCTGCTGGGGCAGCACTTCACCGACACGCTGTGCGGTACCAAAGTAATGTTTCGCGCCGACTACAACCGCCTGGTCACCAACCGCAAATTCTTCGGCGACTTCGACCCCTTCGGCGACTTCGACCTAATCTTCGGCGCCTACAAACTCAACCTCAAAATTGTGGAAGTTCCCATTCGCTACAAAGAGCGCAAATACGGCACCACCAACATCTCCCGCTTCCGCCACGGACTGATACTGCTAAAAATGTGTGTGTTTGCTGCGAGGAAGATTAAGTTTAGGTAATAACTTCTACGTTAGGATACATTTTCTGCATTGTAAATTCCATTCCACCCATACAGCCTGAAGTAATAGTGATGTTCCGTTAATTTTACAACAAGATTAAGCAGATTTTACAAGACAAGGAACTAGATTGATTCTGCAAAAAAGATAGCCAACATACTACTTGAAATTTTCAGGTAGCATATAAATTATTTTTTTTCACTGATCAATCTTGCCCTTATCTGACCGATCTGTTAAATCCGTTTTAAAAGGAGAACATGTTGCATGCACTAAATATAAAAGTAAAACTATAAACTTATAGATTACTTGAAGTTAATTTTTTGGATGCATAGTTAGTCTCATTCCTTCCATGCAGCCTGAAGTAATAGTGGAGTTCCGTTAATTTTACAACAAGATTAAGCAGATTTTACAAGACAAGGAACTAGATTGATTCTGCAAAAAAGATAGCCAACATACTACTTGAAATTTTCAGGCAGCATATAAATTATTTTTTGTCACTAATCAATCTCGCCCTTATCTGACCGATCTGTTAAATCCGTTTTAAAAGGAAAACATGTTGCATGCACTAAATATAAAAGTAAAACTATAAGTTTATAGATTACTTGAAATTAATTTTTTGGATGCATAGGTAGTCTCATTCCTTCCATTGGGCCTGAACTAATAGTGGAGTTCCGTTAATTTTTTACAACAAGATTAAGCAGATTTTACAAGACAAGGAACGAGGAAATTATTGCTTAAAAGTTATTTACGGATGTTTTGGAAATTAATGATAAAATATATTTCATAGTCTCAAAGTCATTAGTAGTCATTTGCGACAGAGCCGCGTCATTAAGTCATTAGTGATCATTTGAAAGTTTCGTGTAAAACTTCATTTTTCTGACCTATAATTCCATTTATCATTTATCATCTAAAACTTATCATTCCCTGCAGATAGCTGCAGGGTAATCGCCCTTATCTGACCGATCTGTTAAATCCGTTTTAAAAAGAAAACATGTTGAAGAGAATTCACAATTTGGGTAACTTGAAAAATGAAGGCGTAACCAAAGAAGTAATGCCGGATTGCATATTTTCGCAATTGAAATTCACCAATAGTCCCTTATTAATGCCTGACAACTTCAGGTAAGTTAGCAATTGCGCATTAAAAACCGGAATCATAACTTCAACTGCTTTTAATTCAAGAATTAACTGGCTTTCCACAACCAAATCAGGTTTCATAAGGCCTCCCAGGTCCTTGTTTTTGTAAAGGATAGGAAGGTGAGGTTCAACTAAAACGGTTAGTCCAGCAGAACGTAATTCTTCAACCAGACATGCCATGTAAACAGCCTCGAGTAAGCCGGGGCCAAGTTGATTGTGAACTTCATAAATGCATTTGATGGTTTTGTAGGAAAGTGATTCCAAAAAAGTTTGAGTTATCATAATTGAAAAAGTTTAATTCACTGCAAAAGTAAATAAATATTTTCAACTAAACAAAATATCCTGGACAATATCCGATGCCTATCAGTCCGATAGCTATCGGACGAGCACGATGGTCAAAAAGAAATACTGGTCGCATTCCAACATCCCACCATCACATAAATCATAAAAATCACAGTCCAGACAGTATTGTTGCAGTTGCTTACCAACAAGAACCCAATCCTTTTCTAATTCTCGACCAACTTCAGAACAACCGGCTTTTGGTTTTCGCTTTCGAGTACAAGGAAATACATACTACCGGGATTTTGGTTAACCGGTATGGAGGTTGAGTGGTGTGGGATTTGAATTTTCTGAATAAGACTACCTAGGGCATTGTAAACTGTCAGCGTTGTATAGGTATGATTTGCATCATTAAAGTGTAGCGAGGCATTTCCGTTAGAGGGATTTGGTGTCAGTGAAATATTGCCTGAGGCATTGGCATCTTCAATTCCGGAGCAAACGATAAATGAAATAGCAATGGTGTCGCGGCCAATACAGCCATTAGCACCAGTTACCTGCACGAAATAAGTATTGGTGACATTCACAGTGCTCGAAGTAAATGCAAGCGTATTAGGACCTGTAACACCGTTATTCCAAAGATACGTAGCGCCTGGGAATGTACCTGCAGTCAGCAAAAGTGTTGCGGTGGTACACAGAGTAGTGTCGATGCCCAGATTAACTGCGGGGGAAGCAGCAATAGTTACTGCCACTGTATCATAAGCCAGAGGACAGGTTGCATTTGTTGCATACGGATAATACTGATAGATATAATTTCCTGGAATGCCTGTCGCTGTGTTATAAGTTCCCAGGTAGCCATTAGTGAGTGTACCGGCACCGCTCCATATTCCGGTAGTATCAGAAGTGCCGGGCAGGAGATCAAATAAATTCTGCGACGACAAATTATCACATACAACGCCTGTGGTTGTGCTGTTTAATCCGCCGCTACATTTTTCAAGCAGCATATCGTCCATTGAAAGATCATTTCCACCTCCACCGCCTACATTGGTATACATAGTAAAATAAATGGTGTCAGTTACAGGTGTAACGGAGCCAGATGTATATTGGTACCACGATGGACTATAAGGTGCAGAAATGGAAGGCTGATCATTGAGCATGGTTCCGTTTGCATCGGTAATGGTAATGCGAACATTGCATTGTGTTCCTGAAAACGATGTGGCCAGATAAGTAGAAAGGCGCACAGGCATACCCGGACAAACTACGAAAGGCTGCTCATAAACTTTTGCACCGGCACAAGTACCGGTAGTGCCAACACAATTAATGAAATTCAGATAAAGCGAATAAGTCCCGCCATGAACAGCGAATGTCTGTGGCATATTATGAACAGTAGTTCCCGGAATTATATAAGGATTGATAACCTGATTTTCAAAATCCTCGGTATATTGTACCTGCCATGTACACTGAGCCATGACTGAAGTCTGCGATAGTATTAAATATAGACAAAATAGCGCAATAACCTTGGAGATAGTTTTTTTCATTGTAGTAAATAGTTTACAAATTAATTCGTACTACCGTAAATGTAAACAAAGCAGATTAATTTTACTATGAAAAAGGGGTATTGTAGATATAATTCTATGAATATGTGCCCGGTTATCAGTGTTCAGTGATCAGTATCCAGTTATCAGTGTCCAGTGATCAGTATTCAGTGATCAGTATGCAGTGATCAGTGTCCAGTGATCAGTATGCAGTGATCAGTATTCAACGACAATTATTGTAGAGACGCATTGCATGCGTCTCCAATACAAAACACCTTTTCATAGAAGTAGGTCATAAGTCATAAGTCATAAGTCATAAGGAGATAGAAGTAGGTCATTAGTCATAAGTCATAGGGAGATATTCATCTGCAGAAATTTATTTATTATTCTCCCACATGATTTTAATGAATAGTGAGTAACAAGAATTGAAAAGTGAATTATGACATTTTGCATCTAAAATCTATAATTTATCATTTATTTTTTAGTGCACATCCACGCCACATTCCGATAGCTATCGGACAAAATGAGTTTTGTGAATAGCAAATTTAATCTCAAACCACCATCCCACCTTCACATAAATCATAAAAATCACAGTCCAGACATTTTGCTTTATTCGTTGAAAGCCAATGAATTAATTGCATATTGTTGTAAATGGTTCGCAATTCACTAACTTTATGAAAACTTTAAAATTCATGGTTAAGTATTGGCTTAATTTATTGATACTTGTATGCTTTCTGCCCGTACCAACAAATGCCCAAAATCAGGGTGTAAATAATCATTGGATTATGGGTTACTCAAGCGTTGGTGGTTTACCTTTTGGAAATCCTCGCTTTGATTTTTTTTCAGGCACCCCGGTAATTTCATACGATTCACTGGAAATGGAATTTCGGCATACCCATGCAAATATTTCAGATGCTCAAGGTAATTTATTGTTTTATACCAATGGAGTTTACATTGCAGATGCAAACCACGATACGATGTTCAATGGTTCAGGGATAAATCCAGGAGCATATGCTCTTAACTTTTCTGACGGCATGCAAATTCCTCAAGGAGTTTTAATATTAAAGAAGCCTGGTATAAACACATTCTACTATTTATTTCACAATACACTTGATGACTTTACTTTCGGCTTTTCTAATCGTTTGTATATGAGTATTGTCGATATGAATAATATGGGCGGGATTGGTAGTGTTATAATCAAAAATTTTTCATTAATTACCGATTCCCTCATTCCGGGTAAAATTACTGCTTGTAAACATGCAAACGGCAGAGACTGGTGGATCATTTGCCATCAGATGAATAGTAACAAATTTTACAAACTATTATTTACACCTACAGGGTTACCACAAATATCAACCCAAAATGTTGGAGTGATTCGGCTTGGAGGAGGGGGGCAGGTTAAGTTTTCTTCTGATGGAAATTATATGGGTTATACCTATGAATTAGGTGGATTTGATTTGTTTCAATTTGATCGGTGTACCGGAAATTTAATACATATTTTAAATGATTCTTTGTTTAATTCCTCAGGATTTAATAGCGGATTAGAATTTTCGCCAAATTCACAATTTGTATATGTATGTAATTCAGAAGACATTTACCAGTATGATGTGACAAGTCCAAATGTATTGGCTACAAAAACAGTTGTTGCGGTTTATGATGGATTTCAAAATCCTACAGGATTTGGCACTTATTTAGTACTTCCTCAATTGGCTCCCGATGGCAAAATATACATTACAACAGGCAATAGTACATTTAATTTTCACACCATTGATCAACCTGATCTTCCCGGTTTGAGTTGTTCTGTGAACCAGCACAGTGTCCAAATTCCCGCATTCAATTTTAATACCATTCCTAATCATCCAAATTATTTTCTTGGAGCACTAGCTGGTAGTCCTTGTGATACGCTTTTGGGTGTAGGCATTGATGAATCAGAAGAAATAAATTTAGCAATTGCACCCAATCCGGTTACAGACTATGGCACGCTTTCATTTCCCGTTCAAAATCATGAAGGACAACTGGAAATTATTAATGCTCTGGGTGAAATTGTAATTCAATCCAAGATAGCACCATGGAGTCAGTTTAAAAAAATAGATTTGGAAAATTTACCCTCCGGGCTATACTTTTGCAGAATAAAATGGAAAGAAAAACATGCAGTGGTGAAACTGATTAAATGGCAGTAATCTGAAAATGATTACTCAATTCATTGCATATAACTCCGCAGTAGCTCGTAGATTTCGTTTTTCATTTAAGTTTTATTTTGTTACTGCAATAGTTGATAGTTGCTCGTTCTCAAGATCACTTTATTGAATATTGAGAAACAAGAAGTGAGAATTTAATAATTTCATCTATCATCTATAATATATCATCAGAACGAATTTTCTTTCCGTGCAGAAACATACTAATCCTTAATTCTTAATTGTTGCCTCAGCAACAATGCCGGCACAATTACTCCCAAAAATGCGGCGGCAACTGCAAACAGCAACCACTTTAATTCGGGGAGTTGAAAACCGAATAAATCCATGGCAGCGGGAATGGTCAGTAGTAGCATAAGCAAGAGCGTAGTAATTGAAAGAATAATGGGTACCAGGCTATTCTTTCTTTTCAGAGATTCTAAAAATGTCAGCGAATCTGATCTTCCCGTAAGGGTAAGCAACATATTGGCAACAACGAGTGCGGTGAATGCAATGGTGCGGCAGACGGCTTCATTGGCGCCTTGCTGCATGGCAACAAAAACGAGTGATAAAATCACACCACCAATAATTGCACCCTGAAAAAGACTGGAAGCAAGTTCCTTCCAGGTGAAGAGGGACGCGGTCGATTTTCTGGGTGCTTCATGCATTTCATTGCCGTCGGCAGGTTCATTTTCGAATACGATGCTGCAGGTGGGACCCATGAGCAATTCCAGAAAAATAACATGTACGGGAGTAAACAATTCCGGGAATTTCCATCCCAATAGGAGAGGCAAGGTGACAATGGAAATTAGCGGGAGGTGAATGGTAATAATATAGCGTATGGCATTCCGGAGGTTTTTATAAATGGTTCTTCCCGATGATACTGCTGCCAGCATCCCTGCCAAATCATCATTTATTAGTACCAGTGAAGATGCAGAGCGAGCCAGTTCACTGCCTCGTTTGCCCATTGAAATTCCGATGTGTGCAGCTTTAAGCGCGGGCCCATCATTTACGCCATCACCGGTCATGGCAACAATGTCGCCTGAGGTTTTGAGCAGTTGTATGACTCTTAATTTATTTTCAGGGATTACGCGTGCTAACACAGAAACGGTTTTTAGTTTTAGACTGAGTTCTTCATCCGTAAGCTTGTCGATTGCATTTCCCGTAAGTACTTCATCACTATTATGCAAACCAATTTTTCTTCCAATTGCTGCGGCTGTTTCGGGATAATCACCGGTAATCATCTTCACGGAAATTCCTGCTTCATAAAAACCGGCAATGATTTCCGGAATATTTGCTTTAGGCGGATCATTCAATGCCAGCAATCCTAAAAATTTAAAAGTAAAGGCATCCTGAGTTTCCGGCAGCACACCATTTTCATATATGCCCTCACCGATAGCAAGCACTCTGTTTCCCCGAGAAGCCATTTCCTTCAGTTTCGTTTGTATAAGCTCCATATCAGAAGGCTGCAAGTTCGATTTTTTCAGAACTCCCTCAGGAGCACCTTTGGTGGCAATTATTCGAATACCATTCTTATCCTGATACACATGTGTCATCATCGGATGAATTCCTCCTAAAGGATATTCCTTAATGACGCTAAAGCCGGATGCATCTTTATTTCTGGTATTCCAACTTTGATGAATAGCCTTTTCCATCGGATCAAAAGGCTCTGCTTCACTGGCAAGCATGGCAACTTTAATCAGCTCACCGGCAATTTCAACATCGGGCATCACAAGTTGTTGCTCTTTCCAAACAAAAATTTCCGCCACCTGCATTTTATTTTCCGTTATGGTTCCGGTTTTATCTACACAAATAACGGTCGCTGCACCCAGCGCTTCAATAGTCTGCGGATGCTTCACCAGCACATGATTTTTCAACATCCTATAGGCACCTAATGCCATAAACGTTGACAAGGCCACCGGGATTTCTTCCGGCAGAATTGCCATCGCCATGGTCAGGCCATTTAGCAGGGCAGGTATGATGGCATGCGACTTCAAATAGTTCACCACACAAACAACAACAAAAGCCATGATGCCGGCCACCGCCATTTGCTTCACAAAATGATCAACCTGTTTTTGTAGTGGTGTTTTTTCTTTGCTGATACTATCCATGAGGATGCCCATGCCACCCATTTTAGTTTGATTCCCGACTGCAGTTACCGTTGCCCATGCCATACCGCCAACAAGGCTTGTTCCTGAAAACAAGGGTTCACCGGCAGCGTTCTTCACTACCGGCACCGACTCACCTGTTAATATCGATTCATCAACCGATAAATCCGTTGCCGAAACAATTGTTGCATCGGCACTCACTTGCTGTCCTTCCGATAAATAAATTAAATCACCGACTACCAGATCTTCTGAAGGTAATTCCTGATCGATACCATTCCGCTTCACCATGGTACGTTGCGATGTCAGTTTATGTAAAGCATTCACGGCTTTCTCGCTTCGTATCTGTTGAAAAACAGAAATTCCTGATACCAGAATAATGGCGCCGAGCATGATGATGCCTTCACTGATATTTCCCAGGATAAAATAGAAAGTACAGGTAGCAACCAGGAGCAGAATCATGGGTTCGGTTACTACATCACGAATGATTTTTAAATTCTGATTTGTTTTCGCCGACATGCGATTACTGCCATGCAACGACCTCGATGTTTCGACTTGAGTTGATGATAAACCGGCTGAATCGGGTGTATTCATATAAAAGATAAATGGCTATTTCAACTATTTATCCAAAGGTAATGAAAAATCTAGTATAAACCTTCCGTTACTTTTCCGTAACCATCATTTTCATGTTGTGAATTTCCGATCCGCTCAAAATACGGATAGTGTACACTCCTTCACTAACATTGCCTAAAAGTATTTCAGCCGATTTCCGGTCCTGAAATTCCTGATCATAAATTAACCGTCCGGTAGCATCTAGAACCTGAACATTCCGGTTGTCGCGGCTATCGAACTGAATTATAAAATTACCATTATTGGGATTGGGAAAAAGTGAAATAGGGCTGCCCGGCTCTTCATTTCGGATGGTGATTACAGGCGAGTAGGTAAAGGCACCATCATAATCGGTTTGCTTAAGCCTGTAATAATTTAATCCCGGTTTAATCTGATCATCTACATGATTGTAATGATGCATCGACAGACTGGTCCCGGCACCATCAACAATTGCCACAGGTTCGAAATTCATTCCTGTTCTGCTTTTTTCCAGTGTAAAATAATCATTATTCAATTCTGTAGCGGTAGTCCATTCCAGTAAATTACCGTAAGCCGATTTCTTCCCTGTAAAGGAAAGCAACTCAATTGGCAAAGGCGAAGTAATTTTGGTGTACCAAATGGGTGAGGTCCATGTACGATGGCCATCGGCCTGAACCATCTCAGCATAATAATAGTAAGTACCGGTTGCAAAGGTGTGCGTGTAATTGAGCGTAGTGGAATTTACTGCTGATGCCAGGATGGTTGGTGCAACACTGCTGCCGGGAACACCATACCAAATGCGAATAGTAGTAATTAGTTCTCCATCGGGATCAGCAGTGGTAACATCAAAAACAGGATTGCTGCTTTGCGTTACAATACTTCCCATCGGATAAGTACCATTCACCGTAAAGGCAGCATTGAGATTGTAATCTTCTGTAGCATAAAAACGCATGTTCAGCATAGCATCTGTAATAGCTGCCTTCGACAAAGAAGTTGCAAGCACCACGGTTCTTCCTTCACTGCACTTGCCCATGGTTGCCGAATTGTGATTGTCGAGATCAACTGTAGGACCTAGATGATAACCATCACTCAGCAGGTTGTTATAGTAATTTACATTGTTACCAGCAGCCGGATCGGTATACGTAGTATTTGTTGAATTGTAAGGACCATTTTTAACTGCAACACCAACAATGGCATTGTCGAAAATTAAATTATATGGCGTGTTGGCGATGTTATTGAAGTCGGTGTTATTGGGATGACACAAAGTAGTAAAAGCATTTGGTGTGGATGCTACCAGATTGAACAAGGTGTTGTAATCTCCTTTGGCGCAATAAATATTATAATTACCCGCATTCCATCCTACCAGCTGATCAATTCCATAAACACAAACATGGCCTCCTGTAGAGATGGTTCCGAATTCCATTCCATACATGGCCACAAAATCGTTGTGCAACGAAGTGTATAAGGCTGCTTCATTAACACCACTTGCATATTTGGCAATGGTCATCACCGGACCTTCATTATGATTGTGATCACTGATACCCATGAAATCGAAATTGAGGGCCGTGTTGCCGATATCAAAACAGCAATATGCAGAATTGGCTCCGTTGCAGACATTATCGAGATCGCCATCGGAATAATCGGAGTGAGAATGCAAATTACCGAAATACAAATTATAACTCGATACCGTTGCTGTTGTTCCGGGAATAGTTGCTGCCGGAGCAGTCAGATAATTGGTATTGCAACCGGTTGCATTCATTTCAAAAATTTCGAAATGATAAGTTGTATTGGCAAGAAGTCCGGTAACGGTTACAGTAGTTCCTATTCCGCTATAAACTACGTATTCGCCCACACCGGTAGTACTTCCGGTTCCAAAAACTGCATTCGCATTGTATGCAATTCCATCGGTTGGTGGTGTTGTAACAGGAGTGTTGGCGCGACAGACAACCATGCAATAATCGCCATCTCCTCTGGTCCAGCCCAGCTGAATGCTGCTGGTTAGTCCGGAAATTATTACCGGAGCAGAAGCAGGTGTGGTTGGTTCTGTATCAGGAATACAGGCTATGGTGGTAAATCCTGTGACAGCAGGGGAGGTCAGTAAATAATTGGTGATACAACCGGTACCATTAAATTCGAATACGCGAAACTGATAGGTGGTGAGAGGTAATAAACCGGTTACGACCACACTGTTACCACTTCCGGAATATACTACATATTCATCGGGTGCCATTAGTGTACCATTTCCAAAGTTAGCATTCGCAACATACGAAGCGCCATCGGCAGGAGTGCTTGTAACTGCTCCACCTTTTTTTCCTATCACCAAACAGGTAGCGCCATCACCGCGGGTCCACGACAATGTTGCGGAGTTAGCACCAATGGCAGATGCATTGGCTGCTGCTGCTTCAATGATTGGTTGTGGTGCTACATTGCACAAATTCGGAATACGAATCTGATCGAAAAAACCATAATCACTTGCTGATGTTGCATGATTCCATCCACATCCGAGCCATAGTAAATCGGTGCCGGTATATGTTGCATCCGATGTGGTTGCACCCAACTGCGTATATGCTGCAGTTTGTGGGTTATCAAAAAATCCAAGGTTGCTGCCAATCCATAAACTCCAGTTATTTCCTACAGGATTATAAATAACGCGAACTGTTAAATAGTCGTTGCCATAATCAACTGCAGGAGCAATAATATTGGTGTAGTTAGCATTCGCATCAATACCATTGGTAAATCTTACGAGACGTAAATTATCGGCTGTACCTGAATTACCAAGCACCACAGCATATCCACTTCCTGTAAAGAAATTATTGGTGTTACATCCTAAAACAAAAACAACTCCATAGTTGCTGTTATCGAAACCCGATGGATCGGTACGTGACTGGCGCATATTGAATGCCCACGTTAATAAACCGGTGTTCGAATTATAAACTGTATTGTAAAGAGATGAAACATCGGTGTACACATAATCGCGGCCGGCAATGTTACTTCCCATGCGTAATAAATTTGCATTAACAGTAACAGAAGTTCCGGCAACTGTTTCTGATTCCTGCCAGATAGGACCTGCAGCATTATTATCGGGGCGATTAAAATCGTCGAGTAATACTGTTTGTGCCGATGCGAACGTCGGGAAAAACAATGCACAAATAAATACAATTACATAGCAGCAGCTACGGCTCATGGTAAGCCATTTTAAGGATTGGTACTATACGCAGCGAAAAGCGAATTGTTCGGAAGCGAACTATCTGATAGACAAATATATAAACATTTTTCAGGAATAAATGCAATTGTTCATTACTTTCCTCGGTCGAAACCGGCACACATTCCTGAAAATCAGTATTTTTGCGTCTTTAACAGGGATGTATGAAAAATCAACTATTAAATATATTAATCCTTTGCGGGATACTTGCAGTTGCAGCTTGTAACAATAAAGATGACGATCCGGCAGCTCCTACCACCGGTAATATTTATGGATTTTTGGTATTGGTGGATGAATTTGGGGTAACACAAAATGATCATATTGGTGTGCGTATCACCACGCAGAATAATTATTACGATATTTCTGATAATGCCGGAAATTATTCAGTGAATAATCTTGCACCGGGATCGTATGATTTGAGATACGAATTAGCAGGATATGGTACGTTGAAAAAATATGACATTGAAGTAGTGCCCTCAGCAAATGGCGGAACAACAATTATTGAGGATGTTGATTCATTGGCGCCGGTAAGTTCAACGATAATAAGTGCACTCACGGCACAGCTAGATCCGGTTGATTCTACGTTTACATTCACCTGCAATGTTTCGCCCTTGCCGGGAACAAATTACCCTCGTGCCTTCCGTTTGTTCTTCGGTCACGATGCAAATGTTTCTGTTGCAAGCTATGAATTTACACCTTCAAAAAAATATGTGACTACCACTGCAACAGCAACCATCACCGGTTTTGAACGCGCCGATTTTTATAACAATGGATTTAGTTCCGGCGATACCATTTATGCTATTGCCTATGGCGAGACCATTGTTTCTTCAACTTATTTCGACCCAATTTCAAATACAACTGTTTTTCCAAATTTGAATGAAAGCGCACCGGGAAATGTGGCGCAATTAATTCTTCCTTAAAGGAATGATAGATTATAGATGATAAATGATAGATGATTGATGATAGATTGACCTAGCCTGAAATAGGTTGACTTTTATACTTTAAAGCATGTATTCGTTTTAAATTTGAAGCAGATCATCTGCCATAAAATCTTTAATCTTATAACTACTGATTTAACCCCCTAAATAACCGGACAAGATTATTATTAATTTTAACTAATCATGTCAGAAGGAAAAAAAGCCAAGGTCCACCGGACCAAAGAAGAGAAACTTCGTATCATAAATGAAGTTCAAAAAAGCGGATTATCAGTCACTTGCACTAAGTATGGGATCTATCCTGCGAGTTACTACCAATGGGTAGCAAAGCTCAAAGAAATGGGGGAAAGCGGTCTGCAACATGGTATGACCAAGGAGCATTTAAAGGAGATTCGCCGACTTCAAAAGGAGAATGATGCTTTGCGGAATCTAGTTGCAGATCAGCAATTGGAATCACGTATGAAAGACGAACTTTTGAAAAAAAAGTATGCGCTTCCGAAAGGAAAGCGATCGCATTGAAATACCAGGCAGCAGGTATGACAAGAGACACGGCACTTCAAATCGCTTCGTTAACCAAGCATCAATATTATCATCAGCCAGCTAGTTCTAAAAAGCAGGGTCGCCCGAAAAGCACTCACACAAAGAAAAAGGACAAAGGGTGTGAAATTTTGGTGGACAATAAATTTGTTATTGAGGCTATGATAAGGATTGACACTGATCCGGATTTAAGATGTGGCACAAGACGGATGACCGCACAACTGCAATTGATGGGTTACATTATTAATAAGAAGAAAGTTGCACGGTTGATGAAAGAAAATGGTTTGACCAAAAAAGGACGAAAGCAAGCAAAGAAGTCTTATGCCAGGTATCGAATTGTTACACCTTTAGAGCCATTGGTGGTACTGGAAATGGACATAAAGCAAGTTTGGATAGTACGCGACAGAAGGAGTGCATATATACTTACTGTGTTGGATACCTTTACACGAGAGACTTTGGCCTGGATAGTCGGCTTCAGCATTACATCCCAAGAAGTGAAGTTGATATGGGTCTACGTAATATTACATCATCTGGAACCTGCCGGAATGGCCGCAAGAGAAATCCGAATTGAAGTTCGCAATGATGGAGGACCCCAATTTGCAGCAAAAACAGTACAGGAATATTTTGAACTCAATGGGCTGAATCAAGTGTTTACTCATCCGTATACACCACAAGAAAACGGACATATAGAAAGTTTTCATAGCATATTAAGTGCAAGTATTGACAAGGAATACTTTGACATTTTGGAACTGGAAAATCGACTTCAAAGGTTTTATTATATGTACAATAATAAACGTACGCACACTGGAACCAAGGGATTACCACCAGCAATATTTAACAAAGCATGGCACAACGACCTTGTAATGACTTTCCAAGACGAAAAAAAGAAAGTGAAAATAAAATTGAAATATCCGATCTATGAATTACCGGGCATTCTGAGTCAGAAGGAGCATCTTGCAAAAAAAACCAATCGCGCAAAGCGCACCGATTTAAAAAACAAAGGCGGAGAAATTGCTTCCTCCGCCAACTACGCTGCAACACCGGTTTACCCTTCGTCGTCAGTCGCATCTTGCGATGTAAATAAAAATGAAATATTTGTATTAATTTAGAACCCGATAAAATTGTCCCAGAATTAGGGGGTCAAACCACTACTCCATTTTTTGAATAGCATAGGATTTGAATTTTTTGTCTAACCCGACAATTACAAAATAAGTTCCATTGTCATAAGATGTCATATCGATTTTTAGATGATTACTTGTCAATTGGTCATTTTGAAAAATAATCTTACCTTTTATGTCCGTCACTTTTAATGAGGTGTTCTCTTTAAATGGGGTAATTTCTAGATCGATTACACTTTTCGTTGGATTGGGAAATATGGTTATTATGTAGTTATCATTTTCAGAAGTCAGTATGCTTTTAATAGAGTCGCCAGAGTTTGATGAAAACCGGGCAGGTATTACAATTTTCTGAATGCGATTACCATTGTCATCGTAAACATATTGAATGCCTTGAGCTAACAATAACCCGCATGTACATAAATAAATCATTACAGTCACAAAAATTATTTTTATAGTCATTTTAAATGTTGCCATAGTATTAGGATTTAGTTATTCTACATATTGAAGTATATTAATTAATTTTAGTGGAATTTAGATAATTTAACTAACTGAAATGAATGTATTTTAGCCATTTAATTTAATAACAGTTCAAAACTGTAAACCAATCGCCACCAAAATGCTTTTATAAAATCTCAATTCTTTCCCCTTCTCCAAGAGGCTCCATGCTTTCATGAAATTTAATACATTTTCCAACTTTAAAATCTTGTCCTAAATATTTTGTGTTCAGAAACGAAATTTCAACAACTTCTTGTTCACCAGGTATAAACTCTTCTTGAATAAACAAAGTAATTCGACCAGATGTTTTCAACTCTTCGATAAATAGGAATAAAGGCTTATATCCATTAATAAAAGGATATTTTCTTTTATTTTCTCCGGAATACAATTTTATTTTGGCTTTAATTTTTATCATGGCTATCTAATTAATGGACTATAGTTTAATGGATTTGCCAGCAATAACTTCAATTGATTAGTTGGGATGGCATTAGTTTCAACGCTTGTGACCAAATTCTACTATAAAATAAATCATTCTCAATTTTGCAAGTAGTGTGAAAACCATTTTTCTGAAATTATGGCTGACTCATATTTGCGTTCTACTTTATCAACCGTTGATAGCATTTCCGAAACCGCATTAGTAAATACAACAAATTTCGCTTCGCAAATATTCGTTTTTAAGTGGGCAAGAATGAATACCAGAACTTTTTCTAGACATTTCCATATTATTCGATTACTGATTTTATAAGGAGATTTATTTGCTTTTGGCATATTATTTGATGTCCGACCATATCGAACTTTGTGATTGCAATTCATTAACTATTTCCTTCAATCTTTTTTTTAGATCTCCATTTATTTCTGGATTAGCTCATTCAAAAATTATTTCCTGTATTGCTTCATTTTTATGCTCTATCATCCCTACATTCAAGTACATTAGTTCAATTTATTATAGTATTAAAACTAATTTCTTCATTAATACTTCTTTTCAAAACAAAATCGATATCTTCATTGCTGATTGAGTGCAAGGGCAAGTCACTTTCCCAACCAAACTTTAATAATTCCTTTTCTAAACTCTCGATATTGCCTTGAAGTAAAAATAAATCTTTTAATATCTCAATGCTACATCTCATATCAGAATTTTGGTTTTACGTGAATAATACTTCCATCAGGAGCAAACGTTGTTTTAATCATCTTAAAGGTTTCTACTTCCGAATTTACCCCCTCTGGTATTCGTCCGATAATTATCGGACTGCATTCAGGATGCACACATTCAAATAGCCAGAATATAGAACAGTTATTTTTTATTAGACTATTATTTCATAGAATTATGCCCCATAATATAGATTTCGAAGCGATGGCATTATGAATAGTGAGTTGTAAAGTTACAATTTATTTCGTAATATAAATATATTTTCACATCGGATCACGCCCTCATCCGATAGCTATCGGATGAGGCCAGTATAAGTTTTTTACAAATGTTACAATTTTAAATAAATTACTTCTCCTAATTTATTAAACCAATTAATACTATCATTTTTATTGAATTTTGATGTTTCGACAATATTACCATCTGAGTTTGGTAAAGAAATGATGAAATCATCTTCGAAATAGATCTTTGCACCAAATGGTTCCGAGTTACCTGATACACTAATTAACTCTACTTTAACAATTTCTGAACCAACAATTGTGCTAAAAAGGTCACTTTTTGTTACTTCGTAATATTCCAAACCAAATATTAAAGTATCATCTTTTGCATTCATCCACTTTTTCATTCTGTTGTAAAAATCTTCCCACGAATAATTGAAGTCAGGGAGGGGTTCAACCCAAATGCGAGGTGACCATAATTCATCTTTATCAACACTTACTTTATAAAGTTTATCAGGCTCGTTTTTGAATACGAACCCAAATGAAATGTCAATATCAGAAAAATGTGCCTCTCCCCATGGTGGCCAGACGATAAGAAATAGCTTTTCAACAATTCTGCCATTTAATATTTTAAACTCGTTCATATATATTATTTAAAAGGACTAGCTAGTTTATACCACTGATTTGATGTTTTGTTAATCACGGTAATAAATTCGCCATTTTGTTTGGTAACTAACATTTTTCCATTATTGGTAATGTGCATCAATACATCATCTGTTTGCCCACCCCAACGACCAATTCTGGTTAATCCAGGATTGATGTTATTATAGAGTTCATCTGCAGAACCTTTCAATTGTGGTAACATCTTTTGAAGTTGCTGTGGCGAATATTGACCGAATCCTAATGCATCGGCATGTCTTATTAAATGGCTTTTGGCAGTTCTTCCCCAACTCAATGTCCGACCACCGGCCAAAGCACTTCCCGGTTTAGCCAGGGAAGTTGTCAACACTTTGGATGAAGTTATTTCTACTTCCAAACCAGTTACGCCTCCCGAAATACTACCTGTAGGACGATAAAACCAACCCTTCGATGAATAACTTTGAAACCATTTCCAGCTTGAAAGTGAAATGGCACCAAGTTGTGTAACGCCAGTTACTTCCATACCGCTCAGTAAATTACTTCCAGCCCACATACCCAAATCTCCTAAATTATCAATTTTAGGTGCCGTCCCATTTGTTGCATCAGTTAACATGTTTAGTCCAGCAATAATTGAAATGCTGGCAAGAGGATTGGACTTAATGGCTTCTGCTTCAATGCTTATATCCCATGTGATATAAGATAGTAAATCATTCTCAGTTTTGCAAGTTGGAGCATAGCTAAGATGCCCCGACTCGCAGTAAATTGAATTTGCTGAAATGGAAGGTGTAATCATAAACAAAAGACTAATAAGAACAACAAATGTCCTTATCAGCCAATTCTTTATTTCAAATAAAATTATCATACTCATCCAATGTAAAAGGCATCCACTAACTCTTCTAATATTTTACCTTCAGGATTCAATTCATAATTTTCATCAAACCCCACCTGTACTTGTTTAGCCATTGCCCAATCTCTTAGTTTGTCTGCTATTTCTTCTTCAAGTTCAATAAAAACAAATTGATTTTCTTTCTTGATTTGCAGACTTGACTTTAAAGATTCTTCTTGCTCAGAAAGACTATAGTCTAAATAGACAAAATGAGTTATAGTTAATTTGACTTTCATTGCCCTAGTAGTCTTAAGAGTTTTGATGCCTTTACTGTAGATGTTGGATTTACAGATATTATTCCACCTGTTTGAGGATTAACAGCCACTTGACCAAATTGACCTATAAATATTTGGCTCTTTCGGCCTAATGGTTTTAATCTTTAAGCCCCAATCTATAATAACTTTAAATACCCATGCATAATTTCCTTTTTTATTTCATTGACCTTACTATTTACTGCATCATACTCTTCAAGCAAAATTCTACGATTATCACTTACGCTAATAACAATTATGGGGTGCAAACTAATGTCAGAAAGATTGCTTTCTAATGAATTCTCAAAATCATTGATTAGAATTGACAATTCAAATCCAAGTACTAAGATTGCATTCTTCTTTACTGCGTTTCGATATTTTTTTATTATCGCTGCGCCTTTCATTAGCTGAATATTCATGGGTCTAACAAGGTGCTCAACAATTACATGTCCTTTAAAATACTCTAAGTGCATCGATTCTTTCTCATTGTGAAAGATTATTCTCAAAATAGAGTTACTGTTTTGATGTGATAGTGCCAATGCTGGTTCAATAGCCCTCATTTCAAAAACATCCAAATCAAACAGAGAATAATTGATATCAATGGCTTTGAAACATCTTAACAAATCACAATATATCTTTTCAAAATAACTATTTGTCACTTTAAAATAGAGTAGAGTGTTCAAATTTCCAAATGAAGCTAAATCATGCGTTATGAAGTCAGGATTTTTTTCGAACATAGTACATTTATTTAATTAAATACAAACTTCTAAATTTTCCTTGTGGGTCTAATCGTAATATTCTTCCGTTGTTGATTATCCACGTTTCACCAGAATATTTTCCACCATGACGAAAGGTATGTTTAAGAATCGGGTTTTGAAAAACTTCTTGAGCAATTTTTAGGTATTGTTGCAATCCTTCTGGAGAGTGAGTCAACCCAAAATCTTTATAATGTTCTCCAAATTTTTTCCAAATCTGCTGCTTGTTGGCAATTAATTTGGATTGAGCCAAGCTCTTAACGGCTAATGAGCTACCAGGTCTAGCCAAAGCTATATTAGTGGTCACAACTTTTGAACTAGTAACCTGAAAAGCAAAATCACCTTTAAGTAAAGGTATTCCACCTTCGGAATACGAGACAGGGCTATGATTTCTTGTTAAAGAATAAGAATCAATCCAAGTCCAGCTTTTAGACAACACTTGAACTCCTAGTTGACTGACGCCAGCAACTTCCATACCGCTCAGTAAATTACTTCCAGCCCACATACCCAAATCTCCAATATTGTCTATATTCGGCGCTGAACCATTTGTTACACCAGTCAACATATTCATACTAGCAATTATTGAAGCTCCTGCAACAGGATTAGCCAACGAAACTACGCCCCCAACTGCGCCGGAGGTAAAGTATGTTAAACCTGACATTGGATTTGCAGCAATGTTACCCCAATTTGAATATAAATTCATGGACCCGCCAATTAAAGCAGCTCCAATCATCAGTGTTAAAGAAATAGGTTCATTACCATCAGGATCAATTTTATTAATAGGGTTGTTTAAACAATAAGAATATCTATTATAATTTTGAGAATTACTAACATCAGAAATAAAATTGTCAGCACTCAGTACTCTTGCCAGCGATGGATCATACAATCGTGCGTTCATGTTAATTAAACCAAACTCATCCAGGTGTTCATGGCCTGTAAAGCCTCGACTAATCAGAAAGCTTGGATAATTTCCAGGCAGGAATTGTGAACCTGTTGCCGGGTCTCTTCTTAATCCCCAGGAATCATAAGAATAGAATTCTTCTAAAACTCTGTTTTGATCAACTATTCCTATAATACTATGTTGGTTATCAGTTAATACATATTTTAAATCTTGAAAGTTGCCAATATCAAGATTAATTGCTATCAGTCCATATGGTGAATAGATGTAATTGTATCTCTCAGTGCTAGATGCACCAACTACCTCCTCATAATCACCTACAAAGTATCTACTGTAAAGGAATTGCCCATTCTGTCTGAATTCTGACTTTATTCTATGATTATCCCAATTGTAAAAGATATTAAGTTCCTTGCCATTTTCCTCAATTTTATCAGGCATATTAAAATTGTTGTAGTGTATTTCCTGAAAATCTCCTGAAATCAAGGCCGGAATGGTATTAATGCCTACAACAGCATTTTTTTTGTTGGAATCATAAGTATAATTTCCAATATCTGATTTAGAAATAATATTTCCATTCGCTTCATAATTTAATGTTTGATTCAAGACCGGAGCACCATTGAGATATGTTTGAGTAGAAGTTAATCTATCCAGATTATCAAAAGTGTATTCATCTGTTAATGAATTGCCCCCAATTTGATAAATTTTTAACTGCATATTCAGATTGAGTGGGTCATACTCGTAATGAAAAGATGCCAACCCGCTACCAACAATATTTGTGGTCTGAATATCTGTTATCAAACCTTTTGGGTTGTAAATGTAAGAAGTTTGGGTTGCGTTTCCGTGGCTTGCACTTATTGGCATTCCGAATGAATTAACTGAATTTAACTGCCAAATAAGTGCATTGTTATCATCGTTAAGTATTTTATTTAAGTAGCCATTACCATTGTACTCGTTTCTCAATTTAAAACCATTTGGGTAAGTTTTAACGATCAATCTATTTAAATGATCATAGGTAAATGCCTTTTCATAAATTTTAGAATGAATTTGTTCGGTACTTTTAATTAAATTACCAAATTTATCATATTCAAAATTCTTTGATGAAATTCCGGAACTTGAGTTTGGACCAGAAATTGATTGTATAAGTCCAATCCCATTCCCGGAATTATAATATGAATAATTTATATTACCGTTAGAACTGGAGCTAGATATGATTCTACCCAGTCCATCATAATTATAAATTGTGGAAGATGTCACTCCTTGGTTGGTATTCGAAACTGATAACAATTCACCATATCCGTTATAGTCATAATCATATACTCCGGCATTTTGATCTATAAGCTTACTCTGATTACCAATATCATCATATAAAATAGACCAATTGCTTAAACCAACTGAAATGTTGCTTGGGCTGCTATTTGCATGGTAATTGTAAGAAATAGCCCCTGCAGAGCCACTATTATCCATAATGCTTTTAATCCTTCCAAAAGCATCGTTGGTTCTTGTTATTTGATTTATTGGACTAGTTGTTGTCTGGCTTAAATCGTTATATGTAAAACTGGTTAAGATTCCGTCATCGTTTATGCTGCTTAACTTACCAAATGATTCATTATAAAAGTATTGAAGTTGGTGTTCAGTGTCCCCCAGAATAAACGGTTTCGTCTCTGTAGATATGTTGCCATGAGTATCAAAAGCTCTTTTCGAAATAATCAATTCATTTGTCAAACCATATGTTTCGTTTCTTATTTCCCGGTTTAGGCCATCGAAATAATTGACTGCCATAGAGTTGTCTGGTTTAATGATTTTTTTAGAATATAGAATGTTCGGATCAGCCGGAAATGTGCCAATTTGCCATTGATGTTCATAAGAAGTAATATTCCCTCTTGAGTCAATTATATCTTTTACATGTAAATTTCCATCATAGTGATAGCCTATTGTATTATTTGCAATATCGGTTGAAAACGCAACAGTACCATCAGGGTTAAATGTACTAGTAACTATGTGATTCAAAGAATTTTCTTCTTTGCTGATAAATCTAAAATGTTTATCATACTCATACTTTATAATTCTTGGAATTGCTCCCATCGTTTCTTTAGTGATTTGACTTGGAAGTCCAATACTATTATTGTATGAAAAATTGGTTGTAATGCTCTTTGAAAGTGTAGGATTCTCAACAATTTGAATTAAATTCCCTGTAACTAAATCGTAAGAATAATTCCATTCCTGATTGAAGTTAGAACTAAAATCATTAGTTTGAGTAGTATTTGTATTTGTTAATTTATGCATCTCCAAAGAAGGAATCCATGTATATACATTTTCAAGTTTTCTATTAAAATCCAATGTATTGCTCGTACCGGTTCCTTGATAATAATATTCAGAAGATTGAATTAATTTTCCATTGTCATACAGTAATTCATTCTCTATGGTCGTGTTATGATCATAATTTCTTTCAATTGAAAAAGAGTTGGATAATTGAAAACAAAGAGGATGCATTTGATTTTCAAAGCCTGTATTTACAGTTGTATATTTAAATAAATCATTCGAAGATGTTCTATATATTTTTAAAGCATTTATTACCGGATGATAATAAGGCAAAGCAATACTCATTGACGTTTCAGTTTTCCAATCGCTTGATGTTTTTTTTACCTTTTTGAAACCCATTAACCCTTTGCCTTGTAGATGAACAATAGCCCCTTCATACTCCATTATAGAAAAATTGTATGAATTTGTATTAATCGGGTAAGAGTAACTTCTAACTACGTATAAAGGAATTTCAATAGTCTTCAAAGGATATGCATGAATTGGCCCTTTGGAATAAACAAGATTATCTGTTAATGGCAAATAATTGATAACAATCTTTTGAGCAAAGCCATCAACAATTCCATGAACTAAATGCTTCTTTTGTCCTTTATAAAATGTAATACTTGAATGACATGGAGCAGTATTTTTCCGCTTAAAGAATAAATCTGCCTTTCCATCTCCATTAAAATCTGAAAAATACTTATTTCTTGAAGAGTTTCCGTTTACATCAAATCCTGGAGGCCGATATGGAACTAAACTTGCCAAAGCTGGAAATTGAAACAACTCAGATTGAAAGTCATATATACCTCTTGCCCAATGCAGTTTATAATTAATTGTACTTCCAGAATTAGAAAAGAAAGCTTCTAGTATATCACTCTTTCCGTCTCCATTAAAGTCTGAAATAAATATATTATTATCATATTGATCGATTGCTGGATTTACATTTATCAAAACGGGAGTAAAAGATGCAGTATAATCTAACCCATTTGAATAGTTTATAAACCAATCGCCTTGTCCAGTTAAGCTAGTATACACTAAAAGATCGGTCTTTGAATCGCCATTAAAATCACCAGTGTAAATTTGATGAAATTTTGTTGGGAAACCACTTGAGTAAATAACATTCCATGAGGCAGATGAAGGCGAAAAATCATAAATAACGCATGAAACGGGTTGCTGTTCAATAACGCACATAATATCATCTTTCCCATCTCCATTATGATCTACAATTCTTATCGTTCGTAACGACCATTGATCTAAAGGAGGAGCATTATTATGAAGATCGTTACCTAATAGTTCATACATATTAAAGGTAGCCAAATCAAGTGATGGATTCATGAAATCCCGGTGTAATAAATCTGTTTTCCCATCTCCGGTAAAATCACCCAAACTAATTTTAGGATCTGAGCCTGCTTGAATAAGTTTAGTATTACAGTAAGTTAAAATATTTCCATTGCTATAACATAATATTGGTTGGAAAATAATATTGTAGCCATCATAAAAACCGAATAAAATATCATCGTTTCCATCACCATTCAAGTCGGCAATGCCTGACAAATAAGGTTTGAAATTATTAATTTGGTAGGTTTGTGAACTAATAATATGGAAGAGTCCATCACCGTCTGATAACCATATTTGAAAAATATCGGAAGAAGAATAATTAATTTGGTTTTCGAATTTTATTAGATCTGTCATACCATCGCCATTTAAGTCACCACTTAAAAAAGATGCATCGTTTGAAAACTGTCCATTTTGCACTTCCTCAAATGGTTGGCATGTTGGACTAGTAGTTTCTCCCCAATAAATTTTAGTTGGGTTTAAAGAAATAAAATCATTGCCAAGTTTGTGAATTTCTACTAAATGTGTATAAAAAGAATTACTGTAATTGAAGTTATATGAATTTATTACTTGCCCTTCAACAATAATTGTTATTGCTCTTAAGATTAATGTACTAGGTAAAGCAGAACCAGCAAGAAATGAAATGTTTTGGTCTGATTTGGTGTCATATAAAAAATTTATCTCTGCATAAGGAGTTAATGAAGCATTATCATTTCCTGTATATTCAATTTTTTCAATATAATATTCGCCATTTTTTTGACCATAATGATAGGTTATATAATTACCATTAATATCAATTACTTTACTAAGCAGCCATTTGATAATTTTACCATTATTGGGTCCCCCATTTGCAATAACTCTGGAATCAACATTCAAGCCATAAAAATATCGTTTCCTTTCAATATTGTGTGCAACCCAATAGCTTGGTTCAGTTCCCGATCCTGCCTGCATTACCGGGACAACTAGAGAATATCCAGATGAATTAAACTCAGGTAAATAGTTATTTCCATTGTAATTAACTAATCTATTGTTATCCAACGAAAATTTATCTGAATTATTTAAATTAATTCCATGAATCTCTCCGTCGTGATATATTGTTGATGAAGTTCGCGATATTTCTGATAATCCTGATAGTCCCCATCCAACTCCAAGTAATCCATTTCCTGAATAACTATTATAATTTATTGCTAAACTTGGTGTCATTTTGTTAGTTCCCTCTGGCAATGGAATAGGAATAGTATAATTGCACGCACCACTAATTGAAATATCAATTTGACCTTCAATATATCCTACAGGTAAACTTTGATCAATTTGATAATTGTTAATATCGTTAATTTCCAAATCTGTTGTATAGGTTACATCAAGCTGCATCTGTTCCTCAATGCGAGCATGAACGAAATCTCCAGAATTTACCGGTAGAAAAGTAAAGCCGTCTTTAAAACTTATTCGATCTCTTGCAATATAATCGATTTGGCCCGAAACGCTGCTATTAATGTCAATTATTGCTTGACTATAATTAATTGTTGGTATGAAAAAAATAATTAAACCTAACAAGAGATAAATGTAGTTTAAATTTCTCATTTTGTTGTAGATTGTAGGTTATCCAATTTTTGCAGTAGATTATTGTTTTCTGTTTGAAGTGCCGAAATCATTTTATAAAGTTCAATAATTTCTAATCTAGTTTCTTCCAAATTCTGAACAATTCCATGCATAGTTTCAGCGACATTTATTCCATTTTGTTCAATTTCCTGTCCACTTTTTATGTATGGTAAATGCTTATTTTTCTGCAAAAAGGCTTCAAGTTCCAAAATACTTCTCTTCTGGTAATTTTTCTCAAATACAAAGTCACACCATGTTCCAATCGCCCGAACTTCAACTTCACCCGCTTTTATACTTCCACAAACAGCTAGTTGAAAATTGGAAACTGGATGAGTTCCAATACCGATTCTACCATCTCCATCAATAATTAAAGCATCAGTCCAGTTTGTTATTAATGAATTTCCGGGATCTGCATTTGCCAATTTTATTTCAAAATTGCCATTTTCATTAAAACAGATAACTGAGGTACTTTTTGATGCATCTATTCTATGATTATAAGGTGCATTAAAGTCATGGTTATACCCGATAAATTTACTATTGGCACTGCTAAACGTAAATAAATTGCCGATTTGTAAGTCATCAACTGGATTTATGGTGTTAATGCCAACTTTCCCGCCACCAGTAGCTAAATAAGTATTACTTCCTGTTTCAAAGTATCCGGATCCACTACCTAGATTTACTTTAACATTTCTTGGATTACCATAATTTAACAAAAGATCTCCTGTACCAAAATTTTCAATCCTTGCATTAACTCCATCGTGCTTGACTTGAATATAGTCTGCCATATTACTCATAGTATTGTCCCATGCCGAAACAAGAAAGGTTCCTTTAACCTCTAGTTTTTCCCTTGGACTATCTGTACCGATTCCAAACCTACGATAGCAACTAAAAGCATCTTCCCAATGATTTGGACTCTGTTGCCAAGGTGTTGCTACAGTACCGGCACATATCGGAAGTTGAAACGGAATGGACCTCATAACTCCTAAACTATCTGCAAAAACTATTTTACTTCCAGTTCCCACTAAAGTATTCATTAAAATACTCCCATCTGCTTTTATTCTCAATCTCTCTACATTATTCGTTCTAAATGACAAATCCTTACTATCCAAAGTCCCAATAAACTGATTAGCGGGATTTGAGTTATAATTACCACTCATAGTCCAGTCATCTCTTTCTGGTTCTCTAAGCCCTATTCCCGATGCAACAATACATCCATTATTATCGGTTACAGAAATTTGATTTTCGTTGCCACATAAATTTGTTGGATTATAAATGGTTTGGTTGCCGGGTTGCCAGATGTATGCATAAGGAGGTACGCCACCTGTTACATTTGCAGTTACACTACCGTTACAAGCACCATATTGACTAACATTATAGCCATTTTGGTATTCATAAGGTGTAAGTTCTATAATGTTGAGCGGTTCCGGTTCAATAAGTGTAATATCTGCATAAACGAAATCAGTAAAAGGATCTGAATCGTCTACTTCTACACTATAGTATCCAGCCTGCAATCCAATAATATCTTCCGAAGTCCTGTCATTACTCCATCGTATGGTATATGGGGGAGTCCCACCAGTTATAGTCATATTAATACTTCCATCAGCAAAGCCCGCACAAGAAATATTAAAGCCATTGTAGTTGGAGGGTGTCAGTGTCAATGTCTGACTTAATGCCTGTTGCGAAAACGATAATATGCAGAGTAAAAGCGTTCCATAATAAAGACCGGATTTTTTCATGATTTATGTAGTTTAAAATAATTGTATATCGTGAACAAAAAGACTTCTCCCTAAACTCCCGTAAATCCAAACGCAACACGAGATTAATAAATTTATTTCATATTACCAATTTTTAATTCAACTGCTTTGAAAAATACCCCCAGGGAAAACCCTTAGAGAATCGGACTGCATTTACCGATAACATATAGATAATGAGCTCTTTAAAATTCTTTTAAAATCCAGAAAAAATATTATTTTAGTGCTTGATTTGGGGAATGAAGTAGAGCATGAAATGAATTCAGAATTAACAACGCAAAAGGTTAATCCGTTTTTATGATAAATTATAGATGATAAATGCTAAATTGGATTACAGCTCAGAAAAAATAATCTTCAAAAACACTGATCACTGAAAACTGATCACTAAAAACGCATTTGAAAAACGAAGTTTCATTCTGCCTATAAAAGCTAACTTTCAACTTTCAACTCCAAAAAGAGACGCATGCAATGAATAGGTGTTTTGTGGTGGAAACGCATGCAATGCGTCTCTACGATAATGATCGCATTGCATTTTTTTTACACAGGAACACCCATCACCACCCCTCGACTTCGCTCTGGGCAAGAATTATCAAACTATCAAATCACCAAATTATCAAATCCCAGAAACATTGTTTGGTTTTTTTCGTATGTACAACCTGTACTCAAAAAAACTGCCAGCATGAAACTTAATTTACTCGTAATCACATCGTTAGCTTTATTAACCGGATTTTCTTCCTGCATGAAGGAGGATGTTGAGGATGCTCCTTTACAGGGAAGTATTACGGGCAAAGTGCGTTTGGCTGATGAATTTGGAAATATTTTATCGGATCATGAGGGGGTTGTATTGACAACTACCGGCGATATAAAAGGTAATACTAATTATGCCGGTTCATTTCTTATTTATGGTTTGGGTGATGGTACACATACTGTTGCTTATTATAAAGGTGGATTTGGTACTTTTAAGAAATTCGCCATTCCGGTAACTAATTCAGTAAATACCGAATTGACCGGAATCGATACATTGGGAAGATTAAGTACTACCGCCATTGGTTCATTAGCAGTTGTTGCGAATGCCGGCGACAGCACTTATACATTCAATTGCACTGTTTCTCCAGCACCTGATGCAAACCATCAGCGAGGCATTCGTTTGTTCTTTTCACGAAATGCTGCGGTAAGTGCAACGGAATATGAATTTACTCCGAATCAAAAATGGATGGCTACACAGGCTGCAGGATCAATCAGCGGATTTGCGGCTTCTAATTTTTATAACAATGGTTTTTCACGTGGCGAGACAATTTACGTGATTGCTTATGGAGAATCGTGGTTTGCCAACATGTACACCGATCCTGAAACTAGCAAGAAAGTATTCCCGAATGTGAATGCTGCTTCACCATCGTCGGTTGTATCATTTGTATTGCAATAAGCACCAGGAAGCAACGAAATTTTATATTCCTGTCTGTCGTTTCTGAAAATTGCTTAATTTTCGGGAGTGAATACTACTCATTTACCGGAAGCCTTCCTTGCTGCAATGCGGGCAAAATTAGGCGATGATGTCGATGCATTTATAGAGGAACACAATAATCCAGCGCCTGTATCAGTGCGCATCAATCCTTTTAAGTGCGCTCCCGTTTTTGCTGATGCCGAAAAAATTCCTTGGGCAACCAATGCCCGCTTTCTTCCAGAACGTATTTCGTTTACCCTCGATCCGTTATTTCATGCCGGATGTTATTATGTTCAGGAAGCCAGCTCCATGTTTCTGGAAATGGTTTTGAAGCAACTTTTACCTGAATTCAAAGATCCTGTGATATTGGATTCGTGTGCCGCTCCCGGTGGTAAAACTACGCACATTCTGGCAACATTGGCCGGAAAGGGTTTGGTAGTGAGCAATGAAATTATCCCGGGTCGCAATAAAATTCTCATGCAAAATGTAATTAAATGGGGATGCGATAATGTGGTGGTCACGCAAAATGAAACATCGGCATTCGGGAAATTACCCGGTATGTTCGATATGTTGGTGGTGGATGCACCCTGCAGTGGCGAAGGATTGTTTCGCAAAGATAAAGAAGCAACCATGGAATGGAGTCCGGATCAGGTTGCAAACTGTGCCATTCGACAGCGATCAATTTTGAATGATCTATATCCTTCGCTTAAACAAAACGGGTATCTGATTTACAGCACCTGTACCTACGAAGCATCCGAAAATGAGGAGCAGGTTCAGCGAATGATGTATGAATACGATATGGAACTTGTTCCATTAAATACCTTTGGCACCAATGCTGTCAATACCGGTTTCGGCTATCAGTTTTATCCGCATAAATGTAAAGGCGAAGGTTTTTTTATTTCGGTATTACGCAAAAAGCAAAGTGCAAAAAACCAGCAGGGCTCCGATAAAACCTCAAAAGCTACGGCACAAAATAATTTCCTTGAACAATTTCTGACTAAAGCAACCGATTTTATTCCTGTAAAAGTGAAAGATGAAATATTTGCATTCCCTTCCAAATGGTTAAACACAATTTCGCTGTTGCGGGAAGCACTCTTTGTACGCAAAGCAGGAATCCACATGGGAACTATGAAAGGAACCGATTTTATCCCATCCCCTGAACTGGCCTTAAGCATTCACTTAAATCCTGAAACTCCTAAAGTAGCTCTTGAATTAAATCAGGCACTCGATTATCTCCGTTGTGGCAACATTTCCATTCCCAATTTAACCAAGGGCTGGCATGTAGTTACTTTTAACGGTTTTGCCCTGGGCTGGATTAAAGCACTAGGAAACAGAATCAATAATTACTTTCCAAAAGAATGGAGGATTCTTCACAAATAAACAGCTTCGCAGTTTATTTGTGAAGGATTAAGGATTAAGGATTAAGGATTAATTCTTCAGAAGGAAATTACGTTATTATGATAAATTATAGATGATAGATGATAAATGGGGTTATGACCTAGCCTGAAATAGGTTGACTTTTTTAACTTTAATTTATTTGTTGTTGACTTTTTTCTTTTTTGCTACTTTTTTCTTTTTTGTTAGTAACTGGTATTATTGTTAATATCGGATGAGTCCATTTATACACAGTAACTTGTGGACGTTCTTCCGGGTTTAACTTGTTAATATATTCTTCAAATTCATTTGGAGTTTTATATCCCAGACTTGAATGAGGTCGTTCGTTATTATAATACCTCTTTATTTGTTTGATTTTTCTTTGAAGAGTTTTTTTCGTTAATGACTCCGGGTAGAGGTATTCTTGTTTAATGGTTCCTTGGACTCGCTCTGAATAGGCATTTTCTTGTGGCAATTTACACATACTTGGAAGCATCTCTAAGTCTTCAAGTAGATTTTTTTGTGTTTCACAAATATATTGACTTCCTCTGTCAGAATGAAATACGCAACCTTCTAAAGATTGCCCTTTACGTTCCTGAATTGCATTTTTTAAAGCGATTATATTTTGTTCGGCCCTTAATGTCCTGGAAACATGTAACGCTAGCAATTTACGAGAGTAAACATCTATAATTGTTATTCCATAATTGGCCTCTCCGTCTACCGAAAAGTAAAAGATGTCTGATTGGAATGCCTGATTTACTCCATTGAGTGTTTTACCCTCCAGTAAATTTTCAAACACGGGTGATTTGGTTGCCCAAGTTGTTCGCTTTTTACTTCGGATAACTTGAAGTTTAAATCCATTTGCAAAACCAATTTGTTCAAATATATCCCTTCCAACGGGGTACACGTTCCTTTACCCTTACATACATTTTCCGACAACTCATTCGCTTATGATTTTTTCGAATTTTATTGCACTCTTCAATAACTGTTGAAGATACTTTTTGAACATGTATCTTTCGAAGTTTATACTTATGCAAGGCTTGTTTACTAATCCCAGCAAGTGAATATAGATCCTTCATTTTGTGTTTGTGTGAGGTCCTTTTTTCGAGTCGGAATTCTTCGAGGGCTCCTTTGATAAATTTTTTTTTAAATCAGTCTTATACTCCTTGTTGGCAAGGTCAATGATTTTACTCAATAAGTCGATTTCCATTTGCTTGCGTCCTAACGCAGCTTCAAGCTCTTTAATACGCTTATCTAACTCCTGGCTACGATAAGCTTCACTATTATCTTCAACTACCATTATG
>JAEUTI010000048.1 GCA_016788065.1 Bacteroidia bacterium | reverse complement strand
CATTACAAAAAAGCTGCAGCACAAAACCCATGGCATATGCAGGTTTTGAACGATTACGGTGCATTAGAAGAAGAACGTGGGAACCACACAGTAGCTCTGGAAATGTTCAATCGGGTGCAGTCAATAAATCCCGACTTTATGAATACAAGAATGAATCTTATTGCGGTACATTTTAATATGGGAAATGTCGATAAGGCATTTGAACTCGCCATCACACATCCGCAACGATTTAATGAACCCTGGCGAAACAGTATGAAAGCCATTTTATTCAGCAAAACTCAAAAGTATCTGGAAACGACCAAAGATTCTGTTTTGGCCGATTATCTCAATCTCCAACTCGGTAGAAACCCAAATTACCTTTTAAATGAATTTATCAAATCTGAGAAAACAGGTCGAACATTTGAACAGGAAATGGCTGAAAAGCCATGAAAAACCAATTATAATGAATTGATCTTTAAAACAATAACTCTTTTTTTCAAATAAATTTTCATAGCGTTGCAACTTTTAAAATCTGATTCTATCATACTGTCATATTTCCCATAACCACTGGATTTATCTTTTTTTATTATTATGTTTACATGACAAATTAATTTTACTAAAATTCAGCAACATGAAAAAAATTCTACTAACACTAATTTTCGGATGTTGGTCAATGATTGGGTTCAGTCAATCCCTCCTCTCAATTACACCAAATTCTTCCGGTATCGGACAATCCATTAGTACGGTTGTAACGGGTGACCAATTCTATTTCCTTTTAGGATCAGCCCCTTCCACTTTTGATTTTTATCTACAAAAGGGAACAACATTTATCTACCCTACGAGCACGAGTGTTATCGATAATGATAATGTATTGATGAATTTCAATATTCCTTTAAATGTACCCATTGGAAATTATAACGCAATATGGAATTATGGTTTCCCGCAATATTCTGTGCCTGGTGGTTTTGATATTGGAGGTAATGCTTTATCGGGAGTAGTATACCACGATGCAGATTCGAACGGTGTACAGAATGGAAGTGAAATCGGATTGTCGGGGCAAACAGTTTTATTGTTACCTGATAGTATTTATACTTCAAGTAACACGAATGGTAATTATTATATTTCCTCACAAAATGGTAACAAAACTTTAAAAGTGGTACCTACATCCATTTGGCAACCATCAGTAACTTCTCAATATAACCTGAATCTGGTTACTTATTCAGTCGTTGACACCCTTGATTTCGGACTTAAGCCAACAAATCCGCTTTACAGCATTGATGTTTCATTGACCAGCACCAGTCTTCCACGCTGTTTTACTACAGCAAGCTACAGGATTACATATAAGAATGATGGAAATTTCACATTCCCGCAAGGACAGATTGTTCTGAATTTAGATACGGCATGCACATATGTTTCTGCTTCCGTTGTTCCTGATAACATTGCAGGAGATGTTTTCACCTGGAATTATGTAAATCTGTTGCCGGGCGAAACCAGAACCATAGATTTGCAAATAACATTACCGGGTCCAAACAGTGTAATTAACAATACTGCTAACGCAAATGGTGAAGATGCCGGAGGTACCATTCAGGATACAGACGGACAAACTTATACTCAGACCATACTTTGCAGTTATGACCCGAATGATAAAACCGTAATTCCTCCGGGAGTACAACCTCAGCATTTCACATTGATGTCGGATACTCTCGATTTTGTTATACGATTCCAAAATACCGGAAATGATACTGCATTCAAAATTGTAATTCTCGATACATTGAATGGTGCAATTTTGGATCTGAATACCTTCCAGATTATCGATCAAAGTCATCCTGTTTTGGTAGAACGCAAAACGAATGGAGAAGTACGATTCATATTCAATAACATTCTTCTGCCTGATAGTATTGTCAACGAGCCTGCCAGCCATGGTTTCATTCGCTACCGTTGTATGCCAAAAACGGGTTTACCCGATTATTCTATTTTGAATAACAGGGCACATATTTACTTCGATTTCAATCCTGCAATTGTTACCAATACGACTTTGAATATTTTGGTTTATCAGATTCCTGTTGGTCTCGCTGAACAGAATGGATCTAATAATGTGGTGGTAATTCCTAATCCGGTAACTGAAAATGCGCTCATATCATTTGAAAACCTGAATAATGAAGTATACTCAGTTAAGGTGTATGATACTACCGGAAGACTCCTGTTTATTGAAAATACAAGAGATAATAAAGTAATAGTATCTGAAAATGTTCTCAGTACAGGTGTATACATTTATGAAGTAACTAAAACTTCCACTTCTGAGACTACTAAAGGCAAATTTGTGGTGTTATAATTGGATAATTCTAAAAATGAGAAGCCTCAGGTAATTCCTGGGGCTTTTTTTGTTTTGTAAGTGAACATGCGTGGAGTAACCTTAAAAGTCAACTTTAGTCACAACTAACTGATAAATAAGTGCTTTTCACCCACTTAAACTGACATTTTATCAAAAACCATCGAATTTATTTCCCCGAAACCGGGTATTCTATTACTTTTAACATACTTTTTAAATCAAAGCCATGAAAAAATCCATTCTACTTGCAGCCCTCTTCCTTTTTATCTGTCTGGGAAAATCCTATAGTCAGTCATTGTTGTCAATTACTCCCAATTCAGGAGTTCGCGGGCAATCATTGACAACTACTGTAACCGGGGCAGGCTTTTTTTTCACTATGGGCTCATATCCCAATCAATTTGGATTGAACGATTTTTATCTCAAGCTAAACAATTATTTTATCTACCCCAATGGTTGGTCGACTTTGATAGATGACGATAATGTTTCAATCCCCTGGAATATTCCTCCAAATGCACCAGTTGGGAATTATACAGTGCAATGGGATTTTGGCTGGACATCTTTTACAATTCCCGGTGGCTTTAGCATAGCAGATGCATTTGTACAGGGAAATGTATTTTGGGACAGCGATTCAAGTCTGACACAAAATGGAAGTGAAAACGGTATGGCTAATTACAAAGTCATGCTGCTACCTGACAGTCTGGTAACATTTAGTACCAATTCCGGATCTTATTCACTGCCGGCAGTTATTGGACCGAAAAATGTAAAAATATTACCCGGAAATCTTTGGAATGTCACCACAGACAGCGTAGTTGCTGTAAATGTAATACCACCTGTTGTAACGGGAATAAATTTTGGCCTTAAAGGGAAAAATGATGTCTATAAAATTGATGTAAATATAACCGGAGGTACACCACCAAGATGTTTTTTAAATTCCTCATATGTGATTTCAATTACCAATACAGGAACAATAACTTGCGATGGAGAAATTTTCTTTACAATGAGTTCCAATCTGAATTTTATTTCCAGCAGCATAGCACCAAACAATGTTACTGGCAATACATATAGATGGGACTACACAGATTTACAACCCGGCGAGTTACGAAATATAATTGTGATATGTCAGCAACCCGGCCCATTCTCCAGTATTACAAACAGTGTACTGGCAAATGCCCAGAACCCATCCGGAAATATTATGTATCAGGATGAACAATTGCAGAATCATGCTGTACTTTGTGCGTTTGATCCTAACGACAAAACAGCAATCCCTGCAGGAGTTCAGGCACAGAATTACACACTTATGTCGGATACTCTCGACTATGTAATTCGATTCCAGAATACTGGTAATGATACAGCTTTCAATGTGGTGCTGTTAGATACTCTGAATACTGCAATACTTGATTTAAGTTCTTTTGAAATAATTACAAGCAGTCACCCGGTGGTATTAGAGCAACGTACCAATGGAAGAACGAAATTCATTTTCAACAATATTTTATTACCCGACAGCAATGTGAATGAGCCGGGTAGTCACGGCTTTGTCCGCTACCGTTGTTTGATAAAAACAGGTTTACCAAATAATACAGTCCTCAATAATACAGCACATATTTATTTCGATTTGAACCCTGCAATTGTTACTAATACAACGCTTAATACACTTGTGTATCAGATTCCTGTAGGAATTGCAGAACAGGATGCAACCAATTTAGTGCAGGTATTGCCTAATCCGATGACAGAGGATGCTGTTATTTCTTTCGCTAATAGTGATAGTGACTTAATTTCCGTTAAAGTGTATGACAGTGCAGGAAAGCTGATTTTTGCAGAGACAACCACCGGTCAAAAAAGTATTGTTAAGAGAGAAAAACTTCATATTGGTTTATTTATTTACGAAGTCACAAATACCACCAGTGGAGTAGTTAGTGCAGGTAAATTTGTGGTACAATAACTTGCATTAGCATAATAAAAAAGCCTTCGGAAAATTCCGAAGGCTTTTTTTATTCATCATTCTGCGCATCATCAGCATTCCTGATTTTGTGTAATTTTTTAGTGCCCTTATACATTTCATATTTTACAAAGCGGCATTCCAGCGGACCATTAAACACTTTAATTTTTCGTGATGGGCGGAGACCAACAACTTTTAATGCTTCCATATTTGAAGTGATCATCCAGCAGTCGTAACCAGCATATTTCTTTTTGAAAGTATCGCCAATAGATTTATAGAGTTCAAAAATATCATCCTTATCCATTCGTTCACCATAGGGGGGATTCAGAATTACTACTCCTCCCCCATCCGGTGGTTCAAAATCGAGCATATTGGATTCTTTAATATCTACCAGATCTTCAACTCTTGCCAGTTTCACATTTTCCTTTGCTTTTCTGGTAACGTGATGAGATAATTCACCACCAAAAATACGGGCCGGTTCTGAAGAAATCCTGTTTATTACAGCTTCATAAATGGTATTCCAAAGGTTCTCATCAAAAGCCAGGTATTTTTTCCAGAGCATAAAGCCAAATTCTGTTCTGTAATACCCAGGAGGAATATTTGCAGCGATCATGGCTGCTTCAATCAGAATTGTTCCGGAGCCACACATCGGATCAACCAGATTTCGGTGTTTTTGCCAACCGGAAAGAAGCACCAATCCCGCTGCTAAAACTTCATTTAATGGGGCTTTATTTGTTTGATCTCTGTACCCTCTTTTATGAAGACTATCACCGGAACTATCGAATGACACATCACAAACATCATCAATAATATGCAGGTTGATGCGTAAAGTCGGGCGGTCGAGATCAACACTTGGCCGGTTCTGTTCGCGTTCCCGAAAACGGTCGACAATTGCATCTTTAGCTTTCTGTGAAATAAACTGACTATGGTTGAACAGATCCGTACTTAATACGGTATCAATTGCTAAAGTATCTGTTACATCAAGATATTTCTCCCATTCAATTTGTTTCATTTCATTGTACAGACTTTCTTCATCTGAAACCTGAAAGCTGGTAACAGGCACTAAAATTCTCAATGCCGTTCGCAGACATAAATTACTCTTGTAAATCATTCCCAGATCACCGGTGAATCGCACGGCACGGTTTAAAGTCTGGATATCGCGACCACCAAGTTTAAGAATTTCGGCGGCCAGAATATCTTCCAAACCATAAGTAGTTTTGGCAATTAATTGGAAATCGGACATGTCTGGGATTTTAGAGGTAATTAAAGGTAATATATTTTATGGAGCAGTGATTTTAGGGAGAATCATGGTGCAAATTTCACAAAACTCATTCTGTAAAATTAACAACAAACCCCGGTATTTCTACCGGGGTTGACTACTTGAATTAGCTCCCGCAAGCGGTGCGGGATGGGGAAAAAATCTTAGCTTCCACAGGCGAGGCAATCATCGGGATTGTCGATGCTGCAACTTACTTCAGCCAGGGCTGTTTCATTAACCAGTGGTTTTTCGGTATTATTGGTTCCGGGTTGTTTGAGGTAAGAACTATCAACAGTGAATTTAATAGCATCCACAGCTGCTTTAGTGCGAAGATAATACATTCCTGTTTTCAAACCTTTTTTCCAGGCATAAAAATGCATTGAACTTAATTTAGCGAAGTTCGCATCGGGAATAAAGATATTGAGCGACTGACTTTGGCAGATAAATGCTCCACGGTCGGCAGCCATATCAAGAATAGCCTTTTGTTTGATTTCCCAAACAGTTTTGTAGAGTTCCTTAATATCTTCAGGAATTTCAGGAATACTTTGTACAGAACCGTTGCTGGCAATAATTTTATTCTTGAGATCATTATTCCACAATCCCATATTCACCAGATCAAGCAGCAGGTGTTTGTTAACTACAACAAACTCACCTGAAAGCACGCGGCGGGTGTAAATATTCGAAGTGTAAGCTTCGAAACATTCGTTGTTTCCTAAAATTTGTGAAGTTGAAGCTGTAGGCATAGGAGCGAGCAACAGGGAATTTCTTGCTCCGTGTTTCATTACTTCATCTTTCAGAACGTCCCATTCCCAACGGTTAGAAGGAGTAACATTCCACATATCGAATTGGAAAATACCTTTCGATAATGGAGAACCCGGGAATGTTTCATAAGCACCATCAATTTTAGCCAGATCTTTAGAAGCTGTCATTGCAGCGTAATAGATCGTTTCGAAAATTTCGCGATTTAATGCACGGGCACCTTCTGAATCAAATGGCAAACGCATCAGAATGAAAGCATCTGCAAGTCCCTGCACACCAATTCCAATTGGACGGTGACGCATATTAGAGCGTTTTGCTTCAGGAACAGGGTAATAATTAACATCAATAATCTTATTCAGATTTTTTGTTACCACATAAGTGATATCAAATAACTTCTGATGATCGAATTTGCCATCGATTACAAATCGAGGTAAAGAGATAGAAGCAAGATTACAAACAGCTACTTCATCTTTATCGGTATACTCTACAATTTCGGTGCAGAGGTTAGAACTTTTTATAGTTCCTAAATTTTTCTGATTTGATTTTTCATTACATGCATCTTTATAAAGCATGTAAGGAGTTCCTGTTTCAATTTGTGATTCCAGGATTGCAGCCCACAGTTCGCGAGCTTTAACAACTTTTCTTGCTTTTCCTTCAGCTTCGTAGCGTTCGTAAAGCAATTCAAATTCTTTACCATAGCAATCTGACAATCCCGGTGCTTCATTGGGGCAGAACAGTGACCAGTCGCCTTCTTCTTCTACACGTTTCATGAACAGATCACAAACCCACAGCGCAAAGAAAAGATCACGGGCACGAAGTTCTTCTTTACCATGATTCTTTTTCAATTCGAGGAAATCGAATACATCGGCATGCCATGGCTCAAGGTAAATTGCGAAAGAACCTTTTCTTTTGCCACCACCCTGATCGACATAACGTGCTGTATCATTGAACACACGCAACATTGGAACAATACCGTTACTGGTACCATTTGTTCCTCTGATATAAGATCCGGTTGCACGAATGTTATGAATGCTCAGACCAATTCCGCCGGCAGATTGTGATATCTGTGCGCATTGTTTTAATGTATCATAAATACCTTCTATGCTGTCGCCTTTCATAGATAAAAGGAAGCACGAAGACAATTGAGGCTTCGGAGTACCTGCATTAAATAAGGTTGGAGTAGCATGAGTAAACCAGCGTTCACTCATCAGATTGTACGTTTCGATAGCAGCATTCACATCTTCTTTGTGAATACCAACAGCAACGCGCATCAACATGTGTTGCGGGCGTTCCACAACTTTGCCATTAACCTTTAGCAGGTATGATTTTTCCAGAGTTTTAAATCCGAAATAATCGTAGCCAAAATCGCGATCATAAATGATTGTTGAATCCAGCAAATCTGCATTATCATTGATGATCTTGAACACATCTTCAGCAATGAGTGATGCATGCAGATTTGTTTTCGGATCTATATAATCGTGCAGATCACGCATCGTTTCAGAAAACGATTTTTTAGTGTTTTTATGCAAGTTAGAAATTGCGATGCGGCTTGCCAACAAAGCATAATCAGGGTGCTTAGTTGTAAGTGATGCAGCGATTTCAGCAGCAAGATTATCGAGTTCACTGGTGGTTACACCGTCATAAATTCCCTCAATAACTTTAATGGCAACCTGCACAGGTTCCACATGTTCAGGAGAAAGGCCATAGCAAAGGCGTTGAATCCTGGATGTTATTTTGTCGAATTTAACGGTTTCCCTCCGTCCATCTCTTTTTACTACAATCATTGTTGCGGTGTGTTTTTAATGTTGGTTTGAAAGTGCTTATGTAATAAAATCCTAGAAATCTTCGTCCAGTTTGAACTCCTGTTGTTCTTTAGTGTTCATAACTCCTGCCTTCTGATATTCTGCGACGCGTTTTTCGAAGAAGTTGGTCTTTCCCTGTAATGAAATGGTCTCCATAAAGTCAAACGGATTTGTTGCATTGTATATTTTATCGTAGCCAAGTGCAACGAGTAAACGATCGGCAACAAATTCGATATACTGACACATCAGCTTGGAGTTCATACCGATAAGAGAAACCGGAAGTGCATCTGTCACGAACTCGTGCTCATTTTCAACTGCATCTCTGATAATCGCATGAATGCGTTCCTGAGAAAGTTTTGTTTCGAGCATACTATATAATAGACAAGCGAAATCACAGTGTAATCCCTCATCTCTGGAAATCAACTCATTGGAAAATGATAGTCCTGGCATTAAACCACGCTTCTTTAACCAGAATATAGAGCAGAAACTTCCTGAGAAGAAAATACCTTCAACGGCTGCAAATGCCACTAAACGCTCAGCAAAGCTGCCATCGTTAATCCATTTCAGCGCCCATTGTGCTTTTTTCTGAACACATGGAACACTGTCGATTGCGTGGAAGAGTCTGTTTTTCTCTACCGGATCCTTTATATATGTATCAATTAATAAGGAGTAAGTTTCAGAGTGGATGTTTTCGATCATAATCTGGAACCCGTAAAAGCAACGTGCTTCAGGTAACTGAACCTCCTTCATGAAGTTAACTGCCAAATTCTCATTTACAATGCCATCACTTGCGGCAAAAAATGCCAAAACATGCTTAATAAAGTGACGCTCATCATTACTAAGGCGTTCCCAGTCTTTTAAATCCGGTGAAAGGTCAATTTCTTCGGCCGTCCAGAATGAAGCTTCATGCTTCTTGTACATTTTCCATATTTCCGGGTACTTAATTGGGAGTAAAACGAAACGATCCTTGTTCTCCTGAAGCAAAACTTCCATATATCTTTAATTTTTAATAAGTTGACAATTCCCCCGCCCGGTCAGTTAGCCAACCAGGCCATTTAGTAATCTAATTGATTTAAATTTTGATTGAGAATCAACAGGTTTTACTGTAAAAGATGTCTTGTTGAATCCCTTGCAAACTTTGTTAAAATTAAGCGTGAAAACAATTCAATTTTTTGAACAATCACCTGAATTTTTGAACAAACTCGGGTTAATAAAAAAATAACCTGAAACGCTTTGTTTTTGTCGGAACTTTGATAACTAAAATGGCAATAATGCAAAATAAGACAAATTTGCCATGATTTCAGTCATTACTCTTTTTCGTGTAGTAATTTAACAGCAAGTTGTAATTCTTTGTACCATTTCTTGCCATACTTTCTAATCAATGGTGTTTCAAGAAATTTATATACCGGAACATCCAATTTTTTTCCGAGTGAACATGCTGCTTTACACAAATCCCATTTATGATAATTTAATGCATCACCATTTTTTAATTTAGCAATTCTTATCGGATATAAATGACATGAAATTGGTTTCTTGAATTTTATTTTTCCTTCTTCATAAGCTTTCTCAATTCCGCACTTCGCAACTCCTTTTTCAAAAATCGTATAGGCGCACTCCAGCTCTCCATTTACTAACGGTGTAACGTAATCGCCATCATCATCAATTAAATATTTACCGTATTTCTGAATCGATTTTTTTCCGTCTTCTGAAAGATAAGGTTCAACCTTCGGATATATTTTTTCGAGTATGGCCAACTCTTCTTTTTCAAGCGGTGCACCACTGTCACCTTCCACACAACAGGCCCCTCTGCACTTTTCCAGATCGCATACAAAGCGCTTACCGATTACATCGTCTGAAACTAATACATTACCTATCTGGATCATAATTTGTGCGTTTAATCGCCTCCAAAGGTACCAAAACCGTTCCATATAGCAAGGATAAGCACTGGTAACGACATATATTGGGCATGTATGTCACAGGGTTTTCCTACTTTTACCGAAAATAAATACTGTATGTCGCCAGCAAATGCAGTCATTAAAGTTGAAAATCTGACTAAAAAGTATCAGCAACTTACCGCTGTTAACGGAATCAGTTTTGAGGTTTATGAAGGAGAAGTTTTCGGATTACTGGGACCAAATGGTGCCGGTAAAACTACCACTCTTGAAATTATGGAGACTCTCCGGGAACAAACTTCCGGAAAGGTTTTGATTCATGGACTGGATACTACCACACACTCAAACGAAATAAAACAACTGATCGGAGTGCAGCTTCAGGCAGCTAATTATTACCCAAGTTTAACGTTGCTTGAGCTGGTTGATTTATTCGCAGGCTTATATAATCAGCAACCGAATCCGGAAGAGTTATTGAAAATGGTAGCTCTGGAAGAAAAAGCGAAGGCCAAATACAAAGAACTTTCAGGAGGTCAGAAACAACGGTTCTCAATTGCAACAACTTTAATTAACAAACCCAAAGTTATTTTTCTGGATGAACCAACCACCGGTCTTGATCCACAGGCCAGAAGAAACCTATGGGAACTGATAAAAAATATCCGCAACGAAGGAACTACTGTTGTAATTACCACGCATTATATGGATGAAGCTGAAAATCTGTGTGACCGTGTTGCTATTATGGAACGCGGAAAAATAATTGCACTGGATAGTCCCGATAACCTCATCGATAATCTGGTAGCAAGTGGATTCGAACGCATCAAATCTGTTAAAAAAGCAAATCTGGAAGATGTATTTCTTCAGCTTACCGGAAACGAATGGCAGGTAGAATAAAATGTTCTAATGTTATTATATATTCATCAATTCAATAAGCACCACTTCCGCCATAACCGTGAGTATATGAAAAAGTACAGTCAGCTTACTGCAATGCTTGCCATATCAAAAGCAAGTTTCCGTTCTATTACCAGAAGTCCATCTGCAGTAGTTTTCACTTTATTGTTTCCGTTAATCTTCATCCTTGTTTTTGGATTTTTAGGAGGCAATGGCATTACACTAGAACTGGGAATTCATTCCGGATCAGATGGGAAAAATGAAGTTTATGATGCTTTGAAAAACATGGCCGGTATTAAACTGATTGAAGATAAAAGTGATGATGCTCTTTACAAAGAACTGGAAAAAGGTAGGATTGATGCAGTACTGAATATACGAATGAATCCGGATGCTGAAGGCCCCCGATATTTTCTGGATATGCAAACGTCAGAAGCATCCATGGATAAAGGCTCTGTATTGCAGTCGGTAATGGAAAACCTGGTGAATCAGTTAAACCTGAAAGATGTAAAACCGGCAGCCAAAATTGCAGAACTACGTCAGTCAAGAGTTAAGGGCAGAAAGTATTCGATGATTGATTTTATTTTACCCGGTCAGCTTGGATTCTCTATTTTAAGTACCGGAGTTTTTGGGACCGCATTTGTGTTTTTTAATTTGCGACAAACTTTAGTTATTAAAAGATTCTTTGCTACTCCCATTCGTAAACCTTTTATTATAATGGGGGAAGCATTAAGTCGTCTTGTTTTTTCAATGTTAGGTGCCATTTTCATAATTGCCATTGGTTACTTTGCTTTTGGATTCACTTTGGTGAATGGATTTATTACCGCACTCACAATGCTATCACTGGCAGCAATCGGACTGATTGTTTTCATGGGTTTCGGATTTATAATTTCCGGACTCGCTAAAAATGAATCTATGATTCCTCCCCTGGCTAACATTGTTACTTTACCTCAATTTCTTTTATCAGGAACGTTTTTTCCTATTGAATCATTTCCTTCCTGGCTACAGCCCGTCTGTAAAGCGCTCCCACTTACCTATTTGAATGATGCATTGCGTAAAGTTGCATTTGAAGGGGCGGGCTTTACAGACATTTCGTCACATTTACTTGTCATGTTGCTATGGGGTGTCATAGCTTATGCACTCGCAACCCGGTTCTTCCGCTGGGAATAGCTGAATCCTATAGCATTGATATTTAAACCATTACAATTTAGGCTGCCAAGCTCGAAAAAATCCTGCATGCTGGCAGCTAACAATAGGGTATATTTTTTGTTGAAGGGTAAAGCGCCATAAAAAGCGGCAGCTAATTCTTAAATTTGCACAAATAAACTAAAACTATGATAGGGATCTATGTAATTTCAATTGCCTTTATGCTCATCGGCTGGCTGGTAAGCATGCAACTGAAAAGAAAATTCAAACAGTATTCCGAAGTAACAATCGGAACCGGATTGTCGGGTAAGGAAATTGCCGAAAGGATGTTACACGACAATGGTATCAACGACGTAAAGGTTTTGTCTGTTGAAGGACAGTTAACAGACCATTACAATCCACTTGAAAAAACAGTAAACTTAAGCCATGATGTATATTATGGAAGAAGTGCCGCTGCTGCTGCAGTTTCAGCACACGAATGTGGTCACGCTGTTCAGCACGCAACTGCTTATACATGGTTACAAATGCGCTCTGCATTGGTTCCTGTTGTAAGTTTCGGCTCAAAATGGGTACAATGGGTATTACTTGCTGGTATTTTACTGGTAAATACTTTCCCATCCTTATTGCTCATTGGAATCGTAATGTTTGGTGTTATTACCTTGTTCAGCTTTGTCACTTTGCCTGTCGAGTTCGACGCAAGCAAACGAGCAATGGTTTGGCTTGAAACAAATCGCATTGCCAATCCACAAGAACTTACTATGTCGAAAGACGCACTCTGGTGGGCAGCTATGACCTATGTTGTTGCAGCACTTTCTGCTCTCGCAACTCTGGCATACTACATCATGGTATATATGGGTCGTCGTGACTAATTGCGGATTACCCTAACACAATCTAAGGCGGAACAATATGTTCCGCCTTTTTATTTTAATCATATTTTCGCTCATGGCAATGCCTGGAAGCTTGCTCGACCTCTTAAAAACTAAGCCCAGAGAAAATTTTTAACATTGATTATCAACCGCTTACTTGCATTCAACATAATTTAATTTGGTTTATTTTATAAACTGGTTTATGTTTGCAGTGTTCAAAAACGATAAACATGAAAAAGATAACCAGTTACCTGATAGCGCTGATTCTGATTGGATCGGGTGCAATAAATGCGATGGATACCAAATTGCAACAGCAAATTGAAAAACAACTGAAAGAATTACATTCTGCCAAAGGTGGTGAGGCTTGGGAGCAAGGTGTGACCGCATTTGAATCAATGAGTAAATCACATCCGAAAGAATGGTTGACCCGGTATTACGAATCGTATTGTCTGCTTAATTGCGGAATGGAATCAAAAGATCCGGCCACAGCCGACAGCTATTATGAACGGGCCATAAAAGCTGCAGATGCTGCTGAAGGACTCTCGGCAAACAATTCAGAAATCAAGACACTTAAAAGCTGGATACTGAGTATGCAGATTGGAATAGATCCGATGAACAGAGGCTTCGAATATGGGATGAAATCAAATATGCTATTAGAAGAAGCAATAGCGCTGGATGAAAATAATCCGAGACCATACTTGTTGCAAGGATTAGCAGCGATGTATACGCCTGAAGAGTATGGAGGGAGCAAATCAAAAGCCAAATCCTGTTTTGAAAAGGCAATAAAAATATTCGAATCCACAAAAGTACAATCAGCTACTGCGCCATCATGGGGATATGAAAAAGCAAAAGAATCGCTAGTTGAAGTGCAATAATGGAATTAAGAAAATAAAACAGTATTGCTACAAAAAATCACTTACCCGATTTTAAAAGAATTTAAAAATGGAAAACGAAAAAACATTTACGGAGAACGATAGTCTCGAAGTTATTAGCAAGATGATTAAAACAGCTCAGCAGAATTTCAAAGATGATAGTTTTTACTACATCTTCTGGGGGTGGATGGTGTTCATTGCAGCTATTGCAAACTACATTTTACTTATGACAAGCTATAGTTCTCCCACTATAACCTGGGCAATTCTGATGCCGCTGGGCGGAATAATTTCCGGGGTTTACTCCTACCGGCACGAACGGGGTCAGAAGGTAACAACATATACAGATGAGATCATGAAATATGTAGTAATAGCATTTCTTGGTTCTCTGTTTACAACATTGTTAATGATGTCTAAGTTAGGGACTGCCACCTATCCGATAGTTTTACTAATTTATGCAATCTGGTTATTTGTTTCGGGTGGAGCAATCAAATTCAAACCGTTGGTCATTGGAGGTATAATTAACTGGATAGCAGCAGTGGTTTGTTTCTATGTAAATTACGAGCAACAATTATTGGTAATTTCGCTAGCCGTCTTAACCGGATACATAATACCGGGACACATGTTAAAGGCCAGGTATCAAAAAATGCAAACGGGTAAATAAAATTTCAATCTGACGCATATGTTTAAAGATCTGGATCCTTTGTTGCATTCGCAATTGCGATTATCGGTAATCTCATTGCTGGTAGGTGTTAAGGAGGCGGAATTTTCTTTCCTGAAGGAAAAAACCGGTGCTACAGCCGGTAATTTAAGTGTTCAAATTACCAAACTATCAGATGCGGGATATATTGAAGTCACGAAAAGTTTCCGAGACAATTACCCGTTAACCACCTGCAGGATTACTACCAAAGGACTGCAAGCTTTTGAAGTTTATGTTGAGAACCTCAAAAGCTATCTGAAACCGGGTAACTAAAAAAATACTTCTGAGCTGTAACCGGAGAACTACCCGGTTCGTCCTAAAGAAAGGAATTGCTATTTGATCAGCAATTCCTTTCTTTGTTGTATCCAAATCCCATTCTATGCAATTACAAATCAGTAACCTGTGCAAAACCTACCCAAACGGGGTAAAAGCACTTGACAACATTACTCTTAACATTTCCAAAGGCATGTTCGGATTACTTGGTCCAAATGGAGCCGGTAAATCGACATTAATGCGTACACTGGCGACCCTGCAAGAGGCCGATAGCGGCATGGTAATGCTTGGCGATATTGATGTACTTAAAAACAAACAAAGGGTCAGGGAAGTATTGGGGTATTTACCACAGGAATTTGGTGTATATCCCAGAGTCAATGCATATGAAATGCTGGATCACATAGCTGTATTAAAAGGAATTATAAATGCCAAAGAACGCAAAGAGCTGGTTCTGGCATTGCTGGAAAGGGTTAATCTGCTGCAGCATAAGAAAAAATCAATTAGTGGCTTTTCGGGTGGGATGAAACAGCGTTTTGGAATTGCACAATCACTGATTGGTAATCCGCAACTTATAATAGTTGATGAGCCAACTGCGGGACTTGACCCTGGTGAGAGAAACCGATTTTATAATTTACTCTCTGAAATCGGTGAAAATGTAATTGTAATTCTGTCAACTCATATCGTTCAGGATGTCAAGGAACTTTGTCCGAATATGGCCATTATAGATAAAGGCAAATTACTGTTTGCCGGTGAACCTGTGAAAGCGCTTTCTGACTTAGAAGGAAAAATATGGGAAAAGTCGATTTCCAAATCAGAGACAGAAAATTATCAAAAAGAATTTCAACTGATTTCATCGAAATTGGTATCGGGACAGCCGCTCATTCACATTTATAGTGAAACAGATCCCGGAAATGGATTTAAAAAAGCGGAAGCAGATCTTGAAGATGTATTTTTTAAAGCAATCAGTCTATGAAATTCTATTTGTTTGAAATAAAGTACTGGCTGCGACAGCCAATGGTGTATATTTTCTTTCTGATAAATGCATTGATGATATTTGGTGCAACGTACAGTGAAAATATTACGGTAGGTGGATCATTCGGAAATATCATGAAGAATGCACCATTTGTTATACAAACATACTATTCGATCATGTCGTTTATAACATTGCTTATGACGACATCATTTGTACTAGCTTCAACAACGCGCGATTTCTCTTACAACACCTACCAGATAATTTTCACAACACCGGTAAAGCGCATGGAATACCTGTTGGGAAGATTTTTTGGAGCAGTTACTATTTCTGTCATTCCGCTATTGGGCGTTTCATTCGGAATACTTATAGGCTGTATGATGTCGGGTATGGATCCCGATAAAATAGGCCCTTTCTATTTTCAGGCACATCTGGCAGGATTTCTGCAACTGGCAGTTCCAAATACACTGTTCAGTGCTTCAGTAGTATTTATGATTGCTGCACTTACCAGAAATACATTGGCAGCATTCGCCGGCTCACTTGTTTTATTATTGGCAACCGGAATTGCCGATGCATTCGCAGAAGATCTCGATAAGGAATGGCTGGCAATTTTACTCGACCCCTATGGATCAACTACCTTTTCCATACTCACCAAATATTGGACTGTAAGTCAGAAAAATACTTTGACACTGGGACTTGAAGGATGGATGCTGATCAACAGATTAATATGGTTGGCGATCAGTTCTATTTTAGTTTTAGTTACAGTCAAAATATTCTCCTTCACTGAAAAAACACGATCATCCAAAAAGAATAAAAATATTATATCTGATGAAGTCTTAAGGCTATCTGTCAAGCCACTTCCACGGGTCAACCCATCCTATTCTTCAAAAGCATCCAGGATCATGTTTGCAACAAGGCTAAAATATGAACTGAAAGGTATTTTAAAAAGCCCGACATTTTTGATTATTATGATTGCAGGACTTCTCAATTTTATTCCAAACCTGGCCTCCAACACCGGCCCGTTTGGATTAACAGCACACCCTGTTACGCATAGTATGATTGAAAATGTTCAGGGTGCGTTCTATGCTTTTCTCATTGCTATAATAATTATTTACTCGGGTTTATTGGTGTGGAAAGAGCGCGAAAATAAAATTGACGAAATTTATGATGCCACGCCACACCCTACTCACATCTCTTACCTTTCAAAATTCACTTCACTTGCTGTAATTATTTTTATTGTGCAGGCAATTTGTATTCTGGTTTGTATTCTGGTACAGTTTGCTAAAGGGTTTACAGATATAAGGCCGGAGGTTTATATTGTCAATTTACTGATAATAGATTACAGTAAATTACTGATGCTTGTGGTTGTTTCCATGTTAATGCATGCTTTAATAAACAATAAGTATTTGGCTTATTTTGCTTTCATCATTTTCCTCCTATTGAACACTTTTGTATGGCGTATGCTTGAGATAGAATCTCATATGGTTAAATTTTCAGGTTCACCAGACTTCATTTACTCTGATATGAATGGGTTTGGGCCATATGTCGCCGGACTTACCTGGTTCAGGATATACTGGGCATTATTCTGTATTCTAATCATTTTTGTCACAGTTTATGCATGGACCCGTGGGCGTGAAACATCCTTCCGTACAAAAATGCAATCTATTCTCACCGGTTTTAAAGGGGCCCGAAAGCCTGTTATTCTCTCTATTCTTACTCTTTGGTTAATAACAGCCGGATTCATCTATTACAACACACAGCAGCTCAACAGCTATCAAACAGAAGAAGAAATAGAAACAGTCAACATTAAATATGAACAGAAGTATAAAAAGTATCAGACTACCATTCAGCCAAGGGCAACTTCATTTGTTTATAACATAGATTTATTTCCGGAAGATCGCAGGTTAGAAGTTAAAGGCAGGTACTGGGCTAAGAATAAAAGCAATGCTCCTATTGATTCTTTGCATTTAACAACGGTTCCTTATTTTACAACTACGATATTGATTGCCGGAGCAACTAAAATTCTGGATGATAATGAGCTTCAATATCAAATCCTTCGTTTCCAAAAACCATTGATGCCAGGTGACAGCATATTAATTCAATTTGAATCTCAGTATGATGCACAAGGTTTTGAAAACGATGTTACCTTTAATTCCATAGTTGATAATGGTTCATTCTTTAACAACTATGATTTTTGTCCGATCATCGGCTACCAACCTCGCCGCGAAATAGAAGATCGCGATAAGCGCAAGAAGCATGGATTACCGGAAAATGCAAGATTACCGAAGTTACAGCAAAACTGCACAGCAGCATGTATGAGTAATTACATCACAAACAACTCAGACTGGGTTGATGTAGAAACTTACTTCAGCACATCGGAAGATGAAATTGCCGTTGCGCCCGGATCCTTACAAAAACAATGGAAAGAAGGTAACAGAAATTTCTATCATTACAAACTTGATCATCAATCGATCAATTTCTATTCTTTTATTTCTGCCCGATATGAAGTCCTTCGTTCCAAACACAGAGGAATTGATGTTGAAGTTTACTATGACAAGCGCCACGCTTACAACATCAAAAACATGGAAAGCTCCATGAAGAAGTCGCTGGATTATTACATCTCTAATTTCGGGCCCTATTATCACAAACAAGTTCGGATCATAGAATTTCCAAAATATGATTCATTTGCGCAGGCTTTCCCGGGGACAATGCCCTATTCAGAAAGCATTGGTTTTATTGCAAAAATTGAAGATGAAGATGACATCGATATGGTATTTTATGTAGTCGCTCATGAAATGGGACATCAGTATTGGGCGCATCAGTTGATAGGTTCTGAAATGCAGGGTGCAACAATGTTATCGGAGACATTTGCACAATATTCTGCTCTTATGGTAATGGAAAAAGAATATGGTCGAGATGCCATGAAAAAATTTCTTAAATATGAAATGGATGAATACCTGAGATCACGAGGGTCGGAGCGAATTAAAGAGCTTCCTTTGAAATTAGTAGAAAATCAGGGATACATTCATTACCAAAAGGGAAGTCTGGTGATGTATTACCTGAAGGAGATGATAGGAGAAAAGCAACTGAATGCAGCTTTGCAGGAACTTCTGCTTGCATATGCATACAAGGAACCGCCTTACCCTACTTCAGAACATGCGGTTTCTCTTTTCCGTTCACATACGCCTGACTCGCTTCAATACATCATTACGGATCTTTTCGAAACGATTACTTTATTCAGCAACAGAGTCATTTCAGCAAAATCGAAGTCATTAAATAACGGAAAGTATGAAGTAACTATTGAAACGGAAAGCAAGAAATTCCGTGCCGATACTCTTGGAAGAGAAAGTGAGACTGCAGTTAATGACTGGATAGAAATTGGGGTATTTGCTAAACCGGAGGATGGTAAAAAATCCGGTAAGCTATTATATAGAAAAATGCATCCTGTCAGAAAGGCGAAAAACACCTACACCGTTATTGTGGATGAGAAACCGTATGAAGCCGGAATTGATCCAATCAATTTACTGATAGATATGGTGAGCGAAGATAATATTTCTAAAGTTCAGGATTAATTTCCTATCTTAGCCTATTAACCTTTGAAGCCCAATTATTATGATCGGGAAAAAACTCTGCTATTTTATAGCATTATGTATGTGGTTCATTTCGGGTTGCAAATGCTTCAATAAGATTTGTGATGAATGCCGGCCCGATGTGTATTCAGGAACAACAATTATACATTTCAATTCCGGAAATGGTCAATATACCAATGAGGAAATTGACACTTTGTATCTGCAGACAATTACCATAACAACTGCAGATACTGCCAATACTTTACTGATAAGTTATAATGGATCAAACAGGGCTCTCACACTGAAGAAACTTGGCTTAACCTCTGCAGTTTCTAATCCGCCCTATATTTATGATATTACTTTAAAAGATGGTTCTAAAACCATTCGTCTAGATAATGTCAGACTTTTATATGAAAAAGAAAATGAAGATGCCTGCTGTGATTGTGACAAGTGGCTTTTTAACGGAGCAAAAGTGAATGGTGTAGAGACCGGCAGTGGTGGGAACGTCGAAATCAGTAAATAGCAGGAAAAAGCCATTTTTCCACCCGAACGAATGACCCCTTAATTTATTGTGCCGGAGCCCGTATTAAATTCGGGAAAATCTTTTCATAAAAAAATAGACCCCTTTATGGAATTTAGAACCTGCCAACATCTTGGGTTGGTAAATTCTAAAACTTATTTATCATGAAAAGTAATAACTTGATTATTGCCGGGCTGCTATTTGCTGCCGGCACTGTAGTAGGAAGCATTGAACTCACAGAAATTTCGAAAACCAAGCCCACTCCATCAGTAACACAAAATCCTGCGCCTGTTGTAACCGCACAGCCAACAGAATCGGAAGAAAAGAAGCCGGAAGAAAAATCCAAAACATCTCCGGAATTCACTAATGATCCTAAACATTGTGTTTTTAAAACTGCTTTTGAGGGCGAAGGCCTCGATAAGGATTTCTTTCATCCAATTCCACAAAAAGTAATGACATCAATGCAAAAAGGCCTGGAGTGGATCGATGATGCACAACAAAATGATGGTGGATGGGGAGCTGGATCCAACCGTAATCAGGGAATTAAAGACCCTCATGCTGTTAAATCAGATCCTGCCACCACCGCAATGGTTGCCATGGCTTTGCAACGATGCGGAAATAACCTTCAGCAAGGGTCTCATTCCAAACAATTAAACAAAGCACTTGAATTTTTGCTTGAAGCAGTTGAAAATACTCCCAGGAACAGTTCAAATATCACAACCTTGACTTATACACAACCTCAATCGAAGCTGGGACAAAACATTGATGTAGTTTTAACTTCACAATTTCTTTCCAACATACTTTCCGAAACAGAAAATGATCCGGCATTGAAAAACCGGGTTACGCAAGCCATTCAGAAATGTGTAGCCATGATCGAAAACAATCACAATGCTGATGGTAGTTTAAAAGGTTCCGGATGGGCAGGTGTATTGCAATCGTCATTTGCAACGAGTGCTTTAGAGTCGGCACAATCGAATGGTATTACAGTGAATGAAGAAGTAATAGAAAAATCTAGGGATTTCCAGAAAGGAAATATGGATGTAAAAACAAACAGTGTGGCAACAGAATCTGCTGCAGGTGTAGTGCTATATTCCGTATCAGGATCGGCACGGGCATCGGCAAAGGAAACGCGAGAAGCTAAGGAGATCTTAAAAAAGGCTAAAAAAGAAGGGAAGATTCAATCGGAAGATGTAACAGTAAGCAATCTCAAAAATGCAGGTTTACCTGAGTCGACTGCATTAAAATATGAAACTGCCTATCAGGTTAACAAATCGGCCCAAAAACTGGCACAGGACGACAATGTAATATCAGGTTTTGGAAACAATGGTGGAGAAGAATTCTTAAGCTATTTACAAACCGGTGAAGGTATGATCATCAGCAAGGATGACACCTGGCAAAACTGGTATGATAAAACCAGCGCAAGAATGTTGCAAATACAAAATAATGATGGCAGCTGGAGTGGTCACCATTGCATTACCAGTCCGGTATTTTGTACTGCAACCTGCTTATTGATACTTTCCGTAAATAATGATATCAATAAATTAACAGGAAACTACGTGAAAAAAAATATTGATTGAAGTTGCCATTGATCACTTTTCGAAAGGCTGTTGCAGTGTGCAGCAGCCTTTTTTTATCCTATCTGACCACTGACTCTCGCATACACCAGGGAGAGATTGGGATGCACCGGATTTCCTTTTCTCATACGAACAGCGGTTCTGAAAACGGTGTAACCGTTATCAATCATAAATTGAGTAGCGATTAAATTAAGATCAGGAATTACAACTTCATTTTTAAATTGCAGCCTGTGTTTTAAAAGTGCCAACCCAGCCTCCTTTTCAGAAGCAACAACAAGTCCTTCACCAAACCCAGGAAGGAAGTAGCCTTTCACAACATTACTTTCCACATACAAAACTGCATCATCTAAAAATTCATCCAAACGGAAATTGCGATTTTCACCTGACGCTTTGAAATCGAGTAATTGAATTTGTTGCCGGAATGTTTTACTGTATGGTTTCAGGTAAGGATTTTCAACTGCTTCGTTCCATAACTTCGCAGATCTGTAAAAAGTGTACGTTTCTTCAGCAATAAAACCATGTTTGAGGTAAACAGGATATCCTAGTGGTGTAGCTACCAACAATACGGTACTGCAGTTGAATTTTTCAGCAATTATTAATAACTCATTCGTAAGTTGATAACCTAATCCTTTGCTTCTGTAATCGGGGTGCACAATAATTTGTGCCAGCCATGCTACGGGACCGTGAATGATAGCAACTCCAACGGCAACTAACTTAGTTCCATCACTAAATTTCACACCATGGGAAAAAGAATTTGACAAATGATATTTGAATGCGGGAACAATATCGTTCCAGTCAGCAGGCTGCAACTCTGGCAATGAATCAATATCGGACTTTAGAAGAGGTTCAATTTTCATGGGCTAAGAACGAAACAAAAGTAGCTAAATTGTTTACAAATACGTGTTATTCCAAAGATAAACTCCGGAATAACACGTAGAATACTAAAAGTTTGCTTTCAGTGAAAGCATAAAATTGCGCCCTGCAGCTACAATCCCGGAGCTATAGGGGCGGTATCTGATATCAGCAATATTTTCAACTCCCACATTTACAGAAAAATGATTCGAAATCTGGTATTGACTTTTAAAATTGAGAATCAGGAATTCAGGGCAATAAGGATTTCCATTATCATCAATTGCATAAATATAATCCTTTCCTTTTTCTTCTTCAGGAAGATCATCAAATGAAACCTCACTGTTATAGATAGCTGCGAGTTCCAAATACAATTTTTTGTGTTTAAAAGAAATCTTTGACATGGCAAAAAATGGTGCAGCGTGGCGAAGCGGACTTTTTGTTCCATCATCCAGTTCTTCTTCACCTTTCTGATAATTTGCTTTTACCAAGAAACTAATTCCTGAAGTCCATTTCAATTCTACACTAGACTGAATACCATACACGGTTGCTTTTGCTGCATTTTGAACAGCCAGCACCTGACTTAATTCGCCATCATAAATGATGCTATCCAAACCATTGAAGGTAAAATTTCTTCGCACCTGAGCATCCTCTAAAATTGTGTAAAAGCCGGTGATATCAAATCTGATGTGCTCCCCAAATATTTTAGAAGCACCAATCTCGGCATTATAAGCATACTCGGCACCCAGATCCGGATTCGGAACAATTACCGAACCTGGTTCTGAATCGAACACCTTTCCCATATCATCAACATTGGGAGCTCTGAATCCGGTTGAAAGATTCGCACGAAGGGAGAATTTTTCACCGGGATGATAAACAGCACCAATACTTCCTGTTAGTGCTCCGTCAGAAGTACTTGTATTTTCGTACGGGAAGGGATAAAAAGTATCATCGAATGTAGCGTTCAATGCAAACGTATTGAATCGACCACCTGCCAATAAGGTAAGATCACCGGTGATTCGATATTCATAGCTCAAATAGGCAGCTAAGGAATTCCAGGTTGCTTGCGGATATCTGGACGGACCATTTCTTGGAATAGCAAATCTAATATCCAAATCACTTCCTATTGAATTTACATCATTATACACCTCTTCTATTCCATAATAAAGATGATGGCTGGCTTTAATACGCTTTGAGAAGTCGATGGAGATACTGTGTGCTATAACTTCTTCCTCCCGGGTTCGTTGTTCGAAATCATTAAAATCGCGATCGATACGACTCTCCTTGAAATCTTGAGTAGCGATTCTGATCACCATATCATCAAAAAGCGCTGTTGACTTGCTATAACTGACTGTGAAATGATTCATCATCCATTCTTGTGGTCCGTAATACCATTCGGCACTTCGGGGAAGACCATTTCTGGTTCGCAACAGTCTGTCGTACCGGGAGTAATTTGATGTAGTAGAAAAATGGAATGCATAATCGAATTTCCAGTTGTTATTGGGTTTAAAACTAAATTTCTGCATCAGGTTAATCTGTGAATATCCTGTAGGTTTCTGCACTTCAGGGTCATCATTTTCAACTACCACATCGAGACCATTATTTCGAACAGTGTAAAAGGGCCTGAGATATTCATCGGGTCCGTTACTACCCATTCGCAGATCACCAAAATTATTGTATGAAATACTTGTTACCATGGCCCATTTTTCCCAGCCCGCATTAAAATCAACGTGACCGGTGAATTCATTATTTGCAGAAGCCGTTCTGGCAACGGCACTTCCTGAAATCAGCACCTTGGTTGTATCTGAAAATTTTGGTGCTAAAGTTTTAAAGCTCATGACGCCCCCAATGGCATCACTTCCATAAATTACCGATCCCGGTCCGAATAACACTTCTGTATTTTCGACTGCAAACGGATCAATGGAAATAACATTTTGCAAATTTCCACTTCTGAATATAGCATTGTTCATTCTTACTTCATCAACAGCAATGAGTACCCTGTTAGTTGCAAACCCACGTATCATGGGACTACCTCCGCCTTGTTGACTTTTCTGAATAAAAACCTCACCTGAATTAGAAAGTAAATCTGCAGTAGTTTGCGGATTCTGAATTGCGGCATCTTTAGCAGAGATGGTTGCAACCTTTGCAGGCACCTCAAGTGCTGATTGATTCCAGCGTGTTGCCGAAACCACAATCTGATCAAGAGAAAACTCGGTTTGCTTCATTGAAAGTGCAAAACTATTTTTTTCCAGATCCATGTATGAAATCCGCTCTGTTTTATAACCAATCAGTCGAATCTCAATTTGTAAAGATCCGGAGAAGGCACTTATATCGGCCTTACCGGAACCATTGGTAATAGCTGTTGCTTTCGGATTTTCACTCACGAGTGTAACCACTTCGAGTGGAGCTCCGGTTTTAAGATCAATGACAGTAACCGTTTGTCCTGTCACAGCACTAAAACTAAGCAGCAACCATACCATGAATAATATTTTTTTCATAGCACAATTTTTAAGATTTAAAATTAAAGCAGCAATGGCTGGTCCGTTAAAAAATTCGGACAGCCACCAAATATTAAATGCTGATGAAAGTCTCCGGCGGAGGATTTGGAGGGGATATACCGGGATTGCCGGTTGACAGAACAGCTGTGTGAAAATAAAGTCTGCTTAATTGCGGGCAATTTTCGAATTCCGGTTTAGATGTAGATTGAAAAAAAAGCACTTGTAACAGCACCTGCAACTTATTATTTGTCGATTTGCCGGATGCATTTTGGTTGAGTGCAATATAAATGAGTGCAGACAATTTTTTATTGAGTGCTGTTTCTTCATGATCCCACCAACAATAATAAAAAACTGAATCCGTGGTTTCCTTTTTATAAACGATGTCATACATCTCTTCTTTATAGCTGAATTCCTTGCTGTGTTTCCAGTTCAGTACATCATCCACGTTTGATTTCGAAAATTTGAGACAAACCAACTGATCAGCAGGAATACCTTCCAGCATTTTGCATTTAACGGATTTTCTGACAACTTTCCTTTGAAGTTGTAAACCAATAAAAGAGCCCATCAAAACAAAAACCAGAGAGGCGAGCAGAAATATACCTAATGTTCGAATCCACATAAAAGAAAGTTCCTATCAAATGTACTAAATTATTCGGATATGAACCAATCGAATCTAATAAGTTCTGAAAATCAGAATATTGACATTGGTAGCCAAAGCTTCCAGGATCCGGGTGCAAGTCTGAGGGAATCGATATGCCCCATTTTTTTCCTGTTGGGTGTAATAAGATGCATATGCATGAATGTATCGTGATGGGTAAAAACGGCCTTATGTTCTGTCGAGAAAAAACCCGTTATTTCTACTGCTTCATTATTAAGTGGGTAATTAATTTGTCCCTGATGAGCCTCATCAGGATTACTCACTTTACTACCTGGTGCCAAATTTACAACATGGATGGATCCTGATTCGGCAATTCCTTCGATGCGAAAAACGAACGGGCGGGATGCTTTAATAGTAATAGAGTCCAGGAATAATTCAATAGCATGCATATCTCTTACTTCTTCGGGAATATCGAAAGACTTCCATTCATTCACCACACTGTAAACAAAGAAGGGCGCCTTGGCATCGAAGGAAGCGTTAACTTTCATTTCGGATTCGGAAACCACCCTTGATTGAAAACATTCTCCATCAGTGATCAAAAGCTCACCGGCAAGACCTTCAATGGGCCCTACACCATACAAACCGGCAATACCTTTCAACGAATCAAGGTCAATTGTCCCAAACAGCTCACCTTTCCACATCACATTTCGCATTGCTCCTATGTGATATACTTTACCTTCTGAAAGTTGAGCGTTAGAACAAAAATATTGTAAAAAGAGAAATAAGAACAAGAAAAATCTTTTGGTGGGATAAGTGCTCATTGTATCAATTTGGTATGTGAAGTTTTTATTTCGTATGGTTGTGCAATTTATGGATTACTTTGATTATATTGAAATGTATTTAATTTTCTGAGTCTGAAAAATCTCAATTCCTGAAAACAACCTGAGATATCCTTCCTTAAGTGAATCATCAAGAGTAAAAACTTCCGAAGTTTAATTAGTTTCCTCAGAGTTCAAATTATGTAATTTATCTAGTATGGTATTTATCTTTGCCTCTTCCGATTTTTGGTTTTCCATTATTTCATCACCGATTCGTTGTTCAATATCTTCAATGCTTGGGAGTTCATCTTTGAAGTCAGCTGGCAATTGCTGAGTAATTCTATATTCTGCTATCCCAATAGGTTTAGTGACATCCCGAAGAGCATATTCAGCCACTACCTTATGATTAGTTTTACAAAGAATCAGACCAATGGCAGCTTCATCATACACACCTTTTAATTGGTCATCAGCAATACTAAGGTAGAAATTCATTTTACCAATATATTCAGGTTCAAATTCGCCGATTTTCAATTCAATAATTACATGTCTTCTTAATTTTGTATGATAAAAAAGCAAATCAAAGAAAAACTCCTTCCCACCTATTTCAAATTTCCTTTGCCTTCCCATAAAAGCAAAACCTGCTCCAAGCTCCAATAACACTTTTGTGACATGTGTCATCAATGCATTTTCCAAATCTCTCTCCTTCGCTTTTTCATTTAACATGATAAAATCAAAGTTGTACGGGTCTTTAAAAATTTGGGTTGTTAAATCACATTCATATGAAGGTATAGTGGTATTGAAATTATTCACTAGAGCTCCCTGCGTCTTAAATAAACCTATATCTATCTGATATTCCAAAACACTTCTACTCCATCCGTTTTGAACCGTTTTTTTAATATAAAAAGCCCTTTCATCCGCTGACTTTAATTTAGTCAAAAGCAATTGATGATGGCCCCAGGGCAATTTTGCAGCAGCTTGCTGCAAAATTATAACGTCTTTATTTTCAATATATTCTGGGTTTTTGATATCTTTATTCAAGAAGAATGGATAGGCAATTGCAAAATCCCGCATATAGCGAATATTACGCGGGGAAAGACCTTTCATTTGTGGGAACTCAGCCTTTAAATCTGCAGCCAATTTATCCACTATTTTCCCACCCCAGCCGACTGCTTTCTCCTGACTTGAAATTGCATTACCAATTTCCCAATAAACTGTGAGCAACTCATTGTTTATTGCATGAATTACTTTCATTTGTGCGACCTTAATCTTCTCCTTCAGCTCGTGAAGAAGTTCGCCATATTGAGCCATTTGATTTTCTGCCATTTTGAAAAGTATTAAGGGTTAAAATTTGCGTTTTGTTGCTCAGAAAAAAATTAAATTTTCTTGATAAATTACTATAGATACTGAATTTGCCCCTTAAATGGGATTCATAAAAGCAATTAGGATTATTTCCCAGGCGTTTTATTTGTTTTGCTGTAAGTTTCTTTAAAGGAGGAAGTGATAATCCAAGGCTTTTATCTGCCGGGATTCCAGATTACTTCTACTCACATAAAATTAAAAAGCTGTAAAATATAATTCGAAAATATTTTAATGATTCAAATTTTACTCTTCATGCAAAAATAGTAACTTAACAAATTTATCTACTGTAAAAATATAAACTCAGAATTAAGTCATTAAAATTAAATAAAAATTATTTTAAAATAAAATCTATTACTTCACTACTGAGCTTATGCCTTGTTAACTCCAAGGGTCAAATGAATAACTTTCTGATAAACCGATATCAATTGTCTGGTATGACTTTTAATCTCACACATTTCAAATACTCGTGTCCGGTTTTGAGGGCAGTAGCTCCATTCCTGAATTTCAACAAACTTTGCCACATACGCATCAATATCCCTTTCATTAACGAGCAAGCCATTAATTCCGGGTTGGACCAATTCAGGAATGCCTGCATGATAAGTTGATAAAATGGGGAGTTCCATTGCCATAGCCTCCATGATAGCTGTGGGCAGGCCTTCCGTTTCTCCTTTGGGACCAACAACACTCGGGTGGATAAAGTAGTGCGATTGTTCAAGCCATTGTCTGACTTCTTCCGGATTAATTTTTCCCGTGAAGTGAATTTTATTTTCGAGGTTCAATTTTTTTACCTGAGCACGAACAACATCCAGCTCGACTGCACCACCACCACCAAAAACAAAACGCGCGTTACTGTCGGGATACTTATCAAAAAACCGTCTTATTGCTTCAACGGTATATACATGTCCTTTTTGCCCTGCAAAAGAAGAAATTTGAATAAACTGCACGCCATTGGACTTATCCGGAAAATTTCTTCTTTTAAATCTGTCAAGATCGATTCCAAGATAGAGTAAAAATCCTTTTTCTGTATTTACGGTAAGCCGTGCCACACGCTGGCGGATATAATCGGAAACAAACATCGGAAAAATATTAGGGCGGTCGAAGGTTGCTTTCAGTTTACGTTTGTAGCTTTCCTTATTATCGAATTCCGTGGCATCATAACCGTGAAAGGTTACAATTACAGGGATATCATTTCTCGTAAAATTGTCGGTTACTTTTAACGCTTCGAACCCAAAGTGACAATGAATCACATCAGGTTTGAATGAATCGATCAGTTCATTTAACTTCTTAGAAAATGCATTGTTTTTTTCATCAAGAACCAGATCCCTTTTCCACAATTCCCATTTGAGACGTCTGACGATCCGATTGGGTTGCCATTGAATTTCCGTCACCTTGTCATACTGAAGCAATTCGGCATCACCTTTTTCGGTACACAAAACATGCACGTCACAAAACTCCGAAAGTGCTTTTACCTCATTATATACAAAAGTCAGCGTGCGGGCGCCGAACCCTTCCGAAAAAACCAGAACTCTCATAAATTTACCACTCAAGTAGAATTAACAATACAAGGTGTCAAAAATACGAAATTAGGGGTTTCCATAACATCCCCGCTAAGGGAAAAGTGATATAAATAATTAATTGATGGCTATTTCACATCTCGGGGAAAATCGAAAAGAGATTCCGGAACTTCTTTCACCATACCGGGAGCCAGATCCCCCAGCAACAAATTCCCGAAACGAACCCTAAACAATCGCAAAGTCGGAAATCCAACTGCGGCGGTCATTTTCCGGATTTGTCGGAACTTTCCTTCTGTAAGCACAATAGAGACCCAGCACGTTGGCCCGTGGCGGTCATCCCGTATTTTTTTTGTTCTGGGAGCGAAATCAGGAGCTGAAATCAACCTTGTTACTTTACATGGTTTGGTCATATATTTCACATTCCGGATGCCAATCAGCACTCCATTTCTCAGGCGATCGAGGGCAACCTCATCAATATCGCCATCGACCTGAGCATAATATTCCTTCTCAATTATGCTGCTGCGGGCTCTTTCACTCATAACACCACTGGTAGTCAGCAAAAGTAATCCTTCACTATCTTCATCCAGACGACCAATAGCCATTGTTCCTTCCGGGAAATCGTACAATTCACCCAGTAACTTCTTCTTTGGGAGTTCGCATACAAACTGACTCAGGTATCCGAAAGGTTTATGCAATAAAAAATGACGGTAGGTCTGCATCATTACTGGTTCAATTTCTTTTCTTTTCCCAACAAAAGATTATTCGTTCCGTTCACAGCTTCGAGGATACTAACTTCGTTAAATGCAGGAGCCAGAAAATTCCGCATGCTTTGCAGAACATCATCCGACATGGTGGCGTTCATTGTATTATATAGTAAGAATCCTTTCGGAGCTAAATTTTTCAGAACCAAATTTAAGAAAGCTTCTGACTGAAATATGTCAGGAACCCGGTCTATGATAAAGACATCCATTATTATAAGATCAAACGGGGGATGCTGATTTTCCATAAAAGCAAAGGCATCGTCATGGACAAGTTTCAGGTTGCCGGAACTGTGTAAATCGAATTCATTTTCGGCAATAGCAATTATCTCCTCATCAATATCGACCAGGGTGATATGCGCTTCAGAGTGGAAATCATGTCTTATGGTAGGCACCACTGAACCACCACCCATACCCAGGACCAAAATATTACGAAAGTTATTTCCGAATTTTAAGGCTTTGAGTCCGGCTTTAAGGACTTTTTGTAGCGAGCCATATGAATAATTACTGTTTTTGGTGTCAATCATTTTAACACCATTCACCAGGTTAATTTCAATATTTCCGCTAAAGCGGGATGTATAATTTCTGAGCCTTACGGGATATAAAAAACTTAACAGGTAATTAATCATGACAAAACCGAATCCGGCGAAACTTGATAAATAGTGATTTTAATCGCGAAGAGCAACCAGCAGGCGTAATGCTCCATGGAACACCGGCATCTGTCTGTATTCTCCAAAACGAGCATCCCATTCACCCGACTTCAACATTTGCTCAAAATGATGGAGCATTGGAGACTTGATATTTTCTTCCAGAAATCCCCAGGCCGACTGTGCATCGCGAATTTCCTTTTTCAGGAAAGCTTCTGGCCGGCCATAGAAAGCTTCCTGAAAGCCATCAAGACAGTCCAAAGTAACGGGAATTTTCTGAATGCTGCAATTCGATCCAAGAGCCGTAACAATACTATTTAAAGGTGGGTATCGCTTTGACTCCACTGCAACCAGTTCCGGAAAGCACGTAGCTAACCATCCCAGGTGTAAGGCATCCGGATCGAAAGTCATAATAACTACCGGTCCTTTGGCCACTCTTCGCATTTCAGAAATTCCCCGATTCAGATCTTTCCAATGGTGGATGGTAATCATAGCCATGGCTGCATCGAATGAATTATCGTCGAATGGCAGCAATTCAGCTGAGGCATTAATGGCGGGAGATTTGCCGGCTGCGAATCGCTGTTGCCTCATATTTGCAGAGGGTTCAACTGCAATTACCATTCGGTTGGCAGGCTCATAAGAACCGGTGCCGGCACCAACATTTAATATAGTGGTTGCATTACCTAAGGCCTCTGTAACGAATCCGGCAATGGCAGGATCGGTTTTTCGGACCGGACTGTATTTTATTGGAGATGCATCGTAATTGAATGCCTTACCGGTGAAATTCATGGTATTTTAGTTTGATATGGAAACTTTTTCGGAGCACTATTTATTATAGGAAGAAGCAATTTATGAATTCTTTCCAGGAAAAAACCGACTACAAATAGAAAATCGGTGATTTTAAAAGTTAATAATGGTCATAAAGGCAGACCAAAATTTTCAATTTTCAGAGGAGGAAATCAAAAAAGTGACGCCTGAAATTACGATTTCCCATAGCAGGAGCTTGTTAATAACGCAAAATTATTCACAATTTTAGCAGTGAAACACCTCTTTTTTCATAGGTACAGAAGCGTTATAAAGTCAGTTTCATTGCTATTTTAAGAGGAAAAACCGGTTGATTTACCTATGAAAAAAAGATAAAATAATCGATACAGAAAAAATAACACAAACACTTCAAAACCCTTGTCAATTCAGCGATTCGAAGGTTTTTCAGAGTGTAAAAATGAAATCAAAATAATGTATTAAGGATAAACTTACGGTGATTCCCTATGAAACTTTTAAAAACCGCGGGAAACTCATAGCGGAAACAGCCGGCGAAAAAATCAACAATTGTTCAAAACATTTATTTGCATCTTGTACTATGTAATTAAATATTTTGTTTCTTCGAGGTATTAATCTTAAAAACAAAACCACTACAGTAATGGCAACAAAAGCTAAGAAAAAAGCTCCGGCTAAAAAAGCTCCGGCTAAAAAGGCACCTGCTAAGAAGGCTGCTGCAAAGAAAGCTGCTCCTAAAAAAGCTGCTGCAAAGAAAGCTGCTCCTAAAAAAGCTGCTGCTCCAAAGAAAGCTGCTAAAAAAGCTGCTCCAAAAGCAAAACGTAAACCAAATGCTGCATTCATGAAAGAAATGCAAATTGGTGCTGCTTTACAGCCAATCGTTGGAAACAAGGCATTACCACGTACTGAAGTTACTAAAAAACTTTGGGCGTACATTAAGAAAAACAATCTGCAAGACCCTAAAGAGCGTCGTAACATCAATGCAGATGAGAACCTTAAGAAGGTTTTCGGTGGAAAGAAAACTGTTAGCATGTTCGAAATGACCAAGCTGATCAGCAAACACCTTTCTTAATCGTTGCATGAATAAAAAAAGCCGCTTTCACTCTGAAAGCGGCTTTTTTTTGTCCATTAATTGGCAGTTACAATTTAATAACATCAATTTCTTTCTGGAAAATCCGGTACCGTTTCATGATTTTACCTCCCAGTTTTTCCAATTCAGCCCGCATCAGTAAATTTTCTTCCAAAATTAAATGACTATCCAGCGTTTTCATTCCTAATTGCCGGGCAGATTCCATAAGGGCAACCCCCATCATTACATTCAATCCTTTTCCTCTATGTCGACTGTTAACAGCTCCTAGCAACAGGTCGAGTTGCCTGGAATTTTTCATTGCTTGAAGAAGATGAAACCATCCCGTCGGAAATAATTTCCCCTTTGCTTTGCGAAAACCTGCACTTATATTGCCCATTGCAATCACAAAAGAAACGGGGATATTATTTTGATCAACCGCAACTTTTACCAATCGGGGATCGAGTACATTCAGATATTGATCAGCCAGCTCCTGAATGTCGGTTTCAGTAAGTGGCACAAATCCATAAATATGGCTGTATGCATCATTCATTAATTCCATAACAGGTTTAAAGAAAGGTTTTAACTCCTTTCTAGATTTAAATTCGAGTAACTTAAACCCGTGTTTACTTACGATCCTGTTATAAATTGCCCTATAAACATCCGGTATTTGATCCGGAATTGGGATTACATAACTGACACAATCTTTAAACTTCTCAAACCCCATTGCTTCAAAATGCCGGGCAATGTAGGGTTGGTGACTAACCGAAGCGATGACCGGATCCAGATGAAATCCTTCAATCTGAATTCCCTGAGGGTCTTTATCGGATAATCCAAAAGACCCAATTAATAGATTCATTCCTTTCCCATGAGCCCATTTCGAAACGGCCTGAACCAAGGAGGAAGAGACGTTATAATCATCGATAAATTCCGGCTGATAAAACCGGGCGGTTGCATTTCCATGAGTTTCATTCCAGTTATGATGAATAATTCCCATGATTCTTCCTACTACTTCACCATTTAAAAAAGCTAAAAAACGAATCACTTCGCAACTTTCCAGATTCCGGTTTTTTAAAGGATTGTGAAAATGAAATTCATCCCGCCACAGCGGTGGTACAAAAGCGGGATAATTACGATTTAGAATGGCCGGTAATTTAATGTAAATAGCCAGATCATTCCCTGATTTTACTTCACGGATTTGAGGCACTGAAGACATGGGATCAGCAGCATGGTTCATTCGCCTAAAGATACCTGAAAACACCATGTTGCTATCTTCAAAATTCATAATTTTGCACCTCTAAAAAACTATAAAACTATGTCAACCGGAAAAATTAATGTTCAAACAGAAAACATCTTTCCCATCATCAAAAAATTTCTGTATTCGGACCATGAAATCTTCCTGAGAGAACTGGTTTCCAATGCAGTAGATGCCTCACAAAAACTTCGCACACTTGCTTCCGCCAACGAATTTAAAGGCGAAACAGGGGAGTTGGAAGTTACGGTAGCCATAAATAAAGAGGCTAAAACACTAACTATTTCTGACCGCGGGGTTGGTATGACGGCTGAAGAAATCGACCGTTATATTAATCAAATTGCATTTTCGGGAGCGGAAGAATTCGTAACCAAGTACAAGGATAAAATGGATTCGGGAGCAATAATCGGGCATTTTGGACTCGGTTTTTACTCGGCATTTATGGTGGCTGCAAAAGTTGAAATTGTCACCCGCTCCTTCCGTGAAGAAGGAGAAAAAGCCGTTCGCTGGGAATGCGATGGCAGCCCTGAATTTACACTTTCAGAAACTACCCGGGCCGATCGTGGAACGGATATTATTTTACATATCAATGAGGAGTCTGAAGAGTTTCTGGAGACTGCCCGAATAGAAAATTTACTGCAGAAATACTGCAAATTTTTACCGGTATCAATCAAGTTTGAAGACAAAATAATTAATAACACCAAGCCGGCATGGACTAAAAAACCGGCTGAGCTTACCGAAGATGATTACAATGCTTTTTATAAAGAATTGTATCCGTTTTCAGAAAACCCGTTGTTCCACATTCATTTGAATGTCGACTATCCTTTTAGCCTTACGGGAATACTTTATTTCCCTAAGCTGAAAAAGAATATTGAGGTTCAGAAAAATAAAATTCAGCTCTACTGCAATCAGGTTTTTGTGACGGATTCTGTGGAAGGAATTGTGCCTGATTTTTTAACTTTACTGCATGGTGTAATTGATTCTCCCGACATTCCGTTGAATGTTTCCCGCAGCTATTTGCAGAGCGATACCAATGTAAAAAAGATCAGTTCACACATCACCAAAAAGGTAGCCGACCGACTGGAAGAATTGTATAAAGAGAGCCGCACCGATTTTGAATCGAAATGGGACGACATTGGTGTTTTCATTAAATATGGCATGTTGAGCGATGAAAAATTTTATGATCGCGGACAAAAATTCTGTTTATTAAAAAATACAGATGGTCAGTATTTTAATCTGGAAGAATACCGGAATAAAGTACAGCCCTTGCAAACCGACAAGAATAACAAACTTGTTTATTTGTACACATCAAACCCTGATGATCAACATGGATTTGTGACAGCAGCAAAGAATAAAGGCTACGATGTTTTGATTATGGAAGGACCGCTTGATGCACACTTCCTGAATGCTTTGGAATCAAAACTTGAAAACACTTCTTTTGTTCGTGTGGATGCTGATACGGTTGATAAACTCATTCTTAAAGAAGAGAATACCACTTCAGTACTCACAGACGATGAAGTAGAAAAACTGAAATCGTTTGCACAGTTAAATGTACCTAAAGAGCAGTATACAGTAGTTCTGGAAAATCTTTCTCCGGATGATGCGCCGGTAACCATCACCCGTCCCGAATTTATGCGTCGCATGAAGGAGATGTCGAGTGTAGGTGGCGGATACGATTTTATGGGTGGTATGTCGGAGCAATTTAATGTGGTGGTGAACACGAATCATCCATTGATGAGTAAAATCCTGAATGAAACGGATGAGCAAATCAAAACTTTCAAAATGAAACAGGCTATTGATTTGGCACGTTTATCACAAAACTTGCTTAAAGGTGAAGAACTTACTCAGTTTATTCAAAAGGCTGTTTCCACACTTTAATAAATAAATTTTAACTGCTGCACTTCAATCGGGAAATGGTTGGGTGCAGCAGTTAATTAAACATAGCACATGAATTTTGTTTATTACATATTGATTGGGGCAGTGGCTGGCTGGCTAAGCGGAAAAATAATCCGTGGAAGCGGTTTTGGTGCTTTGGGAAATATTATTGTTGGAATATTGGGCGGAATAATCGGAGGCTGGTTATTCAGTAAGCTTGGAGTATCATCGGGAGGCGGAATTGCCGGATCCCTTTTCACCTCAGTTATTGGGGCGGTAATACTAGTTTACCTTTTGAAATTTTTAGGCAAGAAGTAATTTTTTACTTCCGGAATCCATTTGAAAAACGACTCAATTTATTATTAAGTTTTACCTGTTCAAAATAACCACCGAGGTTGAGTGCTACAGTTATCGTGTTTAATGACCGGGCCTCATCGGTGATTGCAAAAAACCGGTGATAGCGAACAGTTAAGGAAGGACCGAAAAAAAATGCACGGACTCCTAAAGTTGCAACGGGACCGCTTTGCCAGTTTTCACGAAATAGTTGCCAGGCATAACCACCACCAAGAAACCAACCGGCATCGCTGTAAAAATCTTTTGAAGCATTGTGGCCAAAATTAAATTCTGCCAGTAATGGTAAATCTGCAAAAATATATGACAAGGTATCGGCATCGGTTTCGGGGTGATAACCGCCGCTGATTTGACTGCCGATTGAAAATGAAAAATCGGAATGGCTGCGTGTAAGCGATAATGTTGGCTGATATGCAAGCTGATAAATCAATTCCTGAGAGTCATCGAGACTATACATAGAAACTCCGGCACCGGCGGCATGTTTAAATTGCTGTGACAGCACAAAGGGTTTTTTCATCGACCCCAAGGTTCTCTTTTTTTGCGCATTAACAGCACCGGGAATAAAGAGCATCAGACAGAAACAACCGACAATAATATTTCGGATCATCATTTGGATATTAATGAGAAACGAAAGTAAGTCAAAAAAAAGTCTGCTCCCAATTAAAATAAATCCTTCAAAACGGAGTTAATCGTTTAAACAACTATCTTACAATGATTTACGGGTGAATAAGTAAAAATATCCGAATAATTTTGTATCTTGTGGCTCTAATCAAATAACCAGTTAAAAATTAATCAAATGGCATTAGAAATTACCGGAAAAGTTATCCAAATTCTGCCTCTTGAAACGGGAGAGGGAAAAAACGGACAGTGGAAAAAGCAGTTTTTCATTTTGGAGTACATGGATGGCAACTATCCAAAGAAGCTTAGTGTTTCTGTGTGGGGCGACAAAACGGAATCAATCAGAAATTTACAGCCGGGGGCAAACATTAAAGTTTCTTTTAATGTTGATTCCCGCGAATACAATGGACGTTGGTACACCGATGTTCGTGCATGGAAAATTGAAACAGGCGGAGCTGCTTCAGCACCTTCAAATGATGCTCCTGCGTTTGATGAACCGGCGATGTCAGATAGCAACGGATTCAACGGAGCACCCGACAACGACCTTCCATTCTAAAAAAACTACATCAATTTCATTGAGGGACGCACTGCAAAGTTCGTCCCTTTTTTGTTTCTTTGAATTCTTAAAATGTAATAAACCATGAAAAAATACCTGTTGATCGTTCTGTTTGTCATAATTAGTTTTCCTGTTATTTCCGGAGAGGGAATGTGGCTGCCAATCTTTCTCAAGCAACTGAACGAAGCTGATATGCAATCGAAAGGCATGAAAGTTTCGGCTGATGCCATTTACAGTGTAAACAATTCTAGCATGAAAGATGCCGTCGTATTATTTGGCGGAGGTTGCACAGGCGAAATTATTTCCGAACAAGGCTTATTGCTTACCAATCACCACTGTGGATTTTCACAAATTCAATCGCACAGTTCGGTGGAAAAAGATTATTTAAAAAATGGATTCTGGGCATATAGTGCTGAGGAAGAATTGGCTTGTCCGGGGCTAACTGCAACATTTATCATCCGCATTGAAGATGTAACACAAAAAATGTTGTCGCAGTTACCTGCAGGAATTATGGAACCCGAAAGAGATCTGAAAATAAAAGAGTTGGCTGCCACTATGGAAAAATCAGCAGTTGAAGGCACCCACTACACTGCTAGTATTAGACCATTTTATAATGGAAATCAGTTTTATTTATTCGTGATGGAAACCTTCAAAGATGTTCGAATGGTAGGCGCCCCACCCTCTTCCATTGGAAAATTTGGTGGCGACACTGACAACTGGATGTGGCCCCGTCATACCGGTGATTTTGCATTGTTTCGCGTTTATGCAGGCGCCGACAACAAACCTGCTGAATATTCCAAAGAAAATAAACCCTTTAAACCACGTCACTCATTTCCTGTTTCAGTGAAAGGTGTTCAACCGGGAGATTTTACCATGGTATATGGTTTCCCGGGACGAACTACACAATACATTCCTTCTGCTGCTGTCAGCACCACACTGGAAGTTGCGAATCCTGCAAGAATTAAAATAAGAACCGAGCGTTTGCGAATTATAGATGCCGCTATGCGTTCGGGTGATAAATTACGCATTCAATATGCTGCTAAACAGGCAACGATAGCTAATGCATGGAAAAAATGGCAAGGCGAATCGAAAGGTTTGAAACGTATGAATACCATTGCAACAAAAAAAGCAGAAGAAGCGGCATTTCAAAAGTGGGTTGCAGAGTCAGGAAAAGCTGAATATGCAAATCTGATTTCCGACTATGAAACTACCTATGCACAATACAGACCACTGCTAAAAACAAATGATTATATTAATGAAGCGGCTTTTGGTGTGGAATTAATCCGCTATGCCCGTGCATATAATAAACTTGCCACGTTGTGTGAAACAAATCCTGTAGATGAAAAAGCTGTAAAGGATGAGGCTGAACGTATATTAGCCGGCGCAAAAGGATTCTTCAGGGATTTTGATGAGGGTACAGACAAACAATTATTTGTGTCAATGATGCAGATGTATATGAATGATGTGGATGCTTCAATGCATCCCGCTTATCTCAAAGAACAGATTGCAAAAAACAAAAACAACTGGACTGCATTTGTAAATACTGTATATGCAAAATCAATGCTTAGTGATTCCATAAAAGTGCGGACATTGTTGTCAGGGTTTACGTCATCCAAATCGAAGAAACTATTGAAGGATCCTGCATTTTTGCTAGCGAAAAGTTTTGCTGATGTATATCTCGATAAAATTGAAACCGATATCGTGAAACTCAACATCAAAATAAATACCTTAAACCGCCTTTACATGGCAGCACAAATGGAGATGAAGCCTGCTCACATGTTTTATCCTGATGCAAATTCCACCTTACGTGTTGCCTATGGGAATGTGAGCGGCTATGAACCTGCAGATGGCGTTACTTATGATCATTTCACTACTATTGAAGGAATCATGGAGAAAGAAGATGCTTCCATTGAAGAGTTTGAAGTACCTCAACGTTTGAAAGACTTGTACAAAACAAAAGATTATGGTGCATACGGTGTAAACGGAACTTTACCGGTGGCATTTGTGGCATCCAATCATACAACAGGTGGTAATTCAGGAAGCCCTGTGCTCAATGCCAATGGCGAACTCATAGGAACCAATTTCGATCGTGTGTGGGAAGGCACTATGAGCGATATAGATTTCGATCCCGACAGATGCCGGAACATTTCATTGGACATCAGGTATACACTTTTTGTAATCGACAAATATGCCGGTTGCAGCAGACTGATTCAGGAAATGAAAATCGTTAATTAATCTGTTATAAATCGTTCCTGTTCTTCCTTGGATGGCACACGACATTCTTTGCGCTTGCCAAACCATTTGTACCTGTTTATTGCAATGAAATTGTAAATTCCATTTCTGATAAAGGCGGGAATTATTACGAAAGCATAAAGCAGATTCCAGGGCATTCCCAGTAACCGAAAAACATGTAATGCCGCGGTGGAATGTGTGTACACATTTTCGCCGGATACCAGCACTACAGAATCAGGAAATTTTTTGAGTGAAGAGAAATGTTTCTTTAATACCGATTGACCAAAATTACTTTGCAGCGATGTGAATTTTATTTTTCGTTTTGTATCTTGTTTCAAAACGAAATCGACAAACCTGTTACACAATCCGCAGTACCCGTCAAAAAGGATTACATTTTCATTCATGATCAGAAGGGCTTTTCTATAACGGCCATAGTGATTCTGCTTATGCACACCATTTTTCCTTCTTCATTAACAATGTCAATGCTCCATACCTGTGATTTCTTTCCTACATGTACCGGGCGGGCAGTCGCATAAACATAACCCGAAGAAACTGGTCTTAAATGATTGGCATTTATCTCCATGCCAACACAGGAATACTTAGATGCATCTACTGTTAAAACAGCCGCAATACTTCCCAGCGTTTCAGCAAGAGCAACTGATGCTCCGCCATGAAGAATGTTCATAGGCTGCACGGTGCGATGATCAACCGGCATTTTACCTTTCAGAAAATCACTTCCTATTTCAATTATTTCAATGCCCAGGTGTTCCACCATATTATTTTTGGTGAGAGGAAGAATATCGGTGAGCGTGTAGTTAGAAAACCAGATCATCATATTAATTATTAAAACACATTTCAGTGCATGCTAACATTTCTTAATCCCAATATTCGTTGGAATAAGGTGGATTTCGGTTTCCGAAAATTCCTCTTGGGAAAACACTCTTGTATATTTCTCCCATAAAGATTCTCACCCGTAAAGTATAGATTGGCGAATTAAAGGATTCGTTAATTTTAGAATTATTAATGATTAACTGGCGATATCCTACACCACCACTCAATCCGAACCATCTGAATATGCGATAGGTTACTACTACCGATGGCCCGGTAAGCAGCACTCCGCCTTCATCCAATTTTTTGGTTTTGACTTCCCCGTTTACCTTTTCGTAATAAGTCCAGAATGCTGTTCCAATACCTGTCATCACAGGCATGGTCACCTGCCAGCGTTTGCTTTCATAAAAAGTATATTCAGCACTAAGTGTTAAATAATTCATGGAGAGCAATGCATTGAGTGTGGTATCAAAATCCGCTTCTGTTCTGACCGTTTTCGATGAAACAACATCCGAAGCAATTCCGGCGAACCCAATTCCCAGCCTAACCTTACGCTTAAAATCGAGTCCCAACCGCAACTCATTCGTAACAGCTGATTTTCCGGCCACTAATGAATTCGACCGGTCGAGGGTTAGAAAAAATGAGGGCTTGTTTTTAAAACTAACATATGGTCCCTCCTTTTCCGTTCCGGTAATTTGCTGGGCAAATAGCTCACTTGTGCCGATTTGCATCAACAGTAAGGTCCAAAAGGCAGCTATTCGGAATAATTTCATGTTTCTGGAACGTTTATGGCCGGATAATATTCCAAAGGTCGTAAAAAATAAGAAGTCCCGGGGTTACCGGGACTTCTCCAACAATCTTATTCAATACTTTTCTTTAAAAATCACCCGGTCGGTTAGACTCAGGGGTTTGAGAATAGGGAACTGTTTGCGGAATAAAATCTTCTTTCGCGTTTGGCTTACTGTAATCATATGGCCAACGGTGAACTTCTGGAATTGGACCCGGCCAGTTACCGTGAACATGTTCAACAGGTGCAGTCCATTCCAATGTATTTGAGTTCCATGGATTTTGTGGCGCCTTGCGACCACGATAAATGGAATAGAAGAAGTTGAAAGCAAAGATTACCTGAGCAACACCGGCAATGATGGCGAACACAGAAATCAATTCATTGATATTGATCAACTGATCGAAACCTTCGTAAGCAGTATTTGCATAGTAACGACGTGGTACACCGGCAAGTCCGATGAAGTGCATTGGGAAGAATACGCCATAAACGCAAATGATCGTAATCCAGAAGTGCAGGTAACCAAGTGATTTATTCATCATGCGACCATACATTCTCGGGAACCAGTGATAAACACCGGCGAACATACCGAAGATTGCAGAGCTACCCATTACAATGTGGAAGTGGGCAACAACGAAATAAGTATCGTGCAGGTTGATATCGAGTGCAGAGTCACCAAGGATAATACCTGTTAATCCACCGGTGATAAAGAATGAAACCAGACCGATGGCAAAGAGCATGGCCGGTGACAAAACAATGTTGGCTTTCCACAATGTGGCAATATAGTTGAACACTTTTACTGCGGAAGGAATAGCGACCAACAGGGTTGTGAATACGAATACAGATCCCAGGAATGGGTTCATACCTGTAACAAACATGTGGTGCCCCCAAACGATGAATGAAAGGAATGCAATCACTAACATAGAACCGATCATCGCTTTATAACCGAAGATTGGTTTACGTGCCATTGTTGAAATTACTTCAGACGCCAGACCCAGAGCAGGAAGAAGAACGATGTACACCTCAGGGTGACCGAGGAACCAGAATAAATGCTGGTATAAGATCGGACTACCACCGGTATGATCCAATGGAACGCCACCGATAAAGATATCTGATAAGTAGAAGCTGGTTCCCATACTTCTGTCGAATACCAGTAACAGCGCAGCGGCTACAAGAACTGGGAATGAAAGGATACCAAGGATGGCAGTAATAAGGAACGCCCAAACGGTAAGAGGGAGGCGTGTCATAGACATACCTTTAGTTCTGAGGTTGATTACAGTAGCAACATAGTTAATACCACCAAGGAGAGCTGAAACGATGAACAATACCATAGAAACCAACCAAAGTGTCATACCTAAACCGGATCCCGGAATTGCCTGTGGGAGTGCGCTCAGAGGCGGATAAACTGTCCATCCACCAGATGCAGGACCTGCCTCGATGAATAAAGAACCGAACATAACCAAGGAAGAAGCTGCAAAGAACCAAAACGAAAGCATATTCAGCAATCCGGAGGCCATATCGCGGGCACCAACCTGCAAAGGAATAAGGAGGTTACTGAACGTACCTGAAAGACCACCGGTAAGAACCATGAACACCATGATTGTACCGTGAATGGTAACTAACGCCAGATAAAATCCGGAATCCAATTTTCCATCTTTACCCCACTTACCGATCATGCTTTCCAGGAACGGGAATGTTTCATCAGGCCAGGCCAGTTGCAACCTGAATATCATCGACATACCCATGGCCAAAAATGCCATTATAATGGCAGTGACCAGGAATTGCTTCGAGATCATTTTATGGTCGGTGCTGAAAATGTACTTGGTAATAAATGTCTGGTGATGATCGTGGTGGTGATCATCATGGCCATGGTCGTGCACATCGTGAGCTACGGCATGTCCTGAATGAGTATTATCTCTTACTTCCATCTGAATTTATGTTGATGTGCTTATTTCTTAATTCTGTTAATTCAATTACAGAGCTACTTCGGTATTAACCGTTGACGCTGTTGTATTGTTTTGCTCAAGTTCTGCTGTTGGAGCGGCATCAATAACTTTTTTCTCGCCTTTCAGCCAGTTACTGAATTCTGCCGGTTCATCTACAACCACAGTCATCTTCATATTATAATGTGCTACACCACAAATCTTGTTACATAGCAACACGTAATCGAATTTTTCATTTTTAGTAATGCCCTTCATTTCATTGGTAGTGATAGTTGCTTCCATATAGAAACGGGTATCCATACCGGGAACACAGTTCATTTGAGTTCTGAAGTGCGGGAAATAGGCTGAGTGAATTACATCACGCGAGTTGAAAATAAACTGAATCGGAACTCCTTTTGGAAGATGCATTTCATTTCCTTTGGTCATGATATCATCTTTAGAAGCAGGATCACTGTAATCGATTCCCAGTGGATTGGTATCACTGATCAATTTATAATAAGAACGTCCAAGTTTGTTGTCGGGACCAGAGTAACGGGTGATCCAGTTAAACTGATAGCCATAAACCTGAACAACCATACCATCATCAGGATGTCCCTGTGTCATTTTATTCCATTCACGTAAACCGGTTACAATTAGTGCAGAAAGAACGATGGTAGGAACAACGGTCCAGATTAACTCCAGTTTGTGATTATCAGGATAGAATAGTGCTCTTCTGTTTTTGTCGTGCTGATATTTGTAAACAAACCAGAATAACATGATTTGAGTGATGAAGAACACTACTCCGATAACTGCAAAGTTGATATTCAAGAGAAAATCTGTTTCAGCTCCGTGTACAGAAGCAGCAACAGGCAGCAGGAAAGGTTGGTACTTGATGGTCATGTAAATCATCAGTGCAAGACCAACAACCATGAAGAGCATCAGACCGATACTGTTCATGCTATTGTCTCGTTTCTGCGCTACGTCCTCATCTTCTCCGGAGAGAACAGAGGCCATTTGCGAAACACTCATCAGTCGTATTACTACCAGTGTACCCAGCAGTAAGGTGATCATCATCAGGAAGCTCATTACTTATCCTTTATTATTCTGTTAATCAATACTCTTTATATACTCGTCAATTAAATTGAATGGTGTAAGCTTTCCTGTAGCAGCGGGTGTTTTTCGCGCAGCAATGGAGCTTTAGCCAGAGAAGCCTGAATTACATACATGAACAATCCCAGGAATCCGAGGGTTGTTCCAATTTCCATCCAGCCAATGTGCCAGTGTTCTTTTACTACTCCCGGAGTTACCATCAGGAATACATCGATCCAGTGACCAATAAACAATACCACTGAAATAGTCATCAGCAGATTGAGTTTACGTTTCGCATCGCGAGTCATCAGCACCAGGAATGGTGCTATGAAGTTGATGAGGAAGTTAGCTATGAACAACGGACGATAATGTTCGAAACGAATCATGAAGTAGGTTACCTCTTCAGGGATGTTGGCATACCAGATCAGCATGAACTGCGCAAACCAGAGGTAGGTCCAGAAAATACTGAAGGCAAACATAAATTTACCGGCATCATGCAGGTGATGTTCTGTGATGAACGGCATATTACCTTTCTTCACCAGATAAACAAGAATGAAGTTCATTACGGCAATACCGCTGATAAACATTCCGGCAAAGGTATACCAGCCAAACAAGGTAGAGTACCAGTGGGTATCGATTGACATGATAAAATCCCATGCTGAAGTCGATGATGTTACTGCAAACAATACCAGGAATGTTGCTGAATATTTTCTAGCTTTCAGGTAATTTGCACTTCCACCTTCGATATCTTCTTTCAGACTCAACTTACGGAACAAACGGGTGAAGCCAATCCAGATAGCGAAATAAGCCAGCATCCGGATAACGAAGAAAGGAAGATTCAGATAGCCTGATTTACCAGCAATGATCTTGTCGTATTCTGCACTTGCAGGATCATACAAATCGTGGTGTAACCAGTGATAAATATAGTGACCGCCATTATGACCGGCCATCAGGTTACCAAAGAATACCACCAGCATAAGAATAGCTGCAAAAGGAAGGAAAGTTCCCATTGCTTCAAGAATTCTTTTCAGTACAACTGACCAACCTACTTCAGCAGCATATTGTACAGCGAGGAAGAATGTTCCTGCCAGAGAAATGGCCATGAAGTAAAAGGTATTATGCAACAGGTTTGACCATGCCTGATGGTTATGCGTCAAAAAGCTGGCTGCAATAGAAACGAGACCAATCGCAATAAGAACAAATGCAATGGTTTTATTTTTCTGATTGAATGTGTAATTCATAGTTCCTTCTGTTATTAATTCATTGCCACAGTTGAATCTTTAGGGGCTGCAGTGCTGTCGCTTGCTGCAGGCGCAGGTGCTGCACCGGCTTTAGCCAGTTCATGCACATACATGGTAATTTTCCAGCGCTCTTCAGGATTTACCTGAGATGCATGGGGTCCCATCAGATTGATTCCATAAGTAATTGTATGGTAAATTTTACCGTCAGTCAGATCACGCATATTTCCACCGCGTGATGATACTCCACTAGAATAAGATGGCGGAGGTGGGAATTTTCCGGTACCGATCAGCTGACCGTCACCATTTCCTGTTTCTCCGTGACAATGCATACAAAAATTGGTGTATAATCTTTTTCCTTCTGCAAGATTCACTGCATTGCTTTCAAAAGGATTTTTCAAATCGCGACCTGCAGCCTCATACCCTTCATTGGATGAAGGATAATTGAAGAAAATATATCCTCTTGGAACACTTCCGGCAACCGGAAGACGTGCCGATGAACTGTCTGCAAATAATGCATTCACCTCATAAGTTTTATAAGATGGGGAACGATACATGTCGGGCATGTATTCATAACCCGGCTTACCGGGATCTTTACTGCAGGATGATACAAGTACCACCATGCTCAGCAACAATAAGCCCGAAAACAGCTTCATAGTATTTTGATTCATTGCTTGTGAGTTTCTATTTATCAGATTAGCTGCTTCTTATTTAACATACATTGCACCCAATGCTTTCATTGCAGCATGAGCGGCATCTTTATCAGCATCAGTTTTAACTTCAATGGCCATTACGAAACGGTCATCAGTTGCACGAACATCTATTACATGTGGTTCAACTCCAGGAAGCAATTTACTTCTCAGATAGAAAGTAATAACCATTCCGTGAGCAGCACATAATACAGTCGATTCAAATGTTACAGGAATAAATGCAGGCAAATTTTTATACAGGGCAAAACTTGGTTTACCACCGATATCCATTGGCCAGTCCCAGATATTCATATACCACATCATCAGCAATGCTAGACTGGTACCGGTGATACCGTACATGAATGCTGCCATAGAAATACGGGTTCTTTTCAGACCCAGTGCATGATCCAATCCGTGAATTGGAAAGGGTGATATAACATCTACAACCTTAAATTTCTTTTCCTGAAGTTTAGGGATGGCATGCATAACAACATCATCGTCGTCGAAAATGCCGTAAGCGATTTTAGTGCTCATGGTGGTGTGCTCCTTTCTTTTTAGCCTGGGAACTTGAAGATTTTACAATAGTCTTTAATTCGCTCATTGCAATTACCGGGAAGAATCGGGTGAATAACAGGAATGGTACGAAGAACAATCCAAGTGATCCGATGAAGATACCTACCTCAACCCATGTTGGTGAATACATGGTCCAGCTTGATGGAACATAGTCACGGTGCAATGAAGTAACGATAATTACAAATCGCTCGAACCACATACCGATGTTTACGAAAATCGAAATGAAGAAGGTAGCAAACAGACTGGTACGAAGTTTTGCTGACCAGAATAACTGTGGTGTGATTACGTTACATGTCATCATACTCCAGTATGCCCACCAGTATGGTCCTGTAGCACGATTGATGAATGCGTATTGTTCATATTCAACTCCTGAATACCAGGCAATGAAGAACTCTGTAATATAAGCAACACCTACAATCGAACCGGTGATCAGGATGATCCTGTTCATCATATCGATGTGATAGATGGTAATGTAATTTTCAAGATTCAATACTTTTCTGGTGATGATCAGAAGTGTTTGTACCATCGCAAATCCGGAGAAGATCGCACCGGCAACGAAGTATGGTGGGAAAATGGTGGTGTGCCATCCGGGAACCAGCGATGTTGCGAAGTCCATAGATACCACCGAGTGAACCGAGAGTACCAGAGGTGTAGAGAGACCGGCAAGTACCAGAGAAACCTCTTCAAAACGTTGCCAGTTTTTAGCTGTTCCTGTCCAACCGAAACTTAAAATAGTGTACCAGAATTTTGCGCCTTTAGTCTTTGCTCTGTCGCGGACAACTGCAAAATCAGGAATAAGACCGGTATACCAGAATACTAATGATACAGAGAAGTAAGTAGAGATCGCAAATACGTCCCATACCAATGGTGAGTTAAAGTTAACCCATAATGAACCGAACTGGTTAGGTAATGGCAGTGGCCAGTATGCTACCCATGGACGACCCATGTGAGATACGATGAATGATGCAGCACAGATAACGGCAAAAATGGTCATTGCCTCTGCAGATCGGTTAATCGATAATCTCCATTTCTGACGGAACAACAAGAGGATCGCTGAGATAAGCGTACCGGCGTGACCGATACCAACCCACCAAACGAAGTTGGTGATATCCCATGCCCAACCTACTGTTTTATTTAATCCCCAGACTCCAAGTCCGGTTCCTAAAGTGTAGGAAACTGAAATAATCCACCAGAGTAATGCCATAGAGGCTAATGTAAAGGCTGCCCACCAGTATTTGTTGGCTTTACCTTCAATCGGCCTGCACACATCCTCCGTAATCTCGTGATAACCTTTATCACCGAGAATTAACGGTTCCCTTAATTCTGATTCGTAGTGCATAGTTTATATTGTCTTTGTCAGAAATGTATTCAAAGTCGGAATCAGGCTTTAGTGCCGGTATCCTTGTTTCTTACCTTTGTTTGATAATAAATTGATGGCTGTACGTTAAGTTCTTCCAGTACATGATATGCTCTTGCATCTTTAGCTTCCGCAGATAAACGGCTTGCAGGATCATTGTAGTCACCGAATGTAATGGCATTGGTAGGACACGATTGAGCACAGGCAGTATTAATTTCACCATCTTTCGGACGGCGTCCTGCTTTTTTCGCTTCCAGCTTACCATATTGAATACGCTGAACACACATAGAGCATTTTTCCATTACCCCGCGTGAACGAACTACTACATCCGGATTCAATACCATTTTACCCAGATCATCATTCATGTTGAAATCGAACTGTGTATTATCGGAATATTTAAACCAGTTATAACGACGTACTTTATATGGACAGTTGTTTGCACAATAACGGGTTCCCACACAACGGTTATAAGCCATCATATTCAAACCTTCCGAGCTGTGTGTTGTTGCAGCAACGGGACAAACAGTTTCGCATGGTGCATGATTACAATGCTGGCAAAGCATTGGCTGGAATACTACCTCCGGATTTTCTGAAGGGTCTTCCATTTTAGCAAGCATATCTATCTTGCCCAGGCCATCTTTCTCAGCACTTTCTTTTGTTGTATCGCTGGTATAATAACGATCAATACGGATCCAGTGCATTTCACGGGAACGGTTGATCTCATCTTTACCAACAACAGGAACGTTATTTTCTACCTGACAGGCAACAACGCATGATCCGCATCCGATACAGGAGTTGAGATCAATTGACATTCCCCAGAAATGGTTTGGCTTATCGTGACCCGGATTTTTTTCCGTTGCCCAAAGATCCATTTCAGTAGCTTTCTTCTTACCCTTGTAAGTTTCAAGCATTACATCAGGATTTCCTGATTTAGGATCTTTCAGCCATTTATCAAGATTCGTTTCTTTTACAATTGCACGACCCATCATGGTATGGTGGGTTTGTGTAGCTGCAAGCACGTGATCCTCATCAACAGTTTTGTTGATAGTGATTCCTGTATTGTAATAGTGAATGGTTCCATTCACCATAGATGCTAATTCATAGGCATTCACCCCGATATTGTCAGCTGCCTTTCCAGCTTTGGTACGACCATAACCGATTGCTATAGCAATAGTCTGATCAGCAACACCAGGCTGTAAATACACTGGACCTTTAACGGTTTTATTACCTGCTTTTACTTCAATTACATTGCCCTGTGAAAATCCTTGTGCTTTTGCAAAGGCTGGCGACATAGCAAAGTAGTTATCCCAGCAAACTTTAGAAACCGGATCAGGAAGCTCCTGTAACCATGGATTGTTTGCCTGATTTCCATTTCCGATACCGGTTTTCTCATAGATCACCAGTTCCAGTCCATCTGTTTTTGATTTTACAATACTTGATGCAGCAGCAGCAACATCACCTGCAAACACCGTTGTTCCGGCAGCAGGGGCAGTTTCGAAAACACCTTCCTGTAATGATTTCGTCCAGAATGCATCGTATGAGCTGATTGCAGTCTGCATACCATACATGCTCTTATTCCAGTTACCCTGAATGAAAGTCAGGTAATCCTGATAAGGTAAACCAGCCCACTGAATCAATGAATCCTGCATCTGACGGGTTTTGAAAAGTGGTCGTATAACTGGTTGTCCAAGACTGAACATTCCTTTTACCGGTTCCGCATCATTCCATGATTCGAGGTAATGGTGATCGGGACAAATATAATTTGCTTCTGATGCAGACTCATCTTCAGTTCCTGCAAAAGAAACAGAGGTACCAACTTTTTTGAGGGCAGCTTTGAATGCAGCTGCATCAGGATATGTATAAGCAGGATTTACATTATACATGAAAAGAACATCTACTGCACCGGAAGCCATTTCAGCAACCAAAGCAGCCATTTTCTCATCACTACCCTGACGGAGATTAGAATGCATGTCGATGTTGACAGTGCTTCCATAATTTCCCAGTAATGTATTAATTCCATTAATCAGAACCTGAACAGCAGGATCATTGGAACCACATACAACTACAGAACGGCCTTTGCTGTTCCATAAATCACGTGCAGCTTTTGATATGCCATCATCAACACTGGTATTGCCGGCACTGATAGAAGTAGCACCAGCCAATGAAGCCACCTTATTATAAAGGGCAGCAACCACTGAACCATATTGTCCTGGTTTTACCTTATAGCGGTGATCTGCATTAGAACCGGTAACGCTCAATGTTGCTTCAAACTGATAGTGACGCGACATGGTTTTCTTACCAAACAATTTTCTGTTGGCAGCATACTGACGAGCATGCTCGGTAGGGTTGATCCAGTTAGAAAGGAAATCGGCACCAACACTTACAATTACATCTGCATTATCGAAACGATAAGTTGGCAGGGCAGCTTTACCAAACGATTGCTCATTTGCCTTTAATGTTCCTGAAAAAGAAACTGCATCATAAGTAACTACTTCGGTACCCGGATATTTAGCAGCAAACTCAGCAAACAATGCTTTGGTAGATGGACTTACAACAGTAGCTGTAAGAATTCTGATTTTACCATTTTTCGCAACAGCTGCTTCGAGTTTAGCTTTAATTTCTTTGTCTGCGGTCGCCCAGTCGGTGTCTTTACCTGCTGCTTTCGGACCACGTAATCTGTTGTTGTCATACAATCCCAGAACAGAGGCTTGTACCCTTGCGTGGGTGGCACCTTTAGAGATTGAAGACATTTCGTTGCCATCAATTTTAATTGGACGGCCTTCACGGGTTTTTACCAGAATACTGGCATAATCGTGACCATCAGAAAAAGTAGATGCATAATAATTCGGAATACCCGGAGTAATTTCTTCCGGCTTAACGACATAAGGAAGCGCCTTTTTTACCGGTGCTTCACAAGCAGCAAGTGTTGCTGCTGCCATTCCGAAACCAAGGAATTTCAGGAAGTCACGGCGTGGTGTTGCATCAGCAGATTCTGCTTTGCGACCGATGACCTCATCGACGGGAATATGCTCGAAAAACTCATTGTTTTTAAGCCTGACGAACTCCGCATCATTCCGTAGCTCCTCAACACCTTTCCAATATTTCTTTTCCATATCTGTATGAAGGGTTGTATCTGAAATTAATAGTGGCAACGGGCACATTCCAAACCACCGATTTTATCAACCGTCAGTTTAGCTTCTGGACCATATTGCTTTTTAAGTTTATCGTGTAATTCTGTATAGTAAGCATTGCCTTCCATCTTCACTTCTGTAGTGCGGTGGCAATCGATACACCATCCCATAGTAAGAGGAGAGAATTGTTTTACTACTTCCATTTCTTCTACCGGACCATGGCATGTCTGACATTCAATCTGACCTACTGTTACGTGTTGCGCGTGGTTGAAATAAGCTAAGTCAGGTAAGTTGTGAATCTGCACCCATTTGATTGGCTTTGGATTCGGTCCATACTTTTGTGTGTTCGGATCGTAATCGAGAGCAGCATAAATTTTAGCAATTTCTGTAGTACCATAAGTTGGTCCTTGCTGAACATACTTGTGGCAGTTCATACAAACGTTTGGTGAAGGAATATTGGCATGACGGCTCTTTTCAGCTCCGGAGTGGCAATAAACACAGGAAATACCATTCTGTCCAACGTGTAATTTATGTGAAAATTTAATTGGTTGCTCAGGGGCGTAATTCTGAGAAACACCGATTCCGGCTAATGCGTTCCAGCCTTTTACGGAACCCCATACTGCGAAAATCACGAACATCACAGCAATAAGTTTCTTGTTTCCGCGAATCCAGTTTTTAGATGCTTGTTTAGATGTTACAGGAACTGGCTCAGGAAGACCTTGTTTTGCACGTAAAGCGCGCTCGAGACCTTCTTTAACTTTTCCAAGTACCAGATATAAAACGCCCAGAATTACAAAAATCATGGTTAGCATCCATGGGAAACCTGGCTCCTCAGCCTTAGCACCCGCAGGACCAGCAGCACCCGGAGCAGGAGCAGCAGCCGCTTTTTCACCTTCGGCTTTTATATATGCAAAAATCGATTTGATCTCATCATCTGACAATGCAAATGATGGCATCGCTGTCTGATTGTACTCATTGTAAAGCTTAACAGCATAAGCATCACCGGATTTGATAACCCCCTGTGAGTTCTTGGTCCATTTAAGCAACCACTCTTCATTTCTCCGGGTGTGCACGTCTTTCAGACCGGGACCAATAACCTTATTGGAGCCAACACTGTGACACTGAGCACATTGAGCTTTGAAAAGGGATGCACCGTCGGGTTGTGCATGGACGTTCTTTACCGAGAAGAAAATCAGGGCGAAAAAAATGAGACAAACCGACGTGACTTTAGAGGTGAACACGCTACCTTTCATAGGATCGTTTTAATTATGAATGCAGGATAATAGACACACTACCCCTATAAGGGGTGGGCAAATTTAAGACAAACATTTATGATTTGAAAAACACTTGTCAGAGTTTTGTAATTTAAAATGATTCTAAATAACAAAACGACCAATATTTTGTTGTTTTACCCCCAAAATAATACAGATCAACTGTTTAGGTAATCATCATCTTACGTTTTTCCAATTTCACCTTTATGATGGTAAAGTTTAATAGTTTATTTTTGTTGCTCATGAAAACCCTCCCGATTCTCCTTTTTTTCGCATTTCTTTTGTCCGGAAATTCCGCTGAAGCTCAGTATTCAGTGGCTTCTCAGGATAGTTTGGTGAAAGTTTTAATGAACCGGCACATCGCCATAAGTCAGGTAAAACGGACGATGCCCGGATATCGGGTTCAGATTTATTTTGGATCCCAAAGAGCCAAAGCAACCGAGGTCAAAACCGAATTTCTGCAACTTTTTCCTAAAACCGGCGCGTATTTGTCGTACCAACAACCGAATTTCAAAATCAGGGTCGGCGATTTCAAAACCCGTCTGGAAGCCATGAAATTCCTTAAAGAGATTCAATCGGTTTATGGAGGTGCTTTCCTGGTCAAGGATGATGTTAAGCTTCCAACATACTGATTAATAGAGTCTTGATAGACTTTCACAGCAATAAATCCCTTAATCTGAATACTATTATATGTTAAAGACTAAAATTCTGGTATTTCTGATGAGCATACTTCCTTTATGGATGTCGGCTCAAAATTGTGCACAGCCAATGACTCAGGCGCAATTCAAGCAACAATTAAATCAGCTGGCCTTGCAGCCTAATGATCAGGCTAAGATGCAATTCGTAAAAACGTTCTTACCCAATTCCTGTCTGCTCAGTGCCCAAATCAGGGATATGGCCATTGTCTTTGCCGGCGATTATTACAGATTTGAATTTTGTAAAAAGGCTTCCCGCAGAAATTACGATCCGAAGAATTTCTATGATGTATATGATGCTTTCACCAAATTGAGTAATGCCATTCGTTTATATGATTTTGTAAATCGTCCAGAAATTAATTCCGATCCGGTGCCTCCGGAGCCTTCCAACTGGTACCCCGACCTCTCCTACCCAATGCCGGGTGTATATAATGGTGTGAAAGGTTGCTCATTGCCTTTAGCAGATAAAGATTTTGAATTCATAGTTAAGCCTGTGTTGGTTCAGCAAAATGATGCATCCCGCCGCAGCGAGGCCATGAGACTGATAGCAGCAGGAAATTGTTTCAGCATGGGACAGCTTATGAAATTAGCTACACTGATGGAACTGGAATCGAACCGGCTTGCATTCATGAAGGAAGCGTTTATGAAAATCTATGATATGGAAAATTTCTCGTATGGAACCGAGGTGTTTTCACATATCCCATACCGTAACGAATGGATTGCTTACTGTACACCTATCGTAAAACCTGTGATTAACACACCTCCTCCTGCACCGGTTTGTGAAGTCTCCGCCGAAGAATTTGCAGGAATAAAAACATCAATAAATAATGTATCCGTAAACAGCACCAAAGTAACCTTGGCAAAACAGATCATAAGTACCAAAAAGTGTTTTACCGTAAAACAACTGGCTGGAATTATCCAGTTATTTTCTGTTGAAAGCTCACGTCTGGAAATTGCTTTGTACAGTTATGATTACTGCATCAACACCGGCGACTACTATCAATTGACCGAATCACTTTCGACTACCAGCAGCAAAAATAAACTGCTCGAATTTATACAGTCTAAATAAAAGCTAACATCCTCCTCCGTTATGTACTTTAAAGAATACACTATTCGCTGGGCTGATCTCGATGCTAATGTTCACATGCGACATTCAGCATATAACGATTACGCAGCACAAACGCGACTTTTATTTATGGCTGAGAATGGTATGGGGATGGAATGGTTCAGAAAACATCTGGTATCACCTATTCTATTTAGGGAAGAGACTATTTTTCTTAAGGAAATTGCAGGAAACGAAACCATCCGAATTGATGTGGTGCTTTTAAAGATGACGGAAGATGGTTCTAAATGGACTTTACAGAACAACTTTTATAAAGCTGATGGTACACTGGCTGCGAAACTCACTGTTGATGGCGCATGGCTGAATATTGCAACACGCAAATTAAACACACCTCCTGCTGAATTACTCAGCTTGTTTCATAAACTGGAAAAGTCGGCTGATTTTAAGATTTCTCCGGTTCCTGGTGGAACCGGGTCGTAAACTCTCTAAAACACTCGTTGTACTTTTTTCTGTTGAGCACCATTTAAGTCAAAATAGTTGATAGTTATTGCATGAGAAAAGCAATTGTAATAGGTGCAACATCGGGAATTGGCAAAGGACTTGCTTTAACTTTGGCAGAGCATGACTATTTGGTTGGAATAACAGGCAGAAGGACTGAATTTCTGGATGAATTGAAAGCTCAAAATCCTTCACGCTTCTTTACCAAAACATTTGACATAACCGATCTACACAACATAGCAACACATCTGGAAGCATTGACTAATCAGCTGGACGGACTCGACCTGCTAATTCTTAGTTCGGGGACAGGCGACTTAAATGATGCCCTCGACTTTGAAATCGAAAAACGAACCATTGATACGAATGTGACTGGTTTTACCTGTGTTGCGGACTGGGCTTTCAATTATTTTCAAAATCAAAAATCGGGTCACCTGGTTGCAATTAGTTCTGTTGGAGGTCTGCGAGGAAATCGAGTTGCACCGGCATACAATGCCACCAAGGCGTATCAAATAAATTATCTGGAAGGCTTAAGACAAAAAGCAACAAATTTAAATGCTGGTATTGTAATCACAGATGTTCGTCCGGGATTCGTTGATACCGCTATGGCAAAAGGTGATGGCCAATTCTGGGTTGCTCCAGTAGAGAAAGCTTCTAAACAAATTTTCGAAGCAATAATGAAAAAAAAGAAAATTGCTTACGTGACTAAAAGATGGGGAATTGTAGCAGCTATTCTAAAGAGGATACCTCGTCAAATATTTGACAAGATGTAGATGAAGCAGTTTATAAACCATGACTTCTTAAAAAACTAACTCGATTTCACTTAAAATTCCAGGAATTTGGTAAGTTTTCAAATTTTTCGTATTTTTCAGATGGAATTATTAAAATCTTCCGTTAATACATTGCATTTATTTTCACATACTACTAACACTAAAGCTTCATGAGCAAATGAAAACAACTACCATTACCGTATTTCTCATTTTCATTTTCAATTTACTTTTTGCTCAAAAGGAAAATAACATGTGGTATTTTGGAGGTTATGCTGCTTTAGATTTTAATTCAGGCATTCCAACCGAAGTCACGAATAGTGCAATGGTCACTATTGAAGGTTGCGGCTCTATAAGTGACAGCAATGGCAACCTTTTATTTTATTCGAATGGAGAGGCAGTCTGGGATAAAAACCATTCAATAATGCCAAATGGCAGCTCCCTTGGTGGCCATAATTCAGCTACTCAAAATGCATTAATTGTACCATATCCGAATAATCCGGGATTCTATTTTATTTTTACTTTACAACAGCAATTCAGTCCTCCAACTACAAATTATAATTTTAGCTATTCTCTGATTGATATGTCCCTGAATGGTGGAAACGGTGATGTTACCATAAAAAACTCGGTGCTAAGATCGCCAATTTCCGAAAAAATTGCTGCCGTAAAGCATGCCAATGGAACTGACATCTGGGTAACAGTTCACGGTTATAATAATGACAGCCTGTTTTCTTATTTGGTCACTTCTTCCGGAATCACTTCAAGTCCCGTAATAAGTAAAATAGGACAACCTGTTTACAGTGTGAATTCTTTAGGTTACATGAAGTTCTCTCCTGATGGCAGTAAAATTGCATTTGCCTGCAGAGCAAGTAATTTTGTCGAATTATTTGATTTTGATAATTTAACCGGCATAGTCTCGAACGAAAAGTATTTGATTTTACCTCCACCAACATTCTCTGGGACTTCGGATTTTGGAGCTTATGGACTTGAATTTTCCTCAAGTGGCAATTTTCTATATGTAACTGAAATGAGACATGATTCCATTTTTCAATTTGATGTTACCTCTAATAATGTAAGTATAATAAACAACTCACGACAATCAATTGGCAAATCATCGAGTATTGATTTAGGAGGTCTGCAAATGGCTCCGAATGGTAAAATCTATCAGGCAAAACCCGGCACCCTACTTATTGGAGTAATCAATAATCCGGAATTACCTGGTATCTTATCCAACTTTGTTGATAGCGGCTTTGTATTAACTAATGGGAATTGCTGGTATGGTTTCCCGAATGCCATCGCAAGTGATTTATTAAATGTTGGAATTACGAATACAACTGTGGATGAAAATTATTCGGTTTTTCCTAACCCTTTTGAAGATGAAATTTCAATAAAGATGCATAACCAAGGAATGAAAACTGTAGCCATAACTATTAAAAATGTACTAGGCCAAACTGTTTTCACACAACAGGCAAACGACTTTATCATGAATCAAATTCACTCAATAAATTTAAGTTTTCTTTCAAAAGGAATTTATTTTCTTGAAGTAAATATGGACAGTACGCGAATAGTAAAGAAAATTGTAAAGGAATAGTAAGGGTGTGCTTCCAAGAATGCAACCACCAATGGACTGTGATTTATTTGATTTAAATGATTACTGTGATAGGTTTAAAGACAAGTGACAATTGCGTTTTTGTCTCGTTCTCTTCCTTTCCCGTTCTCATTGCCGTTCTCATTCTCATTCCCATTCTCCTTCTCTCTTCCACCTCCCCTTTCCTTACACTTATCCATAAAAAATCTTTGTTAGCGGAAAATTTTGAAAATATCCACTAATAGTTGTGGAGTTCCGGCAATTTTATTTATTTTAGCTTTAAATAATAGGCCCATGAGACGGATTCTGACTATCTTTTTGTTTTGCCTGGTCCAGGCGTTGACCGTACATGCCCAGTACCGTTGTATTCCTCATATTGATGAAACCGGTAATCCTTCTGAATACGTTGATGAAGATTTATATGCATCAGGTGTAATTTTTGCCATGTACCAGCAATTAAACCCGGTTTGGTCAACTGTATATCCTATAGGTTTTCCTTTTGTTTTCAATGGCGACTCCGTCACTCATTTTAAAGTATCATCTACCGGTGTGGTGACCTTTGATACAACTGCAGCCATCGCTCCCCCGTTCGGAGCAGTCACGCTGCCCAATGCATTGGTACCGGATAAATCTTTGTGTGTGACAGGCATAAAAGCATCTGGTACAAATTCGAAAGTAATTATCTTATCAGAACCTATGTACGGCATGAATATCAGCCCTAAAAGAAAATGGATCATGTTCAGTCAATTTTCTGATACTGTAGGAAACCAATTTGCTTATCCGGTTTCATGGTTTGTGGTATTGGAAGAAAATTCCAATAAAATTTATTTCATAGACGCATTCAAACATCCCTTATCAAGCATTTCTGTATCGGCAGGCATTCAAATCGATAATACAACCGCTTATATGGTTCCGGGCTCGCCTAATGTTCCTTCACTTTCCGGTTCAAGCTGGTACGACGTAGATAACGTTTATTATGAATTTTCTCCCGGCACTGATTTGCAAACTGATGGAGCTCTCATCGCTACTTCGTTATATCCTTATCAGGAAATTGCAGATGCCCCGTATACTATTCCAATTAAGTTCAGGAATCTCGGAACCGATACCGTAAACACGCTCACACTTACCTATTCAGTTAACGGCGTATTGCAGCAAACACAAACCTTTAACAGCTTAAATATTCCGTGCGGAAATTCACAAGTCTTTAATTTTACTAACCCATTGAATCCGGCAACTTCCGGCACGTATACCATTCTGGTGGAGGCTGTTAATGTTAATAATAATACTGATGCCGATTTATCAAACAATCAATTTCAGTTTGATGTCTTCGTTGCACCGACTTTACCTCCCCGCCGTGCATTGTTTGAGCAGTCGAAAGGTACCTGGTGTACTTATTGTGGTTACTGGACTGTAAAGTACGACAGCATTCTTGCGCTCAACCGCGTAAAAGCTTCCGATTTAAAGCTCGAACAAGGTGGATATAATCTGGCATGGTCACAAACGGAAGTAAATACCAGGATTCATTTTTACAACACCTTATCCTTCCCTTCTGCCTATGCCAACGGTAAACTTGCCATGAGTGATGTTTATAATTATTGGGAAGGATGCCCCTGGCATGTTGATCAGAATATGATCGACAGCCTCTATAACCTTAAAGGCCTTTTTTATATTCAGCCAACGTTTACTACAAATGGTTACCATGGTGAAATATCGGCAACTGTAACTTCAGCCGTACAATTTCAATCAGCAGCCCGTTGCAAAATTCATGTAGCAATTTTGCAGGATACAATTGTCACTCCTCCTCAAGGAGCCAGTAACGAATCACTGTTTGTAAATACCATGCTGAAGATGTTTCCGGATGCACGAGGAACTTACATAGGTAACCCTGCTTTAGGTCAGATTGATTCGGTTAATTTTTCTTTTCAAATAACCGATACTTCAACAATAGTGTCGCGCCTGCGTTTGGTTGTTTTTGTTCAGGATAGTATTACCAAAGAAGTCTTTCAAGTTGAAGAAGTACCTGTAGTGAATGGCTGCACTCCTGTTTACACTACCGCTATTCATTATATATGCACTGGTGATAGCATTCAGATAAATGGAAACTGGTACTCGAATTACATAAATGTCCCGCAAATGCTTACCGGCTCCAATGGTTGCGACAGCTTGCATGTAGATGTCGTGCGACCGATTCATGCATACGTGCAATTATCAACTGCTCAAGGTCAGATTAATTCAAATGTCAATTTCTATAATTTCCCCGATACCGTTCTCACCTATTCATGGTATGATGCAACCAATAATCAGTTTATTCCCGGTGCAAATGGACCGCAATATACTCCCACACATCCGGGGATGTATGCTTTGATGATTACTTCAAATATGGGATGTGTTTATTGGAGCTACAACTTCAATTTTCAATGTAGCCCAACTTCCTTACAACAATCATTTACTATTTGCAATGGCGATAGTATTCAGGTGAACACTTCCTGGTATACGCTTCCCGGAACGTATAAAGATACATTAAACAATGCAGCCGGATGCGATAGTATTATTACAACTACCCTTATGGTGAATTATCCGGATACCAACCTCCTGGTGAATAACAACGTATTTATTGCTAACAACGGAAGTGTTTTCTATGAATGGATTGATTGTATCTCAGGAAATATTCTGAGCAGTGGCACCACAGACACACTCTTCACGGCAACAACAACAGGATGGTATCAGTTGCAGGTAACCGATTCATCGGGATGTACTTTCTCATCGGCTTGTTATCCTGTCTATTTTACCGGACTCACCAATCCACCCAATTCAGGCTTCGTGTTAATGCCAAATCCTGCATCCACATTTGTCCAGCTAATACTTACGCAAACTATTCCTGATGGAACCTTACGGATATATGATGCTAAAGGAGCTTTAATTACTGAAAAGCCACTTCAGCAACAATCCACCCGAATAGAAACATCTTCTCTGGCAAATGGCATCTATTCCGTTGTCGTAACCGGATCAAATTTTACAGGCAGGTTCCAAAAGTTGATTATTAACAACTGACTGTGATTACTATGATTTATGTGAGGAATGTGATTTATGTGAGGAATGTGAGGTCAATGATTTTTATGATGAAAAAGATGGGGTTGTATTATTGTTATGTTTGTGCCATCTAAACTATGCCTTCATCAACTATACAGGCAATTTGATTCAACGTTGAATTAATAGGATTGGGCTTATTTCCAATTTAAACATATATTTCAGGATGTTCGGAGTTGAGTTCTAATAACAGCTAATAAACATAAAAGAATAAAATATGAAGATAATACTGCTTATCTCAACATTATTTACTTTGACAGCGTTCACAGTTACTGATAAAAAAACATTGGACGAAATTCCTGATAAATCATATCACCCTATTGTCTTAGGACAAAAATTAACTTACAGGGCAGATCTTTCCATCTATTCAATGACATTCGACTCTCTGCCAACAGTGATAAATGGTTTAACATACATCAAATGCACCACTGCTTACGAGACTGGTCAGTCAATTTCATATTACAGACAGGATGGTAATCGCGTGCTTTACACAAAATCCGGACAGACAACAGAAACAGTTGAGATTCCTGAAAATCCTGAAGCAGGATTAGTATGGTATGAATCTGATTCAACCTGGAAATATACCGTCATAGCCGTTAAAGAAACACTTGAAACTCCGGAGGCGAATTATATCAACTGCCTGGTTATCCAATCAGAAAATATTAATCCCAATGCAAATCCCGGACACTATCAGCTTTATTTACAATATTTTCAAAGAGGACGTGGTTATATTGGAACAAAATTAGGCGGACTGTTGTATTCGTTTGTTACGATTGAAAATTAAATTCTCAGAGGGTATTAGTAATTGAGTGGTAGCAAGAAATAAATAATAAGTTAAGTAATCAGGTGAGGATAGTTTCCTTTTTCTAACCTTCTGCTCACAATTTCAATCGCAATTTTTGTTACTTATATGTCGGTTGTGATTTATGTGATGACTTTGAAAGTTGATATGACTATGAAATTTTCATTCCCAATAAATTACTCACATCACTCATAATAGCATTCGCTGCCAGTTCATTCAAACCGCATCCTAAAAAAACCGGAACACCGTTGGTTTCCATTACAACCCAATAATTTACTGTAGCAGCTAACATTTTTTGATTATGCGCTGCATTCGCAAATCCTTCATAACCTCTTTGAACATACGGGCTGGAATCTTGAGTCAACAAAGGATTTCGAACGCTTATAAATTGTATGTCTTCTCTTTTATAAGTTTTACCATCGATGGTAATTCCACCAGAATTTACTGTAAATATTTTGGGAATTCGTACTTCATCAATTACTTTAGGTTTTTTACTCAATTTATAAACAAAGTAAAGAAGTCCCACACCCAATGCACAACAAATTATCATGAGGACTCCAAATCCAGAACTTAAACCTAAACTTATTAGAAATAAACCACCAGGAACTAATAAGCAGCCTGCACTCCATTTAAATGCACCTCCTGCAGGATGTATATATGGTTCCGGCTGAACATTAAAAGTTACTTCATCGTTGTTTGAAGATTTTTGATATGGCATAAAATTAAATTAATATCCTGCCTACTCTATCCGGTTTTCGGCTATCCCTTTTGAAATTACTAGTTGGATTAATGTGCCAACCTATTCTTTTATGGTTGGTCACATGGAATAATGTAATAAACTACTAAGACCGTCAATGGCTGATTATGTACCATAGCATCCGAAAATTAAAAAACATTTTTTAAATTACCAAAATTGTAATCCATTCGAATGAATAATAGCTAATTTATTATGCCATAAAACAATTGTTAAACTAATCTTAAATTCCTGGCAGCGATTTCAAACTTCAAAAACACAAGCACACCTCTTAACTTTAAAAGTCTTCGATACTCCCGTCCCAAAACCAAATACCCCCCATTCTAAACCGCCATTTTACGCCGTCATTACCAAGACCTACTAACAAAAAGCAAGGGTTTTCCCTCGGGTATAAATACGGGAGTGGGTTGTATGTTATTGATTTCTAGGCAAATAAAATTTGCATTTTTTCGAAGTAAAAATAGGTGGTTAGTGGTGGATAGTATATTTTTAGGATAATACCGAAAGAATAGAATGATTAATTAACAATAAAACTATTTACTATGAATAAGCCATTACTTGAAAAGATGTTGCAAAACCCATTAGATTTTAATTCAGTAGACTTTGCTACTTTAATAGATTCATACAAATCACAAAATAATAAGTTTGATGTACAACAGTCTTTAAATGATTTTAGAGAATGTATAAGACATATCTATGATTTAAATGAAGTAAGACTAAGAGAAACTTCTAATGCAAATTTAGGCATATTAGGTAAGCTTAATAGACGTAGCACGAAAATAAGACAAAAGCGCTACTTTAAACGTGTCGAGAATCAAAAACCAGATATGAAATATATTAAAATTTATGCCGAGGGTGATTCATGGTTTTTGTTTCCAACTTTTGTTAAAGATATAATAGACTGGCTTGAAAGAAACGAAAATTACTTAATATTTTCAGATGCATATGGTGGTGATTGGATAACAAATATTCTTTATGAAGGACAGTATGTAGAAGCGCTAACAATTCATTCCCCAGATGTCTTCTTAATAAGTGGCGGAGGAAATGATTTAGTAGGGAATGAAAGAATGGCTGTAATGGTGAGCACAGATAAACAAAAATTAAAACATACCCAACAATCCTTAGTAAATATCAAAGATGAATATCAAAAAAATCAAATTCTTTTAGCTCAAAAATACATTACTAAAGAATTCTATTCATTTATTTGGATTATGAAAGCACAGTATACCATGATTTTTAATGGAATATATAATAACACTAATAAATTCAAAGATATGATTAGTATCACTCATGGATATGCATATCCATATCCTAAGAAAGGACTTAACTTCTCATGGAAATACCCTCTTCAACCAATTGTAAACTCCTTTCTTAAGTCTGGGAAATGGTTATTCAGACCATTGATGATTAAAGGGATTCATGATGAAGAAATACAACATGCTATTATGACGACTTTAATTTATGAATATAACGAAATGCTGCGAGATATTGAGAGTAATTTTGAAAATGTTTATCATGTAGATTGTAGTGATATTCCAAAAGCACAAGAAGACTGGTATGATGAATTACATTTAAAAAGTGATAAATATAAAGTTGTTGCTTCACGGTATAGCGAGCTAATTAATTCTAAAATGACTAAACGAAGATAAAAGGAAGACCTTTTTGAACAGTTTATTACTTTAGTTATTGATAGTAATTGGCAATTTTTAAAGGATGACTTTACAGTCATTAAAACATATTCAACAATATATGACAAGAATAGTTTTAAATAGAATCTTATTATTTGTAATCCTATTTTATATAATAGTAGTTTTACTTGCTTTTCATTTGAATTTAAATGTTAGCAATCAGAAATATTATACAACACTCAAAGAATTACTGCCAATTATTTTTGCAATACCCGCAGCATATATTGTTTTCTGTTTTCAAAGACGCAATGAATATCTTAAAGCTTTAAGATCTGTTTATTCGCTGCTTGTGGAAGTGTATACCGACTTTATGGATTATAGTTATTGCCAAGAAAAGAATGATGAAAGGTATTTCAAACTTAAATCTTGCATAAGTAAAGCGATTGAAGAAATAAGAAGCGTTTATGAAAATATTGATGAAATTTTTGATGAAGATGAGGGATTGTATCCGTTTGAACCGTTAAAAGAAATTTATCACATTGATTTGGAAAAACTTCATAATGGAGACTTCACTTTTGAAACAAACAAACAAATAAGAACTACCCATTATAAAAAGTGGAAAGAGATAAGAATTAACTTCATAGTTGAACTCGAACGTACGCAAACAAGTTTTCCTGTGACAAAACACAAGAGAAAAAGTATTGGAACTTATGGCAGTATGATAAAAATGTTTAAAAAATTCAAACAAAATTTTATTGGTAATAAAAGAGACCCCAAACAAACTATAAATAATAAAATGAATAAATAGAACCTCAGATCCCAACATCGCACTTGCGCTATTAGTTGGTTAAGGAACTAAAATGCGCCGCGCCAGTAAATATCATTGGAGTCCCATAACCAGATTTTCATCAATTCCGATTCATGTTGACCCCTCATTCCGGTGATGTTGACATCTATCTAAAGGTTAGCACAACCTTCTTATTAAAATTGACTGATATTCTAACGCATTACGCCTACAATAGGATGCACTGCAGGCAATTATGGGCTTCCCCAAAAACACCATTCTACGCCGCCACTTCTAAAACCTACAACCAAAAAGCAAGGGTTTTCCCTCGGGTATAAATACGGGGGTGGGTTTTATGTTATTGGTTTTTAGATAAATAAAATTGCCAAATTAAACCTTTAAAATGTTGATAATTGGAATGTAGTTTCTTATTTTTAGTGGAATCGGATACTCCAATGATATTCCTGATTGGAATTCTAATTATGTACGTTTATTCTAATGTGGTATATAACAACTAAACGCAAATCGTTATTGCCTTTCTTATCAGTAACAAAAGAATTCGAGAGATATACAATACTGGCATAACGATAAATAAATATTCACTCACAGCCTTCATCAATGAAATTAAAAAGGACTTCAATATCAATTTATGAATATGCTAACCATAAATAAATCAATTCCCAATACTAAAAATCAAATCACCCGAAAATACAAAATTCACAATAAATTACTTTAAGATGCTATTGTCCGGAATTTAAAAAACACTAACTATAAAACGTACATAAACTTACTTTGAAATAAGACCAATGGATTTATGATAAAAAAACTGATACTTGTTCTACTCTGCCATTTTTCTTGCAACTATTTAAGCGCTCAAATAGACGAAAATCAAAATATAGTTGCTGAAAAACTATTAGAAAAACTGAAAATACTTACAACAAAGGATACAGCTCGCTTTAATCTTCTTATATTATATTCTGATGCATTGCAATACACGGATAACGCAGAATCAGTGAAAAGCGCAAAGGAGGCATTGCAACTTGCTAAAGAATTAAACTACCGGCAAGGTATTGTTCAAGCATACAGACATTTGGGCGCTCTCTATTTGCCAAAGTCCGATTTTACTACTTCGCTTGACTATGCACAAAAAGCCATTAAAGAAGCAATTGATATCGGTGATACCATTACTGCTCAAGTTATAGAGAATAACATCGCACAAATTTATGCGATGATGGGTGACTTTGAGCATGCGATTCCTGGCTTTAAGAAATTCTACCGGGCAGCTTTGCATTTGGGAAATGAAAAATCAATTGCAATGGCGGTTAATAATATCGCATTGTGCTATTTAAATTTAGAGAATTTAGACAGCGCAAATTTGTACTTAGAACAAGTGATACACTATGGAGAAAAATTAAAGGATGACCAACTGCTTGCATATGGTTATACAAACATGGGCGGATTATTAGATAAAAAAGGTCAGTATAAGGAAGCTCAGAAAAACTTCGAATTAGCTCTTAGGTTGGCTGAAGAAAATAATTTTACTGAAATCATTATACAGGCCAATACAGGTTTAAGTGAAGCTAATTTCTATTTAAATAATTACGAAGAGGCATCCAGGTTCGCATTGCAGGGAATTGAAATGAGCAAGAAAGCAGGTGTTGTCCAAAATCAGTATGAAGGATATAAACTCCTTACAGATATTTATAAAAGTCAAAATAAATTTAAAGAAGCACTTGAAGCATACCAGAATTTTATTATATTGAGTGATAGTATGAGAGTTGAAGGCAAGAAACAAATTGTTATTGAAAGAAAAGAGCAGGAGTTCAAACGCCAAATAGATAGAGCATATAGCGATGCTAAAATCAAAGAGACAGAAATGCGAAATCAATATCTTTTTATGCTAATTGCTATTATAGTGGTTACTTTTTTCATTTCATTTCTTTTTTACAAACGACAAAGGGATGCAAGGCAAATACAGAAGGAAACTGCTTTAACACTGCAAATATCAGAGACTGAACTAAAGGCATTGCGTTCACAAATGAACCCACACTTTCTAAATAATGCATTTATATCTATTCAAGAGTTTTTAAGAGAAAACAAACCTGATGAAGCTGAAAAATACTTAATTCAATTCTCCAAACTCATGAGAGCGGTTTTAAATTGTTCAGATAAAAAAGAGATTCCGTTATCACAGGATTTACAAATTCTTGAATGGTACATGCAGTTTGAAAATCTACGTTTAGATTTACCATTTATTTACCATATTGATATTGATGAGAAAATTGACATCGAAAACACATATGTGCCACCATTAATACTACAGCCAATGGTAGAAAATGCAATTAAACACGGGCTCATGCCAAAACAAGCCACGGGAAATATTTACATAATCATAGAGCAAATTGAAGATACCATTCACGCAATCGTTGAAGATGATGGAGTTGGAAGGAACCTGAATAAAAAGGTAACTGAACCAATGCTGAAAAACCATCAATCAATGGGAATGAAAATTACCCGTGAACGTTTGAATATTCTAAATGCCATGAAAAATATACATGCCGATCTGAAAATTATCGACCTAACGAAAGATAATAAGCCTTCAGGTACACGAGTTGAACTAACATTACCATATCAGGCATGATCAGAAGCATTATTATTGAAAACGATACCAAACAAAGTAAACATTTACTTGATTTGCTTGAAAAGCATTTTCCGGAAATAGAAATTGCCAATTCATGTACAACAATTCCTGAGGGAATTAAAAAGGTAAATGAAATTCAACCCGATCTCATATTTTTGGATGTCGAACTACCTCCATACACGGGCTTTGACTTGTTAGAACAAACCCGAAGCTTAACATATGAAGTAATCTTCATGACAGCACATAATAAATATGCGGTCAAGGCTATCAAATTCAGTGCTCTTGATTTTCTAGAGAAACCGTACTCGCTTGAAGATTTAAAACTTGCTATTGAAAAGTACAAAGGCAGAACATCACAAACCGGTTCAATTTATGGCAGAGAATCACTTCTGGAGAATTTAAAACAACCGGATGCTTTTAAAAGAATAAATATCAATTTTAAAGGAGGATTTGAGTCGGTTCTAATAGAGAATATTATACTTCTTGAAAGCAAAGAAGGGGATTCATACATTGTTTTAACAGATGGGAAACAACTAATTAGTTCAAAACCATTGAATTACTACACCGATTTATTGTCCGAATATTCATTTTGCAGAACACATAGCAGGTATTTGGTAAACCTGAATCATGTTAAGAAGTATCAAAATGTGGAAGATGGCGGGTTGATTGAATTAACCAATTCTATGGAAGCTGATGTCTCCAGAAAATGGAAGGAGGATTTTTTGTCTGCTCACAGCAAAATAAGTATTGGCAAATTGAAATAAATGAATTTTATAGCCCTAATTCCGCATTTTATGCTTTAAATAACGCAGATTATCTTTTTGCTCCTAAAACATCATAGCACGATTGTATGTTTGTGAGGTCAAATTTAAAAGAGAGAAATGAGCAGATTTCAGAACCATACAATGGTTACTCGCCAGTATATTATTCTAAAACCTGTCAGAAAGAATAATAAAGAGGGTTTACTTAAATTAATTGTTAAGTGGCTTAATGTAATATTAAAAACCTAAAAAAAGTAAATACTAACAACTAAAAAATAAACAAGATGAAAATAATTACTTTGACATTATTATTATTTGCTGCTACGGTTACTTTGAAAGCTCAACTTGGAGGAGCAATTCTAAAATCGCCCGAAAAAGTTATGCCTAATATTAAGAAAATCGCAGTTCTTGATTTTGAAGGAGACAATGGGAAACAAGCTGCCGATTTATTGATAACACAGTTTATGGATAATACTCGTGGAACCAGATACTATTATAGTGATGCACTTGGACTTTATGATGGTTGGAGGCAATCAAAAATTTACCAGCAAGGCACATCATCAGCCATTCATTCAATTGTTGAAAGAAGTGAATTAGAGAAAGTATTGAGCGAGCAAAGGTTATCATCAAGCAAACTGATTACTGATGCTGAAGCAACAAAAGCCGGAAAAATTCTTGGAGTAGATGCTATTTTAAGCGGTACAAGTAAAAAAAATGAATATAGTAGTTCTCAAGATGGATGCAGTTTAAGGCAGGTAAAAATAATTCTAACTTTGAAAATACTTGACCCTAATACAGGTCAGGTGCTTGGGATTACTACAGTAGAGAAGATAAGTGAAAACAAAGAATGCAAAGGTGGTGCACAAATGGCATTTACAGATTTGGCAGATGCTGCAATGAAAAACGCAACAAAAGCGTTGGCTGATTATATTAGTCCATACTATGTTTACTACAATACTAACCTAAAAAAAATAAAAGTAAAAGAAGAAAAAGATAAAGCCAAAAAAGCACAGGACTTATTGGAAAATGGAGATGCCCACGGTGCATATTCATTATACAAGGATATTTATGATAGAGATGCTTACAATGCTGAAGCGCTATATAACATGTCACAAATTCTAATTCTTTATGGAAACTATGACCTTGCAGTTGAACTACTCGGTAAGGCATCTGAAATTGATGATAAAACCTACGGACCTGAGTTAAATGCCGCTAAAGCATGGCAGGAAGAAAAAAAGAAATTGGAACAGTTGGGAGTTGCACCCCAATCAGTGAGTTTTAGCGGTAATAATAGCGGATCTTCAACTAATAAACTAACTACACGTGGAGGTAAAGGTGACAGATATGATGTACATAAAGAAGCAAATGCCTCCTCGGAAGTGACTACAAAAGTTCCTGGCAACACGCCTTTTGATATAGTTGAAATTAAAGGAGAATGGATTTTAATCAAATTGCTAGGCGGAAAGCAAGGGTACATCAGTAAAGACAATGTCAAACTTTAAATCATCAAAAATATTATCAAACTATTAAAAACAACCAAAATGAAAACTCAAAAACTACTTTCAATTACTTCAATCCTGTTAGCGGTATTGTTTAATCATTATTCAGCTAATGCCACAATAAGACGAGTTAATAATAGTTCGAATTTTAACGGTTCAACATTGTGGGGAGATAATTTTGGAGGGACATTTGCAAATCCAGTTTACAAGACTCTTCAAGAAGGAGTAAATGCATCAGTCAATTTTGATACCCTGTATTTGGAGGGGTGTGCTTCTTCTCAGAATTACAACGGTGTAACATTAACCAAGCCTTTGACAATAATTGGAGAGGGGTATTTTCTAAATCAGAACGAAAATGTCTCCGTTTCAAAACTTGAAACCCAGTTATATGATATTACTTTCAATAACGGGTCTCAACAATCCCAATTGCTTGGAGTCACTATAACAGGGACGAATGGAATAAAAATTAATACCAGCTCAATAACTATTAGGAGATGTAAAACTTCTGGTGGTGGAATTTTAATGTCCAATAGTATAACTGACATTAATATTATTCAATGTTACCTAAGCGGGGCATTACTTAGTGGTGCAGCAATCGGTTACTCGGTTGGCTTTGGAATTGTTGGCCTATACATCAATAATAATATTTTTAAAGCTCCACTCAAATTAGCTAACATTAATGTTGCCGAGTGTAGAAATAATGTTTTCGATTATGTTCAATTAACTGGTTCCTCGATTGAGATGAATTCCAACAATTTTAAAAACAACATTATTAAAGATGCGTCTATTACATTAAATATAAATAATGGTTTACCTTCATCAAGCGTTTCTTTTAATACGGGATCATCTAATGCTCAATTTGATTATTCCGGAGGATACAACAATCAGTTGGTTCCAAACATGACAACATTATTTGTCGCAAATGGCTCAACTGATGGATTATACCAACTTCAAAGTGGTGTAATAAATAATTATGCAGGTGACGACTCAACAGACAGGGGTGCTTTCGGTGGCTCTTCAGTGACCAACCGCTACACACTTTCTGGTCTTGCCTCTATTCCAGTCATCTATGACATATTCACATCTGGAACCGCTACTCAACAAAGCGGATTAGACGTCACTATCAAAGCACGCACCATAAAATAACTATTCCCTCAAAAATAGATATTACTATGAAAAAAATAATCACACTACTCTACCTGCTAGTCCTATTTGGATCTGCCAGAGCTCAGAACGTAATTCAGGCGGAATATTTTATAGATACTGACCCGGGCTTTGGAAATGCAGCATTTGCCTTGATACCCGCTGCTGACAGCACCTGGCAATTGCCAACCATTACAACATCGGGTTTGGCACTTGGCTACCATAAACTCTATTTGCGAACAAAAGACAGTAATGGAATGTGGAGCCACACTGCAAGGTATAATTTCGAAATTGTTCCTTCCTTAGATAAAGATAGTGTAATGATAGGTGAATGGTTTATTGACACCGATCCATCATTTGGATCGGCAACTCCCATTATTATTTCTAATCAGGATTCTAACATAACCCAACTTCTCAATATTCCTGCATCTGCAATTAATGGACTTTCAATAGGTTATCACAAATTATATGGCAGAATGAAAGATAACAATGGAAAATGGAGTCATACTTTCCGCAAGAATATAGAAGTAATACAAACAGAAAATCAAATGCAAATAGTTGAAGTTGAATACTTTTTTGTTGATTCAACGGATTTAGGATTTGGAAACTGTCATTCTTTTTATTTCCCTCTACCATTTGCCGATGATTCAGTAGTTTTTAATATCCCATATTATGAAATTCCGTTCCAGCCAAATGATGTGCTATTTATGCGTGTTCGGGATAGCGTTAATGCCCGATGGAGCCATACTGTTTATGTTGATTCATTAAATATCATTGACGTTACTGGAATTAACGAGCAATTAAACCACACTGAATTTGTAGTGTATCCTAATCCTGCAAATAATTATATCATTATCGAATTTAAAAATAATATTGAACAGCCATTAGTATTTGAATTAATAAATACACTCGGACAAATAGTTCAACAAAAAGAAATAAACAATCGATTAACAAAAATTTCAATTGAACAGCCTGCAGGAGTTTATTTTATCCGCATATCTTCGGAGAAAGGAACAGTAACTCGGAAAATTAACATTAACTAATATGTATTATGGGAAAATCCTTTTCATTCAATGCAATATTTTAAATTATTGTCGGGCTCATGAATATACCGGTAGAGCTTAATAATCTTGTGTGGCATGTCATTCATTTACAACTTAAGAATATTCGTTATAATTATGAAGTTGTTAAGGAGCATCCCATTTCCATTCTGAACGCCATAGTCAAAAGTATAAACAGTGACTCTAAGGTTGAAACAATCTTTTTTCAATTTGAGGAGCCTCTTAAATTTGAAACAATTAAAGTTGGGAGTATCGTAAGAATTAAGATTATTTTATGCAATCAGGATGAAAGGAATGTAACGAGATTTATTCAATCAATATATAATTATTTTAGCTCGAATGTAACAAAGAAAAATTTCGAAATTATTGGTGATGTCATTTTTAAACAGAAAAGCACACTTGACATTTTGAAAATCCCTCTAAAATTTGAATCTAATGAATGTTGTATTGAATTCATCACGCCAACAACAATTCCGGAAATTTCAGGAAAGCCTAAAACATACTTTGATGGTGCATCTCTTTATAATTTAATTGCTGCTAGAATTCGCCGACTTTTCAATATTACCATTTCTTCATCTCAATTAGTAAAATTTAAACAACTTGATATAATTTCACATACACTAACATATAGCAGCAATATCAAGCACATTTCGAAATCTTCGGGTGCGGCCAAAAACATTCAATGGATAAAAGGTTGTAAAGGAAATATTTACATTAGAAATTTAACGCCTGAAGCAATTTTCTTGCTATTGCTAGGAAGTGAATTTGGATTCGGAACCCGTTTAAGCAACGCACAAGGTCAGTTTCATGTGTTGGAAAATCATCAACCGTTCTTTGATCAGAAAATAAAGAAATTTACAGAATGGAAGGAAGCGTTTAACTATTTGCTTGAAACAAATGAAAACTTTAGTAACTTTTTTCAACTTTTCACCAAAGACCAGCTAGATGAATGGATAGAAAAGTTATACTCTGATTGCATCGAAAAAAAACTCACTACTTCTCCCACACAAGCATTTACCATAAAAAGTGATGGAAAGAAATCAAGAAGAATAGAGACCTTACCGCCAGCGGAGCAACTTCTCCATTTGATGCTTTACCGGGTAATGAGAGACAATTTTGATAAACTCTTTGAACGCGAATCGATAGGTTTCAGAAAAGGAGTCAGTCGTGACAGAGCTGCAACTCTTATTGAACAAGCTTTGAAAAACGGGTTTTCTTATATAATCAGAACTGATATAGAAACATTCTTTCCGAATATAAATCATCAATTATTGAAAGAAAAAATTGATAAAGTCATTCCAATTTGTGATACCATCACAAGGCATCTATTAGAGACTTCTATCCAAATGCCTTACAAACTTAATAATAAGGTAAATATCCGTGAAAAGGGGCTGAGCCAAGGAAGCCCACTTTCTCCATTATTGGCAAATTTATATCTCGACAGCTTCGATGAAAAAGTAAAAAGCTTACCTGTTCGTTATGTACGCTACGCCGACGATTTTATTCTGTTGACAAAAACACACGAAGATGCTTTAAAATTGGCATACACTATAGAGTTGCTACTTGCAGAAGATGGCCTAAGACTTGAAAAGAATAAAACGTTCATACTTGATGCAAAACATGGTTTTGATTTTATAGGATTAACATTTATAGGAGGAGAATTACTAGTTCAAAAGGAAGAAGAAATTAAAACACTAAAGCAACCGCTATATATTACAGAACCATATGTTTCATTGATGCTTGCTGGTCAAAGTATTGAAATCAGAAAAGACAAAAAAATCTTTTCCCGATTTCCCTTGCAGGCAATTTCAGAAATTATAATTATGGAAAAGGCATCTTTTAGCACATCCTTCATCAAAAAATGTGTAGAAATGAATATTCCAATTACTTCCGTGTTGCAAACGGGCTATCATGTTACTACAATTAAACCTGACAATAAACAATACTATGAAATGAGTGCCCACCATAGTGCGAGAATGGCAGAATTATCAGAAAAGGATATTTTAGCAATCGCAAAAGAAATTGCCGGGATGAAGTTTCGCAACTACCTTCCGGTTTTCAAACAGAGATATGGCAAAGGCACAGTTTTGATTTTAAACAGAATTGAATCAGCGATCGAAAAAATTAATCAGGCCTCTTCCTTGAATGAATTACGGGGAATTGAAGGCTACAACACTAAAGAGTTGTATGCCGAGATAAATCATTTTATAAAAGAACCCGGATTCAAAATGCTACGGAGAGATCGCATTAAACCGGATGCAATAAATTCGCTGATGAATTTTGGATCTTATTTGTTGTTTACAAGAATAAATACCATTTTGAGAGCATTAGGCCTTAATCCTTACCTTGGTTTCCTGCATTCACAAAATGAGCGTTATGAAACCCTAGTTGCTGACTTACAAGAAATATTCAGGGGCAGATTGCACAGGTTCTTGCTTCGGATAATCAATCTAAAGTTGATTACTCTAGCCGATTTTACTGAAACTACAGATGGTCTGTTCCTCATACCTGAAGCAAGAAAAAAATTCCTATTAGAATTTGAAGCTGAACTCAACAGAAAAATGAACGGTTCTGAACTCACCTGGAAGGAACAAATATATTGGCAAGCTTTGATAGTAAAACGCTGGGCTAAAGATTTTCATTCGCTAACCTTTATTCAATGGAAAATTTAAACAGGTATATTCAAAATGCTATCGGTTTCAGAGGTGCCGGTGAACACCTTGTTGTTTACGACATCACCAATGATAAGGAACGTAATGCTACGGACAAGGTTATTTCCGGTTATGGTTTTAGAATTCAGAAAAGTGTATTTCAATGCAGGATTTCAAAATCCCAATTACGTAATTTAATTAAAGAAATTGAAAAATTGAATATTCAGACCGGAAATATTCGTATCTTTAAACTTGATGCCAATGCAAAAAAGGTAACTTTTGGCAACCCTTCAGATACGTTTGATAAAGAGGATGATCACGCCTATATTGTTTGAAATTAAAAACCCTATTCAGAACCTTCACAAATTTCAGAATTCTGGAGAAATTTTGAGGTTGGCTTCTGAATTTTACCCTTTTAATATATTGAAATACAATTCATATATTTGCCAAGAGTCCCCGAAGGGACCGACCTACGTAGGTGTTGAGACGATGGCTCAATAACAACCGACCCCCTTTTTAGTCCCCGAAGGGACCGACCTACGTAGGTGTTGAGACAGATTAAGGACTATTCTTTTACTAACCTCAAGGTCCCCGAAGGGACCGACCTACATAGGTGTTGAGACTCACAGTCCGAGGTGAGCAGGTGCCGGTACTGTCCCCGAAGGGACCGACCTACATAGGTGTTGAGACACGTGTTTGCTTACTTTTTCTCCTCTTTTTTGTCCCCGAAGGGACCGACCTACATAGGTGTTGAGACAGTTTCTTCATCAAACTGCAGATCAGTTTTTGTCCCCGAAGGGACCGACCTACGTAGGTGTTGAGACCCATTATTGCTAGTATGCATAAACCTACATAGTCCCCGAAGGGACCGACCTACGTAGGTGTTGAGACGTTTTTTCATTTTAAATGAGCTTTTTTTAGTCCCCGAAGGGACCGACCTACGTAGGTGTTGAGACTATAGTTTTTTGGTTCTTAATGAACTTTTTTTTGTCCCCGAAGGGACCGACCTACGTAGGTGTTGAGACCCATCTGTTGAGAGTAGTGTATTTAGACCAATTGTCCCCGAAGGGACCGACCTACGTAGGTGTTGAGACAATTTAATTTACTTATTGAGTTTTTACATCTGTCCCCGAAGGGACCGACCTACGTAGGTGTTGAGACTTTTTGTTTTGGTAATTCATATCGTTTAAGTGTCCCCGAAGGGGCCGACCTACGTAGGTGTTGAGACTTTAAGGGTTAGACATTTAGTGAGCTACTTAGTCCCCGAAGGGACCGACCTACGTAGGTGTTGAGACCATTATTTTTGGATTTAAGTTTGTTTAGTTTTGTCCCCGAAGGGACCGACCTACGTAGGTGTTGAGACAGTTACATGGTTTAGTTTCCTAGTTAGGTCACTGTCCCCGAAGGGACCGACCTACGTAGGTGTTGAGACTTTCCATAATTTCTTCGGGAATGTTTCCTTCGTCCCCGAAGGGACCGACCTACGTAGGTGTTGAGACCTACCTCCTTAGAGGAAACGCTTTTTCCAATGTCCCCGAAGGGACCGACCTACGTAGGTGTTGAGACTTATTACCAATCAAAAATCAATTTAGAAATGTCCCCGAAGGGACCGACCTACGTAGGTGTTGAGACTGTTGGAGATATTTTTATCTTCCTCTTTTGTCCCCGAAGGGACCGACCTACGTAGGTGTTGAGACTTCATTAAACGAGGACTTCAAGAATTTCTCTGTCCCCGAAGGGACCGACCTACGTAGGTGTTGAGACTTAGGATTAAGAGGAAGTTTTTCATAGTATATAGTCCCCGAAGGGACCGACCTACGTAGGTGTTGAGACTTGGTTCTTGTCCTGAAAGGTGTTGTCCCAGAGTCCCCGAAGGGACCGACCTACGTAGGTGTTGAGACTTAGGATTAAGAGGAAGTTTTTCATAGTATATAGTCCCCGAAGGGACCGACCTACGTAGGTGTTGAGACTTTGATACCAACATGGAT
>JAEUTI010000044.1 GCA_016788065.1 Bacteroidia bacterium | reverse complement strand
ATTTCCAGACAATAATTCTACTTCCAATAGCGCATCAGAGATATTTATAGTTCCAACAGATACATCTTTCCGAAATAAATAATTCATCCATCCCAGGTGATCTATCTTTATTGATTTAATGACACCTGAAACTTTTGAGCCACCCAAAACTAAGGTTGTTAAATTGATATCATCTAAGCTCACAGAGTTCAAAAAAACATTCACATGAATACTCTCCACCTGAACGTTTTCATTTTTTTCAATATAATTTTTGAGAAGGGTTGAAAGAATTGGTCCGGATACTGCTACCAATAAAATTGCAACAACAATTATAACACCCGCAATTGTTAATCCCTTAGAATATTTCATACATTTGTTTAGTTGCGAATAAAGTGCCAATTATGCGGAACAATTCTTGAAAAGATCCATAGTTGTTATAAAAAACCATTACTTATGCTTTCGATCAGGGAATCAGGAAACCTTCTTAAAGATACCTTTTTAAAATTTATAGATGACCGGGGGATCAAACTCAGTGCAGCTTTGGCTTATTATACGATATTCTCTCTACCCCCTTTACTGATTCTTATAACCGCTGTAACAGGTTTTTTCTATGGCCAGGATGCTATTGAAGGAAAGATTTATTTTCAAATTCAGGGTATGGTTGGTAAAGAAGCAGCTCTGCAGGTTCAGGAAGCTATAAAAAACACAACCATCGATAACAATTCAACCTGGGCAACAATTGTGAGCATTATAGCATTACTTTTTGGAGCTACAGGAGTTTTCTCGGAAATTCAGGACTCAATAAATGTTATTTGGGGACTCAAAGCTAAGCCCAAAAAGGGGTTTATCAAGCTGGTTATCAATAGATTGATTTCTTTTAGCATGATTATAACCATTGGTTTTCTGTTATTGGTTTCCTTGATCCTAAATGCCCTTATAGATTTATTTAATGAGCGACTGCAGCTACTTTTCCCGGATTTAGCAGTAATTACATTCTATGTGTTTAACCAACTCTTTATGTTGTCCATAATAACATCTTTGTTTATTACAGTATTCAAGGTGCTTCCTGATGCTAAAATTTACTGGAGGGATGTGATAGTGGGATCAGTCTTTACAGCTATTTTGTTTATGGCAGGTAAATGGCTCATTGGATTATATCTGGGCGGATCAGATGTTGCAACTGCTTACGGAGCGGCGGGATCTGTGATTGTAATATTATTGTGGGTATATTATTCCTCAATAATACTTTTTCTAGGGGCGGAATTTACACAGATATATGCCCTCAGACATGGAAAAACCATTCAGCCATCTGATTATGCAGTATTTGTAGTTCAAAAAACAGAAGAAATTGAACACCCTAAAATCAAATAAACCATCTGGTATTATGTTTGCAACACCAATAATTTCGAAATTAAATTATGAGAGATCTTAAGCTAAAAGTACTTGTTGTAGATGATGATGAAGATGATTATTTCTTAACCAAAGAACTTTTCAAAGAATTTTTACACAATAATATACAGGTTGACTGGGCACCTACATATACTCAAGCCATTGCAAGATTGTACGATAACAGCTATCACATTTATTTGGTAGATTATTTACTGGGAGCACATACAGGGATTGATTTTCTTGCTGAAGCCAAAAAAGCCAATCTCAATAAGCCAATCATCATGCTTACCGGAAAAGGAGATCAACGTACCGACCTTCTTGCTATGGAAAACGGCGCAGCAGATTATCTGGTGAAAAATGATCTTGATGCACAAAAACTGGAGCGTTCAGTTCGATATGCTTTTGAAAGATATGACAATTCCCGAAAACTCAGGGAGAGCGAAGAAAAATTCAGAAGGATATTTGAGCAAAGCAGAGATGTTATTTATATTACCGATGAAGCCGGGAATTTTTTAGATGCCAATGAATCCATCAAAAGATTTTTGGGCTATTCCCGTGAAGAATTACTTACTATGAATATGATCGACTTGTATGAAGATCCTCAGAAAAGAAATCGGATTCTTGATGCGGTAAAACTGCATGGCGAGGTAATCGACTTTGAAAAGGTACTCATTGCTAAAGATGGTAAGAAAAAGATATGTCTAGTCTCCGCAGGTATTCACAAAGAACCATCTGGGAAAATTTTATTTCAGGGAATTATTCATGATATTACCAAGAGGCGTAAAGCGGAACAGGACCTGGCAACGGCCGAAAAGCTTGCCGTAACAGGTCAGGTTGTACGTATGATAGCTCATGAAGTAAGAAATCCGCTAACAAATATTACACTTTCATTGGAACAGCTAGAATCTGAATTAAAAGATGGAAGTGACCTCGAAATGTACTTTGATATTATTAAGAGAAATTTAAACAGAATTAATGTTCTGATAACTGAATTACTTAATTCTTCTAAACCCGCCGAGTTGACCTTTAACAAATATTCAATAAATAAAATTGTAGATGATACGCTGAAGGATATAGAAGACCGAATTAAGCTCAAGGGTATAAAAGTTATCAAAGAATATTCACCTGATTTATGTGATGTGAATGTTGACTATGAAAAAATCAAAATCGCACTTCTGAATATATTTGTTAATGCAGTAGAAGCCGTTGAGGACGAAAAAGGCGAACTGCTGGTTGTCACCAAGTCGGAAGAAGATAAATGCGTTGTAGAAATAATTGACAACGGAATCGGAATCCCGAGAGAGGCAATTACAAAAATATTTGACCCTTTCTATAGTGGTAAACCAAGTGGAACGGGATTAGGATTAAGCACTACTCATCATATAATACGATCTCATAAAGGTATCATTGATGTTACCAGCGAACCAAACAAAGGAACTAAATTTAGTATTAAACTTGAAATCACATGAAGACTGCAAAAACTATTCTTGTTATTGACGACGAAACTGAATTGGCTAATGCAATTGCCAAATTACTTCAGGGTGAAGGCTTTGAGGTTGAAACCGCATTCACTTTGGATGAAGGTAAATCAAAAATTAAAAGTAAAAAATACAATCTGGTAATATCTGATATCATGATGCCTCATTGGGGCGGTTTCGATTTGGTTGATGCTATTAAAGAAAATCCCGAAACCAGTGAAACTCCTGTGATAGTTGTAACAGGGATGGATGCAGCTATTTTAGATGCAACAAATACCTTTGCTGATGCCTGTTTGGTTAAACCATTCACAGGTAAACAACTGCTGGAAACTGTGAATGACTTGCTTTCAAAAAGCCTTGCTTCATAAGAAAACCTTGAATCCATCTTAAAAGTTATTCGTTTTGTTCCTATGAAAATCGCCTTTTCAGGAATGCGGGAAGATTCATTTTAGGTTTATACTCTTCCTCTTCGCCAATCAGGTAACCATATGGCTGTGATTCGGGAAAACTGTCGAGCACTACTTTTGCCATTCCCAACAATGGAATGAAGAGCATCATTCCCATTACTCCCCAGATGAATCCACCAACTATTATTGCCAACAATGTAGCCAATGGATTTATGCTCACACTTGATCCTACTACTTTAGGGGTAATAAAATTATTGTCGAGGAACTGTACCACAACACAAACTCCCACTGCAGCAAAAGCAACCCAGGATTCATCTTTTGTCAACAGTGCCATGGCAAAGGGAAATATACTACCAATGAAAACACCTATATATGGCACCAGGTTTAAAATGGCGGCCATGAGTGCCAATAAAATGGCGTGCTCTATTCCCAATAACTGAAAACCAATATAATTCAGGACTGCCAAAATACCTATATCAATCAGTAATCCCTGTATATATTTTTGGGATACTTTTGCAGTAGTGCCAATAACTCCAAGTATATACTTATTCTTAGAATCCGGTAATAATTTGCAAATAAATATTTTAATTTTCTTCTTATAATAGGTAAAGAAAAAGATGTAGATTGGAATAAGACTGATAGCTGCAAGCATGGTGCCTGTGAAAGAAAAGAAAGTAGATAAATAGTCGCCTCCGGATTCCTTTAAAGTTTTCGTTTGTTCTTCAACGAATTGCTTTTGCTCGCGTTTCGAAACAGAAAATTTCTGTGAAATATATTGTTGAATATCGGCAACTTTCTCATTAAATTTTTCTTTGAGCATGGGTCCATCTTCAGCAAATGATTGAATTTGTGTGTAAAAGAAAAAGGCAATGCCGCCAATAACAACCAAAGCGAGCAGAATACTAAGTACTATTGATATTCCGTGATGTAACCCTTTTCTGGTTAAAAATCTAGAAACGGGTAGAAGGAGAAAAGATAACAGTATGGCAAATACCAGTGGAATCAGGAATGCACTAGCTACATACAAAAAAGCAATTACCATAAATGTAATAAACAATACAACAGCGAGTTTTAAATAACCGGGCAAAGTAATCATATGTATAAGGTTTTTAATGTGGTAAATCATACATGCGAAATACATACCACTTATTTTATCTCCAAAAATGCCTAGGAAATAAAAAAACTGTAGAAAATTTTTCTCATATTCTAAATTATTGCATATAATTACATCCATTACCAGTAGTCCAACATGTCACAAGTCAGAACCAAAGTAATTTTATATAATCCAAAGGCTGTATTTTATACCATGCCTTTGGCACTTATTGCGTTGGCATCATATCTTGATAAAGGCATATATGATGTTAAAATTATTGATGGAAGACTGGAAAAGGATCCCTTAATGAAAATTTTAGATTCATGCGAAGGTGCGGTTTGTTTTGCCGTGAGCGTTTTAACAGGAGCTCCAATAAAAGATGCTCTGGAGATGACTATAGAGGTCAAGAAGCGTTTCCCGGAACTTAACATTGTTTGGGGTGGGTGGCATCCTTCGCTGTTCCCTCTTGAAACATTAAAAGAAACTCCGGTTGATGTAGTGGTCAGAGGTCAGGGAGAAATAGCTTTTGAGCAAATCCTGACTGCAATAATCAACGGACAATCATTTCAAGGAATTGCAGGTGTTTCTTATAAAGATAAGGTTACCGGTGAAATTGTACAAAATGCGGAAAGGAACATGGTTGATATTAACAGTTTTCCTGCTTTTAACTATGATTTTGTACCGGTGAATTCCTATGAAAAACTGAGCGGCCGCAATCAAATTGATTATATAGCCTCTCAAGGATGTCGGTTCAGATGCAACTTCTGTGCAGACCCATTCATGTATAAAAGAGGCTGGTATGGTTACGCTCCTACCAGAATTGCTGATGAACTCGAAACATTATGGGATAAATATCACTTTGAACATGTCCATTTTCAGGATGAAACATTCTTTACAATAGGTGCACGAGTTGAAGCTATTGCGGAGGAATTTATTAAAAGAAAATTCCGATTTAGCTGGTTCGGAACTATGCGTGCCGATCAGGGATCACGTTTACCCGATGAAGTTTTTGCGAAGTGTAAAGCCTCCGGACTCGAAAGAGTTATGATTGGTCTGGAATCGGGTTCACAACGAATGATCGACTGGATGAAAAAAGATATAAAGATTCCTCAGGTGTATGAAAGTGCACAAAAGTGTCTGAAACATGGCATTGCAATAAACTTTAGTGTGATCATTGGATTCCCCGGAGAAACTGAAGCTGACATGGACGAAACCATTCGTGTGGTAACTGATTTACGTAAAATGAGTCCCGAATTTCGTGTCAGTATTTTCTATTTTAAACCCTATCCGGGAAATGAAATTGCCGACGCACTTATCGCAGACGGTTATAAAATGCCCCAAGGCATCAAAGAATGGTCCGACTTCGATTATGTAGTGAAAGGATCACCGTGGATTCCGGAGAAAAAGTTTAGAGAGATCGAAAATTTTAAATTCTTTCAACGACTTGCCTGGTCGAAACCCTCGCTGTTAAAAACCCCGATTCAAACTTTAGCCAAGTGGAGGATTAAAAATAAAAGCTACCATTTACCAATTGAAAGAAAGCTGATTGAATTAATTTTTGACAGGCAAAAGCTAAGTTAAAATAAAAACCATCATCACGTTGTTCGGTGATGATGGTCTATTCAAACTCCCTGAATAATTTCTTATTTGACTATAACCAGTTTTTCGGTTGTCAGCACTCCATCTACTAATAACCTCATCATATAAGTTCCATTAGCAAGGTTTTCGGTTGAAACCGGAAGAGTTATTAATCCCTCTTGTTGAGGTAAAGTTTGACGCAACACCTCTTTGCCATTAAGATCAAAGATTGAAATTCCATTGCTTCCATTATAATTCTTAACAAACAACGTTAATTGAGTCATATTTGTTGCAGGGTTCGGCGCTACTCCCAGCAAAGCGGGCATTCCCCCATTTTCCTGAACTCCGGTTGCAGACAACTTCTCCTTATAAAATTCGAAATTCCCGTTTGCACTTCCTCCAAAACCGGTAAAAACCAGTTTCCATAAAAATCCTAGCCTGTCGTTGACAAAAAACACAGTAGAGTCCTGAATCAACCAGGCGTTCGTGTTAAAATCGTATGCCTTCCATTCGTACCCAATAGTATTTATATAATAAGATGGTGTTAATCCCCATGGCGTAACCGTTTGTTCATCTACAGGATATGCTTTGGCAACTGCAACACTATCGTTGGCTAATACACCTGAAACTTTATATGGAAATGGCAATGCCGACATGTATTGAGCAAACGAAAGATCCCATGTGTACTTGTTAGGCTCTCTATCGAGAGTAGTGCCGGTTGCAATAGAGTAGTATCCGAAATTTTTCCCTGTAAAGGCAGATTTGCTAAGTGTTGTATTAACCTCAGCGGAACCATCAATATTAGCATAGGCAAAATAATAAGTATTATTCATCAATGATTGAATCCATACTTTTTTAATTTCTCCGGTTGACATCTTCATGAAAAACAACGAATCGCCGGTTACAGCATGTGTTGCAAAATCATAAACACCCCAACCTAAATCAAAACCATTTGCAGCATCGGCAGTAATGTTAAATGCACCCGACCACCAACTGGTATCCTGATTCAATAATTCGTTGCCGGGATTTAACATGCCAACAGTATCGGCAGCTGTTAATGAAGACCAATCATTAACACTTTTCCCTGCCTTAAATAACCGAACGTTGTTTTTACCATTTACAAGAATGGTAGCCTGAAATCCGGTAATCTGAAATGCAAGATCCCAATCAGTGTTAGAAACATTCGCCTGTTCACCATTCTCCATACTATAAAAAGCCTGGTTTGTGTATCCGGGACCAATCGAAACCACATCAAATACCTGTTGTGCAGATATCTTGAATGGCATGTAAACAGTTGCAAACGTAATTAGTAATGTAAGTAAAAATTTATTTTTCATGATAAGTGATATATATGTGTGTATTAAAGTCTTTGATATTCGAACAAACAAGCTCCTTTATTCCCAAGAGAATCATAGAAATCGAGGAAACGAATTTTATAATAAAATCCTGAAGGATCTTTTAAAGCATAATATTTGTTTTCATAAATTATATAACCAAGATTAAAGTCATATAGTTTCCAGTCGAAACCAATTATTGCAGCTTCCTTATAAAAAGGAAAATTTACCATATCCTGTCCGGTTATGGTTTCAAAAGATTTAAATCCCGGTGTAGAATCTTGTTGCATTATTGTGTTTTCACATCCCGCCCAGCGGTTTAATAATGCACCGGTTACAATGTAGTACCTATATGGAGAGTTTACAGGTTCAGAATAATAAGTGTGAGTAAACTTTGTGAATACAACATCCCACAAATTTTTAGGTGGTGCAACCTGTACTAATTGCCCATTATTCTCAAATGAGAAATACATCAGAGAGTAATCCGGGTTTTTAGGAAGTACAAATTCGGTGACATTACTATTATTGAATGCTGCAAACTTTATTCTGTATTCAGTAGCATTAACAGAAATCAATTGCATTTTTCTCCAACGGTTGGCACCAAAATGTTCCGTCCTTCCACGATCAATTGCATAAACCTGATTTAAAGAATTTCCGGAAAGATCCATCCAGTTTCCAAAAGCTGTAGAGTCATCATACAAATGGTCCGGATCTGTCTTCCATGACAAACCTGTGGTATCAGCATTTAGAATATCTGTAGAACCTGTATTAACAACAAACATCAGTTTACCGGTATTCAAATAAACTCTGAAACCAGCTTCAGAAGCTTCGAAAGCTAAATCGTATGAACGATATGGAACACTAACCTGCTGTCCGGTTTCAAAATCTACATAAACCTGGTTGTCATAATTATTTCCCATTGCAGCTGTCATGGTTGTAATTTCACCGGGTGGTGGTAAAATTACTTTTTCATCTTCCTTCTCACAGGAGGTGAAAAAAACCAAGAGCGATATGCAAATTAACAGTAGTCTCATTTGCCAAATATGAAAGTGAGTTTACCAAAATAGGATCTTCCTGTTCCAACAGCTTGCTCCTCATTTCCTGCACTATGGGCAGATGCTGCATTCATAGCATTTACGTTGGTAACATTCAAAATATTTTTAACTCCTGCAGCAAATGAAATTCTGTTATTCAAAAATCCTTTTCTGACAGAAGCATCTAAAAACCGATAGCTATCATTGGTGAATTGCGTGATAGTTCCATCTTCATTCAATTTATATCCGGGTAATTTTCCATTGAATTTAAAGAAGGTGGAAAATGTTAAATTCACTTTCGTGAGATGGTATTGTATGTTAGCAGAAAAATCGGGGCTATAAATATATTGATCGAAATCGGCACTGTCGCTGTAAATATTATAGCGGCCTGTATACGAAACTCCTGCTCCGGCACTGAATCCTTTATATGATCCATTGATCCGGTAATTCATTCCATGAGTCGAAAATTTTCCCAGATTGACATATGTAAATAAAGAGTTTTCAGGATCAGGTTGTGCAAGTGTAATCAAATTGCGCATGGAATTGTAAAAACCTGAAAGTTCGTGATTGAAAGTTATGGTATTATAATTATGAGTTACAGAAGTAGAAACATAAAAGTTATCGGAATATTCCGGAAGCAGGCTTTCATTCCCCTGAATATTATGATTGATATCCACAAAGTAGAGATACATCTCTTTTAAACCGGGAGCCCGGAAGCCTTTCCCATAGGAACCTCTGATAGCAACAATTTTACTGAGTTGATATTTAACAGAAAAAGAAGGGATAACCGGTGCTTTAAAATTGGTATTGTACGCTATTCTAAACCCGGGTTTAAATTCTAATTTAACTGTTGGTTTGTATGCTGCAGTAAAAAACAAAGCATAATCGCCACTTGATTTTGTTTCTTCATTAAATCGTGACCCATCAGCAATTTCATGAGTCAAATCGATTCCCGATTGATAACTGATTTTGGAATCTTTGGACATGCCACTAAATGTTGCTCTTCCTGTGATAGTGTGCATGCGTGTTGTGTCCTGTTCTTCACTACCTGCAACCAAAGATTCGTTTAAGGTTGTCAAATCTTTGATATACGTATTTTTAATTCGCTGATAATATGAATGAGCAAACATGGCGCTCAATAACATATCACGACCGGGAATATACGACGATTGAATCTGATTTGTAATTCGCTGCGTTTTATAATATTCATCAAAAGCATAAGCAGCATAAGGAGTCATTCTTGGTGTGCCTTTATTCGAAAGTTTTTCATCAAAAACATTTAAGGAATAAGAAGCCACCAATTTTTTTCCTACCCAACGATATCTGGCATTTCCAAAAATTTGCTCTTTAGGTTTCCATTCCTGCCAACGTCCGGTATCTGTTGACGACCATCCATCAAAGAAGTTTCTTCCTCCACTCACATACACAGACGATTTCCCTGTATTAAAACCTGCAAATCCATCAACATTATATTGTCCAATGGATTCATACATTGTATTAATTCCGGTTTCAAATTTTTTGTCAACAGATTGCCGTGTTATCAGATTTACTACGCCGCCCGCTGCATCGGTACCATAGGATGTTGCCATGGGTCCATTGACAACTTCAATACGTTCCACATTATTCAAATTAATCTGACTCAAATCAATGTTGCCATCAAGGCGACCGGTTACCGGAACACCATCTACCAGGAACTTAATATTTTGTCCGCTTAAACCATTCATCGACATTGATGATCCTAAAATGCCATCCTGAGAAATACGGATATTTAATTGCTGACTCAATACCGATTCCAGATTTGAAGCAGCCTGATTATCGATTTGCGTCCGGTTGATTACCGTTACGGGTGCAATTGATTCACTTTGAGTCTTCGGTGTAAACTCAGATGTTACCACAACTTCATCCAACTTAACATCTTTTTCCGTTAACCGGATTTTCAAATCAGCCGTTATCTGGTCTAATGAATCGGTATAATCAACAAATGATACATGGCGCACCACAATTTGGACTTTTCTAAGAAATGTACCAACTTCTGCAAGACCGTAATTATCCGTTAAAACGATTAAAGGATGGCCTTCCTGAGCTGTTTTTAGGATGATAACAGCCTGATTTACCGGCTCTCCGGCCATATCAGTGACAATCACTTTTTGGGCCATGGAAATGGACGGAACTAATAAAAGAAGTGCAAACAGGTGCTTTATAAATTTCACGGTGCAAAATTACTGAGGCAACAAGCTTACAGACGAGTTGATGCAAGTGACAAAAATCAGGTTTTGGGGGTTTGTGACAATGTTCTGACAAAATGAGCCAAGTGAGAATGTTAAAAAAGGTGTCTTGTAGCTGACTGATTACAAAAGCGGCTAGCATGAATTCTCAATAAAATGACCAAATTCTAAATTCTGCCTACCAAATACTTAATTTACCGATACATGGCTTCAACCGGAATCTATATTTGAAAAAAAAAGTCATGAAACCTACAAACAACATTTGCAGCATTCTTATCCTTACAGGAATGATGCTGGCTAATCAAACAATTGCACAACCAACAAGGGAAGAGGTCTATTTCTTACCTAGCCCTATCACTTCTGATGTTAGAATGGATGTAAAAATAACTCCAACGGATGATAATGGGCTGTTTATAGGTGAGTCTTCAGGATGGTACAACCCGGGAGGACTTGTTTATAAAAAGAGTTTTGTCAGTAAACACTGGGGAGCATCTCAAACCCGGATTCAGGTATCGAATAATATAGTGGCGCCTGATTTCAAACAGTACGATAATATTAAAGCTGTTACTAAAGATGCAGCAGGAAATTTATATGCGGCGGGGACTTACTATTATAACGACACTTATAAGGATGATGCTGTTTTAGTAAAGTACTCCCCTTCAATGGTAGAACAATGGAAAATTTATGCTTTTAGTTCTTCAGGGGCTCCATTTCAAGATGATGAAAGTATAGATGTGTATGCACATGGTGGTTCACTTCACCTGTTGTGTTATAAAGGTGAAAATGGTTACAACCTGATTAAATATACAGATGTTGGCGGACTTGTATTTACGCTTCCAATCACTACATATATTCCTTTAAAGGTAAAATGTAACGCTGCTGGCGAAATATATATTTTTGGATATAATATTGTTGGATTGAATGATGTATATATTACCATACAAAAATTAAATACAGTCGGTGTGCAGCTTTGGAAAAAGAATTTCAATGCAAAACCGGGCAATCTGATGGACAATCCGGGTTATTTCGATGTGGACGCAGTTGGAGATGTATACTTCACAAGTTCCAGCGAGAGAGTAGCGGGAAATCAGGACGCACATTTGGTTAAGTATAGTTCAACCGGCACGAAATTGTGGGCAAAATATGTTGCAGGAACAGCCAATACTACTGATGCTGCTGGAAAATTTTGCTTTGACCCTTCAGGAAATATTTATGTTGCTCATACGGTAACAGATATTAACTCAGGCATTCAGAATACGAATATCCTGATAAGAAAATACAGTCCTACCGGTGCTGTTCTTGGAACGAAGTACTACAGAGGCAGCGGCAATGTAGATGATGAAGCTGTTGGAATATTTTATGCTAACAATGGTAGAATTTACCTTGGTGGTCTTACCAGAAGCACTGTGAAAAGAAGTGTGATGGCGCAATATGATACCGGATTAAATCTCGAATACACCGATATCATGCTACACCCAGAAACAGCTTCTTTCCCGGTAACATCACAATCAACAAATGCAATCGATTTCATTTACGACGCTCCGGGTAATTTATTATACTGGGTGGGTAGACAAGAAGCCGTATACCCTATATACCTTGATTATACAAGTACCTATTTTATACTGAAATACTCTATTCCGACGGTACCTCGTATAGCTAACTTCCAAAATAATATCCAATTATCAATATATCCGAATCCGGCCACAGATAAACTTACCATTCAGTCGGAAGAAAATTTAACATCGGTAATTATATACGATTTACAAGGTAGGATTGTTTACCAAACCGATGAATCAGATGCGAATTCAATTGATATTGATCTTCACAATATTAGTCCAGGTACTTACATTACTAAAATAACAGATAACACAGGAAATTCCCACACAGAGAAAATAATAAAATTATAATATAAAAGGCGCAGCAATTTGGTAGTTGTTGCGCCTTTTATTTAAAAATATCAAAGTTGCTTTCGATTTCAAATGGTATATTTGTGCTTTCAATCAAATATACCATTTAAGCTTCATGAGAAACTTTATATTAATTCCTGTTTGTTTATTATTCAGCATACTTTTATCAACAACAGTTAAAGGCCAGGTATCGGAACTTGAAAATTTCAGGAAAACACTTACTCACTTTGTGTTTTATGATCGCAACCAGATTGATTCTATTCCGAAAACGGATGAACTCACAAAATCGCTTACTGAAAAAGTAAAAGATGATTTCCGAAAATTTGTTTTGCATCCTCAAAGTAACTCGATTGAAAATTTAAAATCACAGGCCAAAACGAACAAAAGCAGTTACTGGTTTAACAATTACAGCTACTTTTTTAGCTCTTTAAAATACTATTTTGGACTCAATCCTGATTCCACTTTAAATCTGCCTGTTATTGAGTCTATTTCATTTTATGGTTTGTACAATTACAGTCATTCCGATTTTATTTCGCTGTATATCGAGCGGTGTGAATCCGGCAATCTGAATTTTGTGATTTATTCTTATATTGTAAATAACACAACGTATTACTTCATTAAAGATACTCGTAAAAATAAAATTGTCTTTGAAAGCCAAATCCAAACCACCGGAGTACCAATTTCAGGATTGTACAGAATAGACGATAATCACTTGCTGCTTGTTGAGGATGACATGAACATATCAGGTCAAGCAGCCTTAGTTGTCTCCACCCAAAAAGATATCTGGGAACCAATAAACGCTTTTAAAGGAATGGCTTACCTGACTGACTCTAACAATAAGCGTGAAAAAAAATTAACAGATAATCGAATGCTGATGAAGCTTGTCAGCACCAAAACCATTGGCTCCGTTTGGGGAACAACATCGATCAGAAACAACTATGGATTGTATTTTGATGCCAATTCGCGAAGTTTATGCCATAAGATATTACTAAAAAAGGGCGGTTCTGAAACCAGGACAATTTGCGCCGTTTGGACCAATAATATATTTGAAATAAACGACTACTATTTGGGCGATCATTTGGAAGATTCAGAGATCCCTTTCCCTTCCATGGATTGAGGCGGGAAGTTCATTTATTCGACAATTTTTTGTCTTTAACCTCAAATTCTCCCCTTTCGCATCCGGTTCAATGCCGATTTTTACCTGTTCAATAAGGTTTTCTTTTCCAACCTGAAATTTGGGCGCTACTTGCATCATCAAATTTAATTGAATGATGAAAAGTATACTATTCACGCTGTTTTTAGTCTTGTCAGTGTCCGGCATAAGCCATGCCCAACAAAAGTCAACTTTTGTTTATGTTGAAATTCCCGCTATCAGCGAACATCGCCGGGATTCTGAATTAAAGGAACTATTTAATTCTATTGAAGGCATTTCAGCCATTAGCTATTGTGAAAATCTTCATCTGGCCATTATCCGGACTGAATCAAATCCGGAAACACTTAAAGCATCCATTGCACAACGCATGCATGATCTAAGGTTTCGGTATTCGATAAAATCGAATGTAAGTTTTGAAAGAGTAATGCAATTCTGTAACTAATCATTGTCAAAGCTGCCAGATGAAACTATTGAAAGCCATTATAGCTATTTGCTTTATGCTGATTTGCATAAACACAGGATATGGTCAAACCATACTAATTTCTGCAGGTGATGGTGGATTTGAAAATGGTGCAACCTTTGCAGCAAATGGATGGACTGTTGTGAATGGTGCTCCTGTTCAGCCAAATCAATGGTATTGTGGCGCAACAGGACCAACCGGATTTACCGGAGCTCGCTGTGCTTATGTTGGTACTGCAGCAACAAATAACAATTATAATAATGCATTTAATGTTACTCATATTTACCGTAACATCACCTTCCCTGCAGGTGAACCCGACATTCGTTTGTACTTCAGATATAAAGTTAGAGGTCGTTCTAATGAAGACTATATGGCTGTTTATGTAGTTCCTACTACTACTACACCAACAGCAGGAGTTATTCTTCCTTTGGGCCAACAGGGAGTTGAATACAGAAATCAAACTACCTGGATAAATGATTCGCTGATATTACCATGCACATTTGCAGGAACCACACAACGTTTGGTTTTTTCATGGGTAAATGATGATGCTCAGAATAATAATCCTGCTATTGCCATGGATAATATTTCCCTGGTATCGAATACAGGTGGAACCTGCTCCTCCTTGATGGGTATTGGATACAATGTGGTGGCATCGCTTCCTTACAATTCCGGTCCCGGAACTACTTGTGGTTTTGATGATGATATCACAGATGCAGATGTTACAGTTTGTGGTAATCCTGATTACTATGGCGATGAAGATGTTGTCTGGACATTCACTCCACTTACAAGTGGTCCCGTATCAATTGATCTCAACTCTCCTGTAGGTGTTGCCACCGGATTGATGCTTTATGATGGTTGTCCGATGGCGACATGCAGTGGTGTTGCAGGAACATGTGTTGCATCGGCACAAGATATTACAGGAAACAAAACATTGTGTGTTTCGGTGATTGCAGGACATGAATATTATTTGATTCTTGACGGTGATGGTAATTGCAACGATTATGACAACGTTTTTATTTCTGCTCCAAATACCGGAGCAGCAGGAACAACTTGTGCAAATCCCATTACGATAGTATTACCATTTAATGCTCCTAACCAATCTACAGCATGTATGGGAGATGACTATAACAACAGTACTTCCGGTTCGTGTATGTCGTTGTATGAATCGGGTGAAGACCTGGTTTATCAATATATATCTTCAGGCAACGAGTGTATCGGAGTTGTACTCGACAATATGTCTACTTCTTCAATGGGTTTTTCTGTTTACCTGGGATGCCCCGGTGCAGGTGGAACTTGTTTTGGTTCTTTTGGTGGGTCTGCTCCACTAATTTCAAGCATCACCTTAAATGCTGCCGGAACTTACTATTTCATTATCGATTCGTGGGCTCCTCCAGCATCTGTTAGCTATGACATTACCATTACTTCTTATGGAAACACATCACTTCCTAATGAACAGCCCTGTGGTGCAGAATTTATGTTAACCGGAGTTGTGACTTTTGGTGATAATAACTGTTCCAATGGTGCAGGCGAACCTGCAACACCCGGCTGCTGGTCAGCAACAGGAACTATCAACACCGTTTGGTTTTCAACTGTAGTTCCCCCTTCAGGAAACATCACCATATCAACACAACTTATCACCTTATCGAATACACAAATTGCAGTCTATTCAGGAACCTGTAATTCTTTAACACAAGTTGGATGTAATGACAATGGTTCAGCATTGTCGCTGGCATCATCCCTCAATCTAACAGGACTGACACCGGGTGATACTATTTTTATTAGTGTCGATGGTTCTAATAGCCTGATGGGAACTTTCAATATTCTGGCCGTAGAAAGTGTTATTGGTAATGCATACAACAATCAGGATTGTTTAGGAGCAATTAATGTATGTAATCCGGTAATCAGTCAGCCAAACAGTTTCTTTGGTCCCGGACTGATCGAAGAAATTCCTGCCCCCGGAAATGTGAGTAATCCAAGCGCAAATCCTGCCGGCTATAACTCCGGATGCTTACTATCCGGTGAGAGAAATATCGTTTGGTTCTCAGTTCACATTACATCTCCGGGATTACTTAGCTGGAAACTTACACATCTTCCGGGATGCTATGACTGGATCATGTATGATCTCACCAACAACACTTGTCAGGACATCCTTAATAACACCCTTGCTCCTGTTCGTTGCAACTGGAATGGTGCCTGTTTAACAACAGCAGGAATGATGAATCCGGTTCCGCCGGGAAGCAGTCCGTTTGACTTTCAATTACCACTACCTGTTGTAGCAGGTCAGACTCTTGTACTAGCACTTTCAAACTGGAGTGGCACAAGCGGAAGTTTTACACTTGATTTCTCCAGTTCAACATGTGGAATCGGAAGCTCCAATGCTTTGAATTGGTCGGGAGCAACCAATACAGCCTGGCAAAACAGTTCCAACTGGGGTGGATGCAGTGTTCCTGCATGTGGCATTAATACGAATATTTTTCCGGCTACCAATCAACCTGTAATATCTACGAATGTAACAGCCCAGAACATTACCATTCTTCCGGGAGCATCTTTAACTATAAATCCAAATATTACTTTGACAGTATGTGGTAACTTCACCAACTTCGGAACACTTCATATCGATCCAACTTCTACTATTCTTATGAGTAATGGAAGTGTTCTTCAAAATTTTGATGGCTTACTTACTGCATCAAACAGTCTGGGAAATGTTGTTATAACAAAAACAGGTGGCAGTGTAAATCTGAACAGCACGACTGAAATTGCAGGGAATCTTACTACCAGCAACAACAATAGCATTCTGAATTTAAATGCGAATCATTTGAAGGTGCAGAAAAATATATTCAATGCTTTAGGATCTGTAACATTTAATGGAACCACTTCCGGAAGCACCCTGGAATTTAACGGATCGGTACCTCAGACATTCTTTACCAATGGAAACATCAATACAACGAATTTAATTTTGAGTCATCAAAGTTCCGGAGTAACCCTAAGCGGTGGCAGTATCATATTAGATGCAACAGGATTGTTAACTCTAGACTCAGGAAATGTTATTACAGGCACCAATGAAGTTGTTGTAAATAATCCTGATCCCGGCGCAGTGGTTGGTGGACATGCTACGAGTTTTGTGCAGGGAAATCTGAGACGCGCATTGAGTGGTAATCCTGATATGTATGCTTTCCCGGTTGGACATGCTACAAAAGGGTACCAATTAGCAGAAGTGAATTTCACCACACCAACCTTAATTCCAAATTTAGTGGCAAGTTTTTCTGCTTATCCGGTGATTCCAACAGGACCTGTAACAGGCGATTGTTTTTCCTATAATTACAGCCTGCTTCCAGTACTTGACAATGGATATTGGAGCATACTGCCCTCAGCAAACGGGAACAGTGGAACATACAATATTTCGCTGTACAACACCTCCTATTCGCCAACAGCAAATTATGCTACCGCACTACTTTCACCATTGAGTCCCCCTACATCTGTCAGCTGGACCTTAAGTGGAACATGTGTATCGGGAAGTGATGCAACACTTACCATGAGAAATGGCATGAATGGATTTGGATATTTTGGAGTAGGGCTTGCAGTACCAAGTCCATTGCCAATAGAGCTCATAACGTTTGCAGGAAAACAAGATGGTGAGAAAAATAAACTATGGTGGGTAACCGCATCTGAAATAAACAGTGACTTCTTTATTCTTGAATCCTCATTGGATGGGAATATTTTCAAGCAGGTCGCAACACTAAAAGCAGCAGGCAATTCGAATAACAATATTATGTATGAAATTGCGGATGAATTCCCGGCAGCTATGACTTACTACCGTTTAAAAGAAATTGATTATGATGGTGCAGGCTATACGAGTGAGATAATATCCATAAAAAGAGAAGCAAAAATAACTTCACTACAGTGTATGCCAAATCCTACAGCAAACAATTTGCATATACAATTTCAACTTGAAAATGCCGGTCATGCATCACTGGAATTATACAATACAACGGGGAAAAAGGTAGCGTCGCTTCTGAATCAACAAGTTGAGCCGGCTAAATTTGATATTGAAACCGATCTTCATGAGCTTCCAAAGGGAGTTTATTATCTAATACTTTCATCTGATATTAGCACAGAAACTGTTCGGGTTGTGAAACTATAAACTTTAGAAAACACATAGGGAAGTGCCGTCTTTTATACCTAAATTCAGACATTGCGGTAAACTATCTAATTGTATTCTAAACATTTAAAGAAAGTAAGTTCAATCTGCATATCAGCACCAATGGTATACATGCCGGCATTTTACTATAAATGCCGGCACCTCTTCCCGGTAGGATTTGAAGGTTTTTGCATTACATTTGTAATAGCCATAGTATACAACACAATCATTAAAACACCAGAAGCAACCAGATCTTAAACATTAAGTAAGTGAACAATTAAGGTGTATTATATGCTTTAATTAATCACTCACCATGTCCATTTCATGAGCCTCCTCACTGAATGTACTTCCTACAGATAATTAAACAATATAGTACAGCATTTGCCCGAAAAATCGTACTTACATTTTTAACGCTGGCGTGTCTTAGTACTTCTGCTCTATGTCAAATAGCAGGCATCAGGCATTATACTATTTCAGATGGTATTGCCGGGATGAACACCTACATGTGTTTTCAGGATAGTAAAGGGTACATTTGGATTGCGACCAGTGAGGGTGTTAGCAGATTTGACGGAACAACATTCACTAATTTTACAAGAAAAGAAGGGTTACCCGACAATGATATTCTCAGAATTTATGAGGATCCATTTCAACGTGTATGGTTTCTAAGTTTCAATGGTTATTTGTCATTTTATTCACTTAAAGACAACAGTATTCACAATTCGGAAACAGATTCATTTATAAAAAAACTCTATGTAGGTACAGGTTTCGAAAACATGTATATTGATTCAAAGAACAGGATTTGGTTCAGTTCTATAGGAAATATGCTTGCATTACTAGATGGAGAAAAAGTGTATCATATAAATATTTCTAAAATTATTCCTCAAGACTGTTTGAGTGTTTCTGAAAGTCCTGATAAAACCATAAATGTACATTCGAGCTATTTTAAACTTCAGTTGAATGAATCAATAAATGCATTTGTCATTGTTGATTCAACATTGAAAGGAGCTATCACAACTTTTTTTGGATCCACTCCTGGAATTGATTGTTTTGCCAATCAGTCGTCAATCGGAAGAATCGATAAGGGAGAAATAGTAAATTTAATTGACTTTAGTGAAACAGACATCAATAAAGATACATACATTACCTCAACATTACAAGATTCCATTTTAATAATTTCAACAACAAATTCAGGTGTACATATTTATGAGTTATTTCCGGTGAAAAGAAAACTTTATCATTTTAATATTGAGAGCATCGTCATCTCTTCTATTTTAGATAAAGAAAACAACTTATGGGTTGCAACCCGAAATAATGGCGTTTATATGTTACCGCAAAGTTTCAGAGCCGGAACCTACTTTATTCCTCAGGCATTTGAAAACAAAACATTATCTGCTATATATAAAACCGGACCTGCAAATTTTTTAGTTGGCGGAAGTGATAACTCTTTGTTTGCATATGATAACGGAACTGTTAACAAAGTTAAATTTATTTCATCAGACGGGGTTGATGTTGGAGCAATTAATCAAATTTATGTTGATCCATTCCAGGATGTTTGGTTATTATGTGATTACGGATTACTAAAAACATCATTGCAAAAAATTGAAAATGCTGATCAAACCAATGGGATTGTAATTGACAGAATCATCATTTATAAATTTAACAGTATTAATGTTGATGCGAATGGAAATGGTCTCGCCTCAACATCTCAAAAGGTTTACCGAATCCATACTGGAAATGATGGTAACACAAAAATTCTTACGGATAAAACTTTTATACCTTCAGGAATCCGAATTCTTCAAAGTATTCCTCAGGGCATTAATTCAATTATATATTCCAAAACAGATGGATTATATCAATTTGAAAACAACAAAACTATAAAGCTTACAAATATTGATAAATTTGTGTCGAGCCGAATCATCGATATCAGTTACACTTCCGATTCAACGTTGGTATTGGCTACCGATGGTGATGGTATTTTGCTGATGAAGAATAATTCTGTTCAACATCATTTGACAACTGAAAATGGTTTGCCTTCGCAATTATGTCGTAAAGTACGGCACATGAACGATACAGTTTTAGTTTGCACAAACAAAGGTCTGGCTTTTTTTACATATAGAAATAATTCTTATTCGTACATTGGTGTGTACAGCGAGAAGAATGGACTGCCTTCAAATGAAGTTAAAGATGTGAGTTTTGATAGTGAAAATTATTATGTTGTAACCGGTTTAGGATTGGCTGTGGTTCCCAAATCATTAAGAATATCTGCCGCTAAATCTCCTGATTTTTACATTTCCGAAATTAAAAATTACAGAGATGAGAAAATTAATTTTAATGGCATTAAGCTTTCTAATAAAAATAACTTCCTGAAAGTTAAATATACTGCTGTTACTTTCACACAACAAGAAGATGTAATTTATCAATATAAATTTAATCATAATCCCGAATGGTCATCTACCAAGCTGACAGAATTAATTTTCCCCGATTTGTCGAGTGGAAATCATACATTACAAATACGTGCTAAAAAAGGCGATAGTGCATGGTCAAAAACAGAAGTGTTGAAATTTCAAGTCGCTTATCCCTTTTATCTCACCTGGTGGTTTATACTGTTATCTCTGGTCTTAGTTATTTCAGCAGTGTGGATGCTGATAACTTACTTGAGTCGACGAAAAAACCGGCAATTAATGTTGCTGATGGAGAAAAGGTCGGCATTAAACCACGAACGAAACCGTATTTCCGCTGATATGCATGATGATGTTGGCAGCGACCTTTCAAAAATATCTATAAGTATTGATTTTTCTAAACGAAATCTGAATGACGACGATCCCGTTTATACTCAACTCGAGAAGGTATCCGGCTATGCTTATGCCGCCCGAAAAAAAATGGATGATATTATTTGGGCCCTCAATCCTGAAAATGATAATGTTGCGAATCTGGTAGCATATCTCAATAAGTATGGTCTCGACTATTTTAGCGATACCTCCATCACTTTCCGTTTAATCAATGAAATCCCCGCTGAATTTAACCTGATTTTTAATGCCAAGCAACGAAGAAATATATTCCTTATCGTGAAGGAGCTTTGCACCAATACTTTTAAACATTCAGGAGCCACGAATTTTACAATCACGTTTAAAATGAATCACAATCATCTGATTATCAATACATATGATGATGGCAAGGGATTCCTGAACGACCAATCAGCTTTGCGGGGTAACGGGCTTAAAAACATCAGAAAACGGGCTTCTGAAATTAATTGCACTATGAAAATGGAAAGTTCACCCGGACAAGGCACCCAATATCAGTTCCTATTTAAAAATATTGATTTTTCCTAAAAATCATACTTTTATCTTAGAAAACAACCAATTGTCTCTCAGTACCTTTGATAATTCTAGATTATGGATAAGCGGATCAACGTATTGATTATTGAAGATGAAAAGGAAATCATGGAAGGGTATGCTTTTCTGATTAATCAATACCCCGACTTTTCAGCGAAGGGATTTACCTCCGGTGAGGATGCCTTGGAGCATATGAAACTAAATAAGCCCGATTTAATTTTAATGGATGTAAATCTACCGGGAACCGATGGTATCACCTGCACAAGGATCATAAAAAAAATGTACCCGGAAGTTCTGATCATGATGTTCACCATTTATGAAAATAATGAAAATGTGTTTAAAGCTTTGGAAGCTGGGGCCAGCGGCTATCTCCTGAAACAATCGCCTCCGGAAGAACTGATAGCAGCTTTGCATGAACTACACAACGGGGGTGCCCCTATGAGTAGCAGTATTGCAAGAATGGTAGTAGCAAGTTTCAATAAAAACAAGACCGAAAAAAACGAATATGAACTTACAGAAAGAGAACGGGAAGTGCTAATTCTGCTTTCTGAAGGATACCGGTATAAAGATATTGCTGCCAAACTATTCGTAAGCATTTCAACCATTCGCTCACACATCTACAATATTTACGAAAAACTTCACGTACACAACCGCACCGAAGCACTCATAAAATTTAACAAACGAAACTGATTGAAATCATAGCAGCATAAGAATGCACAGCATCAGGTTTACGGTTAAATTTAACCATTTGCCCATTAACTGATTTCATTCCAAAAACTTATACTTTTCTCAAATTTCTATATTTTTCCCCAATTCCCGGCCACCCTTTTCACAGCGGATTACCCTCAAAAGGTGATCCGCTGTCTTTAAATTTGTATGCCCGGGTTTGAGAGGTTTTCGAATTTGCACAGTCTTTCCCTTCTTCTTACCTTGCCCACCGGAATTAACCACAATTGCCCGTTCCACCTTGTTAATCTGTTGCTCCTTCAGTTGTTATTGACCACAACAATCAAATGCCCATATTTCGATTACTACTCCTTACTTGCTTAGTAGCTTTCTATCCGTGGAAGCTGATTGCTCAAAATCAACTTCCCGATTCCGTACTTCAACAGCTAAAAGGTAAATCCGATCGCGAACAAGCCGATTTGCTTGCTGACTACGGAACTTCCATTTATCAGAAAAGCCTGGAAAATGCAGCTATGGCATTCGACTCTGCACTGACCCTGGCATCGAACTCCAATTATTTATCTGGGAAGGCTAAAGCCAAAAAAGGAAAAGGTCTGCTCCTTTATTACAGCGGTAAATATGAAGATGCTTTGACACTTATGTTGGAAGCTATTGCTGATTACGATAAGGCAAATAATGCGGATGGTAAAGCTGAGCTGTTCAATGATATTGGAAACATGATGCGCAAGCATGGAGATGGCGATCAAGCTGAAACATATTTGCGAAAAGCATTAACCATATATCAGCAAACTAAGAATCTAAATGGATTAGCAAATACCAACAACAATCTAGGAATTGTATTCGAAACCAAAGGTAACCTCGACTCAGCTATGATCCATTACCAAAAGGGTTTGGAACTATACGAAAAAGCAGGTGATGAGATTGGTATGAGTTATAGCCTCGATTATGTTGGGCTTATTCATGCTTACCGCTCTGAATTCAAAGAATCGGAATCTTTTTTGTTACGTGCATTGGCAATACGTGAAAAAAAAGGAGAACAGTTTGCTATTTCTACCAGTCTGGTGAACCTTGGTGAAGTGAATATGGCAATGAATGAAACCGACAAAGCCATTAATTATTTTAACAGAAGTTTGCAAATGGCCGACTCGCTGAAATTTCCCGACCTCCAATCGTATAATTACAAAATGCTTGCGGAGGCCAATTCCAGAAAATCCAATTACAAAACTGCATTCGACTTTTATAAGCGACACATTACTCTTAAAGATAGTTTGTTTAATCTGGACCGGAACAAACAGTTAACTGAAATGCAGACCAAATATGAAACTGCTGAAAAAGAAAAAGAGAATGCTAATTTGCTTAGGGAAAATCAACTGAAAGAATTAAATATTTCGAATAAAAATAATCAGTTACTTTTATTGTCAGGCATTTTAATTCTGGCTCTTTCCGCCGGCTTGCTCTACTTTAACAGACAAAAACTGGTCAGGCAAAAATTATTGAATGAAGAAATACAAAAGCAACAAGAACTTCGATTGAAAGCTGTGATTGCCTCTCAGGAAGATGAAAGAAAACGAATTGCAGCTGAATTGCATGATGGACTCGGGCAATCACTTGCATCGGTAAGAATGCGTTTATCGCGCGAACCCGTAAGTCCGGAATCACTGGATGCTTTGGATAAAAGCTGCGTGGAACTCCGTGAAATTTCCCACAATCTGATGCCTTCTAATTTAATGCGTTCAGGTTTAGTGGCTGCCCTTCATGAACTTGCCGAAAGAATAAATAAAACGGGAAAATTGCATCTGATTATAGATGCAGATCCGGAACTTCCTTCCATTACAACGAACTCTGCAATTCATTTATTCCGTATCATTCAGGAACTACTTACCAACATCATGAAATATGCGGATGCAACTGAGACTACGGTGCAGTTAATGGCTGATAAAAATATTCTAAGCGTGATGGTCGAAGATAATGGTAAAGGCTTTGATAAAACAAAATTACAATCAACATCCGGCAACGGTTGGTACAATATTCACTCCCGATTAACAATCCTCAATGGAAATGTCGAAATTGATTCCGCACCAGGTAGAGGCTCAGTAATTACTATTGATTTACCATTAAGCAATCACACCACAGCATAATCATGAAACCGATTACTGTATATCTTGTTGATGACCATAAAATAATTGTTGATGGTATTCGCTCTTTATTAGATGGAGATCATCGGTTTGAAGTATGTGGGTATACTACCGATAGCCGAAATGCTGTTAGCGAAATACTTTCTCTCAAACCAGATATTGTTATTTCAGATATACAAATGCCGGAAGTAAGCGGTAAAGATATTGTTACACAAATCGCAAAACTTCAACCATCAACCAAAGTGTTAACACTTTCTATGTTGGGAGATGCCGGTGCAATAAGTGAGTTGCTGGAGGCAGGAGCCTCCGGTTACTTATTAAAAAATACAGGTAAAGATGAATTGTGTGAAGCACTCCTCACCATTTTCAGGGGTGAAGTGTATATATGTGCTGCAGCAAACTTTGAACTTACCAAAGCGTTTCTTGATCGTAAAAAAACTGATTCTTCACAAAACGAAAATGCTGTTCATTTGACCCCGCGTGAAATAGAAATCATTAAGCTTATTGCCAAAGAATTCAGCAACGCCAAAATTGGTGAAACCCTTTTTATCAGCGAAAGAACTGTTGAAACCCACCGCAAAAACATTTTTCGCAAAACCGGTACTAAAAGTGTTTTGGGCCTGGTAAAATACGCTAATGAGAATAAACTCATATAGCTGATTTACAGCATTTTATAATTTGGTATCCGTACTGGTGGGTATATAATTTACCCACTGGCACCGATTGCGCTGCCCTTCGTTTTGAAGGAAATTTGCAGCATGAAATCAATTGTGATATTTATTACTGGTCTGGTGTTTTTTACTCTTGCCACCATAACATCCGCCTCAGCTCAGTACACCTCAAATCCCGATAAGGAAGCTGAAGTGCATAGCATTTTAGTTTCATTCATCAAATCGGATGCTTTCAACAAATTCCGCAACAAACATTATCCTGAAAGTAAAGGCAGCATTGAAATGGAATTGGTGCTTAAAGGTAAAAAAGTAGAATCCATTTTTGTTAAAGAAGCACACATTGAACCTGTTCCCTTTATAAATGCATTTAGCAATTTTATAAAGGACATGACTTTTGAATTTAAACTGGCAAAAGGACAACGATTAAAAATTATACACACGTTTGAAATTAATTAAATTAAACACCATGAAAAAAGCAGCATTAGTAGTAAGCATGGCATTGCTTCTGTTCAAAGGAGCATTTGCGCAAAAGGAAGAGTTCCCTTTAGTGTGGGAATCAGATTTTGAAAATAAATCGAAAGTATTGGCAGTTGCCAGCTTTAAAGGTGACATAATAGTTGCCTCCGATGAGAATGAAGCAACTGCACTGGATGGAACCGGTAAAAAAATCTGGGCCGGCAAATTCAAAGACATTACTGGTAAAGAAGGAGCTAACAAAGCAGAATATCAGTACATCCTCTTTGATCCGAACTTACTGTTTCTATTCGACAAAAAAATGGGGAAAGATCATATTTCCGTTATAGATGTTGTAACAGGACAGGGACTATGGACAGCCAATGAATATCAGGATTTAGGTGAAGATAATATTGAATACATCAATGAAATAAGTGCCTTCTTATTCAGCTTAAAAAATTCGCTGGTGATGGTAGATGCGCGAACAGGAAGAAAAATCTGGGAAACTGATCGCTTTAAAGGATCTATCGGATCATACCTTTATCTGGGAGATACGAAAGAAATCATCATGATAAATTATAAACCATCTACTTTAGGTGCGCTGTTCTCGGGATTCAAAAATCAGCTGATTCGTGTGGATGCAACCAACGGTCAAATAAAATGGGAAGCAACTTATAGAGGTTTTGTAGAAAAAGAAGTTGTAACAAGAAAACCCTTGGTAAAAATATACCTGCGTGGCGACAAAGTAGCGGTTCAACTCGACGGTCTTCAGGTATTTGATGCAAAAACCGGAGCGGAAATGTGGCATGCCGTTTATGAAACTGATCAGGGCGTTCGTCAGGGATTCTGGAACAGGGGTCCACATGGCGGAAAAATTCTGAAAGGTGGAATGTATGGAGTTATTGCACCTCCACTGTTTACCAATGATGCTGTGTATCTGGTAATGGGAAGCGATAAACTGAAAACAAAATTTGTGGAAAAAAGAGAAGTTGAAACCGGTAAACTATTGTGGGCTTCTGAAAAAATAACAGGTGCTATGGGAATGCCTGCGCTCTTCAATCAAAATGGAAAAGTTATAGCACAAATTGGCGGACTGGTTAACAAGCAAACTGTAGAGCGTGTAGTTACCAAAGATCAATATGGAACAACTACTACTATTTATTACAACTACGAATGGGATTTTATCGGAAGCTATGGCATTATTGCACTTGATGGCTCAACAGGCACAAAGGCATGGAGATCAGAAAAATTTGATAAAAGAATTTCCAATCTGATTCTGAGCGAAAATATGGTTTATGCCGGTTCAGGTGATGAGTTTTATGGTTTTGATATTGCTTCAGGTGAGATGAAAATCAATGTCGATCACAGCAAAGGAAAAGTTGGAAAAACTATGTGGGCATTCGATATTGGTGAAAACATTGCATTGGTTTGCGATAACGGAATGGCTGCATACAGTAAAAAAGATGGAACTAAATTATACAACACCGATAAGTTCAGGGGAGTTACAACTTATCACATGGTAGGCAACAACTTCTTCCTCCGTAAGGAAAAAGAAAACAGCAATACTATAGCCGGCGTTGATCTTGCTACCGGTGCCATCAAAGGTATTCTGAAGTCGAAAGGTAAAGGTGGTGGATCACAGTATGGTGATGGTATGGACCTTACTTCGGATGGTGAATACATCTTCTCCTTCAAAGGCAAAGGAGTCGATAAATATAAGGTGAATAAGTAGTGTCAAACGTGTGTCGTTCACCGGGTCATTGGGAATTTTCTCAATGGCCCTTTTTTGTTGATATATAACTAGTTTTCAACAAAATAAAAAAGATTGACAAATTTATCAATCTGAAATTGCCTTAAAACCTTACCTTGTGCAGGTTACATTAAATAACCACAATAAGAATTATGTTTGATCTGTCGGTTCGTTCACTATTCTTACCTGTCCTTATTACATTTCTCTTCACATTTGAAGCATACCCTCAAAACAATTCACAGAACATTGATTCTTTGAATAAAAGGGCATCTGAATTGCTAAGCATTGATTTAAGCAAAACAGAATCATTGGCAAGTGAAGCTCAAACAAAATCCATCACATCAAACTATCAGAAAGGCAGAATTGAAAGCGAACTGATTTTGAGCATGGTTTATGCCAATACCAACAGGGGTAATAAGGCCATACAAAAACTAACAGATTTAATTGCAACTTCTGATTCACAAAAAGATTCCTCTTTTTCAGGAAAAATAAGTAGTGCCATTGGTTTATGCTACTATTATCTTGGCATATATGATTCTTCCAAAAAATATCTTCAACAATCGGTTTTAGCTTTTGAAAGAATCAATGATAAATTTTTATTGGCTGAACAATTTCAATTTTTGTCTAAGCTCTTATTGCGTACCGGTGAAACAAAAAAATCGCAGGAATACTATGAAAAGGCAAGAAACATTTTTGAAGATCTTAAATCTGCTAACGGTCTTGCATGGGCTGATGACATTTTCGGCGAGATTTTATATGCACAAAGGCTATATGAAAAAGCAAATGAAAGCCATCTGAAAAGTCTGATTCAGTTTGAAAGATTAAATAACCTCGCAGGGCAGGCAAGCGCAGTACTTCATATTGGTAATACTTATTACATGCTGGTGCAGGATGATAGTGCCGAAATATGCTACAATAAAGCTTTAAATTTTTATCAGCAATTGGGTGATAGTAATGGTATTGCAATATGCTATTCCAACTTAAGTATGGTAGCACTTGAAAAAGGAGAAAATACTGCCGCAGTCAATTATGCCAACCAGGCCTTACATTCAATCACCGGAGGTGGCTATCTGCAGATTGAAATTTCCACTTTACGACAATTAGGAGACATTTATGCTGAAATGAAGCAGTATGATAAGGCGGTTTATCATGTAAAAAAAGCACTTGACGCTGCACTTAAAAGTAATATGAAGGTTAAAGTTATGGATTGTTACAAATCGCTATCAGAGATCTATATTACTTTGAATAATCCGAAACAGTCTTATGATTATCTTTTGATGGCTTATCGGATTAAAGATAGCATTCAGCCGATTGCATTTAGTCAAAAGCTTGCGGAATTGGAAAATCAACTCGAAAACCAAAAAAGAGAATCACAAATTCAGGAATTAAAACAGGGACAGTTAATCAGTGCACTTGAAATTGAAAATCAGAAAAGTGAAATCCGAAAAAGAAACTTATTAATTATTTCAGGAATGCTATTTTTCATTTTGATGGGAACAGTTGTTTATTTCTATTTTCAAAAACAAAAATTGAAAAGTAAACTCGAAAAAGAACTTACTATACAATCTACTGCAGAAAATGAAAGACTTCGGTTTGCCAAAGATATCCATGATGATCTTGGATCCGGTTTATCTAAAATTAATTTTTTGAGCGAGCTAATGCTGAATCATTCCAAAACGAATGCTGATGTCTCTTCCAATGCTGCTGCAATTTCGGAAACATCAAAGAGACTAATCGGCAATATGCGGGATCTCATCTGGGCGCTGAATCCGGAAAATACCACTACCGGTGATTTAATTGCTGCTATCCGGGAATTTACATCCGATTATCTGGAAGATTTTACTGCAGAACTGCAACTTAACATACCTGCCAACTTCCCCGATTTTCAAATTCGTAAGGAGTGTTACCGGGAGGTGTTGATGACTGTGAAAGAATCTTTAAATAATATTGTGAAGCATTCCGCTGCTACGGAAATCCAATTAGGAATCACCTTAAATGATAATGATCTGATTATCAATGTTTCCGATAATGGAATAGGTTTAACTGATGTAAAAGTCAAATCAGGAAACGGACTCACCAACATGCAGGCAAGAATTGCAGCTATCGGAGGTGTTTTCAGCCTAAAAAGTGAACCAAATAGTGGTACCAGTATCCGAATAACAGTTCCTGTAAGTCAGCTGTCGAAAACATAACTACTACTTTTGTGGTATACACAATCGTTTGTTTTAAGATAAATTTGTGGAATGAATCTGAAAATAGGGATTGTTGAAGATGAACAGCAAATTAGCGATGGCATTCGAATGCTTATTAATGGCAGCGAAGGTTTTTCCTGTGAACATGCATTTCTCAATGCTGAATTAGCCCTTGCTGAAATTCCCCGGCTAGATCTTGATGTTGTTCTAATGGATATTCATCTGCCCGGTATGTCAGGGATAGATTGCGTAGGAGCACTTAAACCCTTGTGTCCCAACACCCAATTTGTGATGTTTACTTCTTATGAAGATACCGAATCGGTTTTTAAAGCGTTGAAATCAGGTGCGACCGGTTATCTGACTAAAACAACACAGCCTTCAAAACTATTAGATGCCTTACTTGATGTTCATAAGGGAGGTTCTCCTATGAGCAGTCACATTGCCAGAAAAATTGTTGCTTCCTTCCAGACTGTGCCCGAAAAACCGGAATTACAGAAACTTTCGAACAGAGAGAATGAAATTCTGGAATTGCTGTCCAAAGGACTTCGATATAAAGAGATTGCCGACACACTTTTTTTGAGTACAGAAACTGTTCGTACTCACATCAGAAATATTTACGAAAAACTTCAGGTCAACTCTCGTACTGAAGCCATTAATAAGGCTTACAACAGGTAACTAAGCAGTGCTTTTTTAAACACCGTACTTTAAAGCAATCAGAAAAGATTACTACTAATTTGGTATTGCCCACCCTGGCGATCAGGTATAACTTTGACTGAACATTAACCTTCAACCATAATAATATATTCATTTTACTACAGTAACGCTTAAATTAAAATCCTTTAAATAAATTACTATGAAAAAAACTGCTACTACATTATTACTACTGTTGATGGCTATAACGAGTAAAAGCCAGACATTAAATTATGCAAACTACTCGAATGCAATTGGAACTACTCTTGATGCGGCTATTGGAGATTTAGCATCGTTTAACATGGGCATATTAAGTATCAACGGACCGGGTTCGGTATGGAACGCTTCCACGATTTCTGCACAAGCAGGGACACCCGTAGTACAATTTATTTTCGGCCAACCATCTGCTACTCCGTATGCCAATCTGTTTCCGCAAAGTAATTACGTTCAGTATGATCCTGCATTAACTGCATTTGTGGGTTATGATTATTTGATTGTTACTCCCGATAGCGTAGGAAAAGCAGGGAGTTATGCACCATCTACCGAACATGAAATATATCAGGATCCCGACCGGTCATTGATCTTTCCATTTTCACTTGGACAGTCTTTTACTGATACTTATGCTAAAACTAATTATAGCGACGCTACAACAGTAAGTAGTTACCAGACCGGTACAAGAACAGTTACATTCAGTGGTGCAGGAACATTGATACTGCCGCAAGGATCATTTAGTAATGTAGGATTAATTACTTCTGTCCGAACCAATAGTCTGGGACCAAATTCCACAAACTATAACTGGATAGATCTAACCACCGGAATGCAGTTATTATATTATGCAGAAAATGATGGTGATCAGACACTCGCATTTAATCCTTCATTTACTACCGGTATCACATTTGTTCCACAACCAATAAATGTAACGGTGTCACCAAATCCATTCACTGATAAATCCGAAATTAAACTGGATAAATATCAGCCGCAAACCTATTTCACTCTAAGCGATATGCAAGGTCGTGAAATCCGCAAAAGTTTATTTGAATCAACCAGTATGAACGTTTCACGAGAAGGAATGGCAAGTGGATGTTACAATTACACCATCTCTGATGATAATGGAATTTTATCCAGAGGAAAACTTATAATTCAATAAACATAAAACCTCTGATACTAACTTTATGAAAAAACTATTAATAGGTGCATTTACCTTGTTCATTTCTAATGCGACAATAAATGCCCAGGAAATTACAGAATCTGTCGCTCCACTTTCAAAAAAAGCTATCAAAGGCTTTTTATATGATGTAACTACTGATGAAAACGGAGGTAGCGTACTCACTTACAAGATGAAGGTCGATAAGAAGAGTGATGCTGTTCAATTTGAAGAATATACTTTTGACAAAACACCGGCTTTTATCGCGAATAAAGATGTGGAAGAAAAGAAAGTTTCCAAACCCGATAAAGAAGTTACCAGATACTTTGCAAATGTGGGTGGTACCAATTCTTTTGATGTGTTAAGCATGAAATTAAAGCTTAATAAAATAGTTACCCTTCGTACCTGGAATCATGAACGTCAGAAATATATTGTTAAAAAAACATTAGCACGGGAAACTATAAAGCCAAGAAACGACGATGGGAAAACCTATTTGGGTTATGCCTCCTACTCATCAAGTGATGATGACCAAAGTGATGTTTTGGTGATAGCTAAAGCTGAATCAAAAGATAAAGCACTTGCTGACCAGTTCCGGATAGTGATGTTCAATGACCAACTCGAAATTAAAGAAAATCTTTTGGAAATGAATGGGGCACATACGCTTGTGTTCTGTGATCAACTGCCAGATGATGATGTAATCGCCATTTTTGCTCCAAATAAAGGGAATGGGGAGGCTACCAATTATCTTTACTTCCGGTTTAATATCAAAGGTGGTTTAAAAGAAAGAATACCCTTTAAGAGCCCGGTACCGGCTATATTAATTACTGCTGCATACCAACGCGATAAACAAGTATTTTTGTTTGGCACCTCACCGGAAGAAGCGGAATTCTATAACAAAACGTTCAGTGAGTATGCACCGATCTACAATCCGGGATATACTGAAGGAGGAAATAACCGACTCGATTTTAACTGGCAAAAATCATTAAGCAAGAAAATGGCAAATTTTCATCTTATAAAGTTTGACAATAACAAGATGGAATTTGCAACAAACATTCCGGTAGCCGATTTCAAAAGTAAATTTAAAACAGCTCCCGGAGATAAAGGCGCCACTCCTTATAATGGGAAACGGTTTTATATCGAAAACTTCTATGTAACTCCTGCTGAAGAATATTTGATAGCAGGTCAACTATCGGCAAAGGTTAACATGGGCTCCGGAAATATCGTAGATTCTTATGAAGACCTGGTTTGCTTCCACTTTAGTAAGGATGGGGTACTTAAAGCACAGTATGGGTTGGGAAAAATAAACAATGATAAGAAAAGTGAAATCTTCAGTATGATGCAAAATTTCTACTTGTCTGCAGATGGTAAAAGTCTGTTTTGGGAAATTCTGGAAGTAAAAGGCGTTAAAGGATATGAAGATTTTCTGGATGCCTATTATGATAGTCCTACATTCTATCCACTCTATTTCCCGAGAGTTGGGAAAATTGATCTCACAACTAACTCATTGGGGACCTTTAAAATACCGGGCGATCAGAAATATTTTCTTAAACGTAATTTCACCAGCTATTTCAACTCGTCCGAAAATTCTGTAACATACTATGGCCACGATGAAGATTATACTAAAATTTGGGTAGGGAAAATGAAAATGCAGTAGACTAAAGAAATCCCCGGAAGGAAAGATCAAAACACACAATCATCATACAATTTTCAGATAAACTTCACCAGGGGATACTTTAAAGTACTGGTGCATCAGGCAGGAAGCTCTTCGGAGTTTCCTGCTTTTTTATTTATCCGTAGTTCATTTTCAGTGCGCGGAACAAAATATATACGTGGAAATCAATACGCACATCTTGCACCACCTAATTAGTTATTGGGAATTTGTAGATTACATTCCTCACTTTTCAGATAAAACTTTCATGTTGTGAGGCTTAAGGTAGTTTGGCACAAATCTTTCTCATAGAGAAACCACAAACACCTCAACATGAAAACCACAACCCCAAAAACCCAATCAGCCCAACCTGCAAAAAGAGCCGATTATGTATTAGTAACCGGAGGCTCTATGGGTATAGGGTTTGAACTTGCAAGATGTTTTGCCGCTTCCGGATATAACCTGATATTGGTTTCAAGAACTGAAGAGGATTTAAAATCTGCAGCATCAAAAATTAAGAAAGAATATAAAGTTGATGTTTTGACTATTGCTAAAGATCTTTTTAAAACTGAAAATGCCTTTGAGTTGTATGACGATGTGAAATCCCTGAAAATAAAACCTTCAATTTTGGTTAACAATGCAGCACAGGGACAATATGGAGAATTTTCAGAAACAGATATAAATCGGGAACTGGAAATTATAAATCTGAATATTGCCAGTGTAGTGATCCTAACCAAACTTTTTCTTAAAGATATGTTGCAGCGTGGTGATGGAGGCATACTAAATGTTTCATCTGTTGCCAGCCGAATTCCGGGACCTTTGCAATCAGTTTATCATGCAAGCAAAGCTTTTGTCCAATCGTTTACTGCAGCCATCCGTGATGAAGTGAAAGATACAAGCATCACCATCACCGCACTACTTCCCGGACCCACCGACACCGACTTTTTTGCAAAAGCAGATATGCTCAACGCAAAAAATGTTGTTGAAGGCGATCTTGCCGATCCTGCAAAAGTGGCCATGGATGGTTACAATGCATTGATAAAAGGTGTCGATAATGTTGTATCAGGCACCATGAATAAAGTGGAAGTAGCTATAAGTAATCTATTGCCTGAAAGCATGGTTGCAGAAATGGTTCACAAACAACAGAAACCAATTGAAAATAAAAAAAATAAAAAATAAAATATGAAAGCAGCTGTAGTACACCCCGGAGGTAAAATTAAATATGAAACTGTCGCTGACCCTATTATTAAGGAAAGTCGCGATGCCATTATCAGAGTAACTGCAACTGCAATTTGTGGAAGTGACTTACATATTTACAATGGAAGTTTACCTCAACTCCGCCCCATGGTAATGGGCCATGAATTTATGGGTGTTGTTGAGGAAGTAGGTAAAGATGTAAAAAATCTTAAAAAAGGTGATCGCGTTGTTGTTCCATTTCCTATTGCTTGTGGACATTGCTTTTTCTGTGATCATCAATCGCCGGGTAGTTGCGAGAATAGCAATCCCGACCATTATGGTCCGGAAGGTGGCTTGCTGAAAGAAAAAGGGGGAGCATTATTCGGTTACACCGATTTGTATGGTGGTTATGATGGCGGTCAGGCAGAATTTGTACGAGTGCCGTATGCTGATTATGGTCCTCGCATTGTTCCTGAAAATTTAACGGATGAACAAGCGCTCTTTTTAACCGATATTTTTCCCACCGGCTACACCGGTATAGATTGGGCAAATGTAAAAGGTGGAGAAACTGTACTCATATTTGGTGCCGGTCCTGTAGGAATAATGGCAGCTAAAAGTGCATGGCTACGGGGAGCAGGCAGAGTTATTAATGTTGATACAGTAAAATATCGACTGGACAAAGCTCGCGAATCTGCCAATTCCGAAGGGATCCTTTGGGAAGGTGGTGATGGTAGTAATGTGGTTGATTTCATTCGATCCATAACTGATAATCGCGGTGCTGATGTTTGTGTTGAAGCAGTAGGATTTGAACCTGACCGAAATTTACTGGACAGGGCAAAAGCCGTTATTAACCTTGAAAAGGGATCTCCTAAAGTATTGGAAGCTTGCATGAGTGCGGTACGAAGAAATGGTACGGTTTCAGTTTTGGGCGTGTACGTTGGCACCTATGATAACTTCCCTATTGGTCAGTTCTTTGATAAAGGAATAATTCTCAAAGGCGGACAAGCTCCGGCGCACAAATACATCGATCAACTAATGAAATATGTTTCAGAAGGAAAAGTAAAACTCGATGACATTATTACACATCGTTTGCCACTTTCAGAAGTAGAACATGCCTACCATATCTTCAGAAATAAAGAAGAGGATTGTGTGAAGGTTGTACTAAAACCATAATTGTACGAACACATGATTATAAAATAAGAAAAATGAAAAAATCGAAACAAATTCTAAGAAATAAGATCATGAGAAAGAACGATTCAGCTAAAAACGCGGATAAAGAAATCGTAAATTCTGTAAACGATGGCTTGAAGAAAGGTTCTGATGAAAGTGTATTTGATAATGACATTTCTAATTCATCTCCAAGTAATCCGGAAACATCGACTTCCACTGATCCAAAAACATTTGAATTCAAAAATTCGGAAATTCATCCGGAAGATACGGGTTCGGACAAAAATAAGCTGTTTGCTCGCAAAACTTTTCGCAAAACCGAACAACTTCTTATCAATATCATCAATAAAACAACTGAAAATAATCCTACCCGGGCATTTGTCATGAATGTGGGTGGTGCAACACTATTCTTTATTTATAATGCTAACTAATTACTACCATGTTTCATCACGTAAAAGAACTTCAATTCAACGCAAGGGTATCTAAACCGGATCCACGATTTGCGAGATTATTATTAGAACAATTCGGCGGTCCAAATGGCGAACTGAAAGCAGCGATGCAATATTTCGTTCAGGCCTTTGGTTGCAGAAAACCACATCCCGATAAGTACGATATGCTTATGGATATTGCTACTGAAGAATTCAGTCACCTGGAAATTGTGGGAGCTACTATTCAAATGCTTCTTACCGGAGTCAATGGAGAACTGAAAAATGCCGCTGATGAATCGGATCTTACAAAATTGTTGGATGGCAAGGCAGCTAAAGAAGGTTACATTCATGAAGCGTTAGTAAATCCCAATTTCTTTCTGGTAAGCGGAGGCACTCCATCGCTGACGGATAGTAATGGTAATCCCTGGTCAGCTACTTATATCATGGGTATGGGAGACATAACTGTTGATATGCGCTTAAACATTGCAGCAGAGTCAACTGCAAAACTCGTGTATGAGAACCTGATGAAATTCACGGATGATGTACTGGTCAAAGAAACACTAAGATTTCTGATGACCAGAGAAGTAACACACTTCCAAATGTTTCAGGCTGCACTTCATAGCCTTCAGCCTAACTTCCCTCCCGGTATCCTGCAAAGTGATCCCCGTTTCAGCAATAAGTATTTTAACATGTCGCGTGGAGAAGATTATACAGGACCATGGAATGAAGGTAAGACTTCCGAAATGGGAGAAGAATGGCAATACATAGATGATCCGCATCAGCACGTGTTGGCTACAAATGGTTTACTTGAGGAAAAGATTAAAGGTACTGAAAGAAATGAAAATACAGTTCAAGCGGGTAATAAAGCTTTAAGTGCTGATCGTAAAGCAACTATTGACGAGGCTACGCAACCTGTTGATGGAATACTTAGCTGGTCGGAATATAATAGTGAAATGACTGACGAAAAGGCGGCTACAAAACCAATAGGTGATAAAACGAAACAAAAGAAATCGAAAAAATAGCAGGCGAATAAGTTAATAGCTATGCCTGAAGGACCTATGCGCATAAATTGGATCGTTTAAAACAAAATATGCCATTCATAATACATCAAAAGGTGAGCTGAAGTGTTAATCGTGTGTCGTTCACCTGGCCATTGGGAATTTTCTCAATGGCCCTTTTTATGAACTTGACAACGTTGGGCAATGCTAAAGGATGTGTATACGAAAAGTGCTAATGTTCATTAAATACAGGCATATTTCAGCGCTAAAATTGCTTGTTTTGTATGAATTATGCTATTTATAGCATTGACATATATCTTTATTATGCTGCATTTGTCATTAATGGATCAGCTACAAATTTTTTACTTTTAGTAAAAAGTATACTTACGTTACTATTGTTTGACAAACTTATTTAAATAGATTCTATCAGCTATTGATATCCGGAGAGAATAAGTCCCTGCTGGCAAAGAAGAGACATCGATCAGATGTTGATATTGAGTTCTAAAAATTACTTCTCCCAATGTGTTTATAAGTTCTATATACTGAATGGTATTGGAATCATAGTTTGATATTTCAACAAAATCTCGAACAGGATTAGGGGAAATAACAATAGGATTATTTCTACTTGAAGAATTTAATATTGAAACAATTCTTGATAAAGCTGATTGGCCATCAAAATCTGTTTGTTACAATTGATAGTAATTATATCCATTGTATGATAGAATTGTTATAATACGTTTTAAAGGGATCATGATGATCACTCTAAATATAGGTTAAATGTGCGAAATTTAATCGAATATTTCAAATTAATAAGGATAATACTATGAATCGAAGTATCGAATTAGTAGATATTCTAAATTTAAAAAACTTAGAAATTCTATAGGCTCAAAAAGGTTACGTTAATGACCCGCCACCTCATCTTGGTAAATTAGTTTCCAAACTTGTTTAGCAATATTCAAACCAAGTTGCCTAGTGAGTTGCTCATCCCAAACTTAGTTAGTTTTCATTACAATTTCAACAGTGCGTAGTCCATTGAAAACTAGATAAATAAATCAATGGTTTATATGGTAATGTATTGATGTATAATGTATTAAGCAGGTATTCGAATTTCAATTCCATAATTACAAAATGACATTTACGAAAGGTACTCCCTTCCTAATATTGAGGCATTTCCAAGATACTAACGCATTAGTTTTCTCACAGAAAATTGTATCTTGCTCCCTAAATTTAAAAATTCATAGCATGCATCTTATGAAAAAACTGATACTTTCAGCTCTTGCTTTCTTTTGTTTAAATAATGCACAAGCACAATGGATATCCGCAAATTTAAATACATCATTTGATTTGCAATCTGTGGACTATTTTTCTGCCAATGAAATATGGGTAGGTTCGTTCAACCGTTTTTATAAAACTTCAAACAACGGCGTCAATTGGACCCAGGTATATCCGATGTATGATACTTTTGGTGCGCAGTTGTTTGGTACCATGTATGATGTATCAATAACTGGCACCAATAGCGCTGTATGTACCGGATTGTTCTTTCTGGGCAACGATGAAGTTATTTTGAAAACAAATAATGGTGGGACAAATTGGGATTATGCATCAATAAATGATACTGTTCCTCTTTTACGATATATCTTATCACTGGACAAAGCGGGAGTTAATATGGTTGCTGTTGGTAACAACGGTCGCATTGCGAAGAGCACAAATTCGGGAAACACTTGGACATTTGTTTCTTCCGGAACTTCTGAGGTTATCAATGATGTAAAGTACTTCTCAACCGACACGCTGTTTGCGACAGGTGAAAACGTAATTTTGAAGTCTGTGAACGGTGGCAACACCTGGTCATTAATGAATATTACGGGAAGCCACCATTCAATTACAGGTTCACACAATGTAGTATATGTTGGTGTTGAATATTCTTCCATTATGAAGAAATCCGTTAATTTTGGATCGACATTTTCAACAATTAATCTTCCTTTTGAATCTAATGGTGTAGTTTATTCATTAGGTGCGGACACGGTATTGGCTGCAGGTGAAGAAGATGTTTATATTTCCACTACTGGTGGGCAATTTTGGGAAAAATTCAATCTTCCAGGATATAGCAAAGTTTGGATGTTCGATTTCCTTAATGGTAATTCCGGCATTGCGGTTGGCGCTGCGGGTTATGCGATTCGGACAAATAACTTCAGTGCTACTCCTTCATTCCCAATAGCTTCATTTAACATACCAGGAGGAGCGGATTACTGTTTGGGAGATTCAATTGTATTTGCAAATACTTCTGCCCAGCTTCCTGGTTATACTTATGAGTGGCGAATTAATAACGCGTTGTTTAGTACTCAATACAATACCGGTATAGTTTTAAACACTGCTGGAAGCTATGACATATCTCTTACTGTAGTAAACAGTAATGGTTCTACCGAAACGTCATCACAGGTAACTATAGTGGGTCATGACCTTCTTCCTTTTAACCTGGTAAATTACACCGATACGGTTTGTTCCGGAAACCGTGCTTCATTTGCTGTACACAACACACAATTTGGCGTTACATACCAATTGAGAATTGGTATTTTACCATCAGGCGCAGCACAAAATGGAAATGGAGGAACCCTATTGTTTCCATCTGCCGCCCCTGTTACGGCAACAACAATCTTTAACATGATTGCAACGAGGACTAATATGTGTTATACCGATACAAATATAGAATATGACACCGTACATGCTACTACAGGCTTCTATCCTACGGCATGCATTCCTACGGGCGCACAATTAGGAGGGATTACAAATGTGCAATTAAACTCTATTCAAAATGCAAGTACTCTGACCAGTGGAGCTTACTCCGATTATTCATGCTCAGTAGGAACAAATCTTATTGTGGGTTTTCGATATCCTTTTACAATTACTACAGGCAGCCCAAATAAATATTGTAAGATATGGATTGATCTTGATAATAATGGGAATTTTCTTCAAGCCAATGAGTTGTTGTATAGTGGTTATTCTGCAACAAATTCAATCACAGGCATCCTAACGATTCCAATCACATTTCAACTTTTTAATGTACCATTACGATTACGCATCGGTACACATCTTAGTTCAAATTTATCAGCATGTAATTCATCCATTAGTGGCGAATACGAAGATTACTTTGTTGTTGTAATTACTGGTCCATCTAACCCGGTTTCAAGCTTTACAACTGAGCAGGAGATACAGTGCCTCACTACTGTAGCGTTTACAAATACCACTTTCAATGCGAATTCCTATTTGTGGAATTTCGGTGATGGAACAACTTCAACTGATCTTCACCCCTTTCATACATATACTTCCAGTGGCAACTACATGGTTCAACTCATTGCATTCAATGGTACTGGCTCTGATACAACATACCAGTCAATTGCAATTCAAAATCCTGTTATTCCAATACCTGCATCATGTGCATCTACCTTGCTACCATGTGGAGGCAACACAGTTGCAATCACCTATTTTAATATAGACCAGCAGTCTTATAATTCACCTTTCTCGCAAAACGTCCTTTACGAAGATTTTACCTGTACGTATCTGTATCATTTGACCCTTGACTCCACACATCGACTTTACTATTCAGCGGGAACTCAAAATGCAAAATTATGTGCATGGATCGATTATAATAACGACGGGGTCTTCAGCGACACGACCGCTGAACGGCTTATTCCTGGAAATATTATACCAGGATCTGTGATGATACCTTATTATTTTACAGTTCCCAATTGGGCAGTAACCAATACCCCCTTACGGCTGCGAATATCGGCGACATATTCTAATTATTTTATAGCTACGGCTTGCACCGCTCTTTGCGGACAATATGAGGAATATACTGTTATTATTGGGTCATATCCATACATGAATGTGGGGTTTTTGGCTGATACCACTAGTTCATGTGTAAATAAAGCTATTGCTTTCACTAACCTCACCGATACGGCAAACGCTGTGAGTTATTCCTGGAATTTTGGCGATGGAAGCACATCTACTTTGATGAATCCAACTCACTCTTACGCAAGTACAGGTATGTATACCGTTACATTAGTTGCCTGCAATAGCAATGGAAATTGCGATACTCTGGTTAAAACAAATTACATTTCTATAACGCAAAACACTTCCCAGATTTCTGCACTTGGCCCGAGAAACTTTTGCCTCGGAGATAGCGTTGCTTTAATGGCTCAACCAGGAATGAATTTATATCAGTGGTATCGGAATTTTATTCAAATTCCGGGCGCGACTAGTTATTATTATAAAGCAAAAGTAAAGGGGAAATATTTTTGTGTGTCGAAAACTTTTGCCGGTTGTTCCGACACTTCCAATACTATTATAGTAAGAACTCCCTGCCTTCCTCCTACTACCAACCAACTCCGAACAGAAATTTCAGAAGTTGATGATGAAAGCGAAACCGGAATATCGGTTTATCCAAACCCGGGCAATGGTGTGTTTACTGCATACGCTCCAGCGGGTCAACTACTGGTGTATAACCTAATGGGGAAGTTAATATATTCCAGACAGACATTCGAATCAGAGTACACATTTGATATTTCGAATTTGCCGGCAGGCATTTACCTGGTAACAGTCCGAACCGACAATAATGTTTATTCTCAAAGAATAATATTGTTGCGAGAATAATTTCCTGCCCAAATAGCTATCGGGGTCGAACCAGTGGCTATTTAAATCTGTTTTTTAACCCTTCGATCATCTCTGGGTATCGTTTCAAATTCTGAATGTAGTTTTTTGAGTGCATATTTTTAATATGTTCTTCTATTTGATAGCCTTGTTCGCTATGAAGATCATCAATTAGCAAGTAAGATTCCCAAGGAATCCCTCGGGATGTAAAGGATCCGGGATGTTTTAAATCATTGTGTTCGGCCAGACGTTTTACAAAATCATCTGTGGTACCTACATAATATCGATTCAGCTTTATTGAAAAAATGATGTAAACACAAAACATTGAGAAAAAGATTGAAAAAGGGTGATGAAAAAGAAAACGCCACCGTTTCCGATGGCGTTTTTAAAGATGCTCCCCCTCCTGCCCCGATAGCTATCGGGGTCGAATCAGGGACCCCATGATTAATCCCGACGTACGTCGGGACTCTAACCAACATTGGAGTGTCCATTGTAAAGGGAATAACGTTAAAGAATTTTTGAATGGTTGTTATCAACGCAATAAAGAAAAAAGTTAAAAAAGGGCGGTGCAATCGCACCGCCCGTATGCTCCCCCTCCTGGGCTCGAACCAGGGACCCCATGATTAACAGTCATGTGCTCTAACCAGCTGAGCTAAGGAGGAATAACCTTCTCTTTGTTTTGTACAACGAGAAGATCATCTTTCCTGCTCGAACCATCTCGTCAGTATTGACGAGACTAAAGCACGTGTGAGGCCTGAATTTGAGGAACAACCTTAAGAAAACCTTTAAAAGGGAATTATTCTTAAGGGACGGCAAAGATAATATATTAAAATAAATATTCAAAACATGTTTTAAAATATTTAATTAATTAATAATCAATGTTTTATTGAAGTGGCGGCTTTGTCACGATTGGAAACTACCTTTCTGAATATTAGAAATCAAACACAAAAGTGCCTGCCAGTGCCATTCGGTACTATTGGTTTGCATCACAATTAATTATACATTTACTCAACCATTTCTCTTTCCCCATGAAAAAGTACCTCATAAGCCTTTTTGCTTCCTTCCTACTTCCTTTAATTTCCTTTGCTCAGGTAATTGAATGGCAAAATACTATGGGGGGAGTTGGCTACGATAGCTTTAATTCCATTTCTCAAACACTCGATGGTGGATACATTATTGGTGGGGCGACAAACTCTCAAATTTCAGGAGATATAACAGAAGGATGCTTTGGCATAGTGGACTTCTGGATAGTTAAAACAGACAGTGCTGGAAATATACAGTGGCAAAACACTATAGGAGGGTACGGAACTGAGTCGTTTCCGAAAATTGCTCAAACATCGGATGGAGGTTATATTTTGGGAGGTGATTCAGACTCTAATATTTCTGGTGATAAAGCTGAAAGCTCTATAGGTGGAAATGATTTTTGGATGCTTAAATTGGATAGTTTTGGTGTTATTCAATGGCAAAACACAATTGGAGGGAGTAGCATAGACAATCTAATCTCCATTTTACAAACAACTGATGGAGGTTACTTATTGGGAGGAAACTCTTTATCCAACATTTCTGGAGATAAAACCGAAAATAGTATGGGTGCAAGTGATTTCTGGATTGTAAAAACGGATAGTACTGGAAACATTCAATGGCAAAATACTATCGGGGGGACAGCCAAAGATGATCTTCATTCTATTGAACAAACCAGTGATGGTGGATTAATTTTAGGAGGATCCTCTTATTCTGATATTTCCGGGGATAAAACCGAAAATGGTAGTGGTGGAAGAGATTTCTGGATTGTAAAAATTGATAGTGCTGGAAACATTCAATGGCAAAATACCATTGGAGGAAGTGGCGATGATGCCTGCCAATCCATTTCTTTAACCTTTGATGGAGGGTATATTTTGGGAGGAACTTCTGATTCCAACATTTCTGGCGATAAAACCGAAAATAGCATAAATGATTCCGATGATTATTGGATTGTAAAATTGGATAGCTTAGGCGCAATACAATGGCAACATACTTTTGGAGGGCTTGGTTCTGATCAACTTTATTCCATTTTACAATCTCCTGATGAAGGGTATGTCTTGGGAGGATTCTCATCAGATAACATTTCTGGGGATAAAACTGAAAATTCACAAGGAAACTTTGACTATTGGGTCATCAAAACGGATGAATTAGGAAACATCAAGTGGCAAAATATTATTGGTGGCAATGGCTCTGATTTGTTATACTCAATTATCAATACTACCGATGGAGGCTTTGTATTGGGCGGAACATCAGAATCCTCTATTTCTAGTGATAAGAGCGAAAACAGCAACGGATATACTGAATATTGGATAGTGAAAATTACAGATAATTACAATTGGATTTCCGGCACTTTGTTTATAGACACGAATACCAATGGCTCTCATGACAGTAGTGATGTAGCTTTAACAAACCAAATGATTACAGAAAGCACCACCGGGAACTTGAGCTTTTCTCAACAAAGTGGTATCTTTTATGTTCCGGTAATTGGACCTGGAAATTATTTCGTTACTCCGGATTTAATAAACTACTATAACGCTGTTCCCGCCTCGCACAGCGCCAACTTCACTGGAATCCAACAAACTGATAGCCTCAATGATTTTGCATTGCAGCCTGCAGGAGTGTTTAATGATTTGTGTGTTAAGATTACGCCACTGAGCCAGTTTCGTTCAGGGTTTAATGCAAGTTATATGGTTAATTATTCCAACGTAGGAACTACTACTTTAAATCCAACTGTGATCTTCTTCCCGGATAACGATGTGAGTTTTGTTAGTGCTAATCCTGTTGCAAGTAGTATTACAATGGATTCCATTGTCTGGAACTTTGGTCCGCTGGCGCCTTTTCAGTCTGGACAAATATTAATTACTGTGAATGTAAATATTGGCGTGCCCATTGGAACATTAATCAATTCCGGTGTACGCATTGAGCCACTTGCAGGAGATGCAAACTTAATTTGTAATCAAAGTTATTGGGAAGTATATACTACAGGAAGTTATGATCCTAATGATATATTAGTTGATGAAGATACACTCTTGTCTACTCAATTTCCCAATCCGCCATTTTTAGAATATCTCATTCGTTTTCAGAATACCGGAAACGATACAGCATTTACTGTCAAAATACTTAACCTAATCGATACCAACAAACTCGATTTAAGCTCTTTTGAATTTGTGGCTTCTTCGCATCCTGTAAATCTAAGTTGGCTTCCGTGGGAGCGGAATATGCAGTTCATGTTCAACAACATTTTACTTCCGGACAGTGCTACAAACGAACCACAAAGTCATGGATTTGTCCGCTACCGCATTCAGCCGAAATCAAATTTAATTGCAGGCGATTCCATCACAAACAATGCAGCCATTTATTTTGATTTCAATAATCCCATCCTAACGAACACCGCCTATACGCAAATTGTGTTGCCAACATCTTTACCTGAACTCACTTCATCCGGTAATCTGCTCCTCTACCCCAATCCCGCTAACTCAACGTTAACCATTGAGACACGCACGTTAATGGCATCAGGTAGTAAACTAATAGTCACAGATATTGCCGGTCGCACGCTGCTATCCAAGACGGTTGAGGGTAATTCCACCAAGCACCAAATTGACATTTCTTCTTTTTCATCAGGAATATATTTCGTTCAACACGATGGAGGAACAGGAATTGAGCGGGGCAGGTTTGTAAAGAAGTGAAAGTGAGCGCTAATGTTTAAATGTAAGCGCTAATTGGCCAAAAATTGTATTATCATGTGCAAATAAAATTATTACAGCTTACACATTGAAAACTATTGGTTTGCATCACAATTAATCCTACATTTACTCAACAATTCACCTTTCCCCATGAAAAAATGCCTCTTAACCCTTATTGCTTCTTTCCTCCTGCCATTTCTTTCAAATGCTCAAGTAATTGAATGGCAAAACACTATTGGGGGAAATAATTGGGATGATATGCAGTCTATTGCCCAAACTACCGATGGGGGATATATTTTGGGAGGGAAGTCCATGTCTAATATTTCTGGTGATAAAACCGAAAATTGTATTGGTATTGGTTCTTCGGATTACTGGATCGTGAAAACGGATAGCTTAGGAATCATTCAATGGCAAAATACGATCGGGGGAAGTGATGTTGATTACTTTCAATCCCTACAGCAAACTACCGATGGGGGATATATTTTGGGAGGGTCTTCTGAGTCTAACATTTCTGGTGATAAAACAGAAAACAGTCTGGGTGGTTACGACTACTGGATCGTGAAAACGGATTCTCTTGGAGTGATCCAGTGGCAAAATACGATCGGAGGAAATTATAATGATTACCTTATTTCCTTGCAGCAAACCACCGACGGTGGGTATATATTGGGAGGCTATTCTTGGTCTAACATTTCGGGCGATAAAACAGAAAATTGTTATGGCTCTGCAGACTACTGGCTCGTTAAAACGGATTCATTGGGAGTGATCCAGTGGCAAAATACAATCGGAGGAAATGATGAGGATTACCTTTATTCCCTTCAGCAAACCACCGACGGTGGGTATATATTGGGAGGAGGATCCAATTCTAACATTTCCAGCGATAAAACAGAAGATCGCCAAGGGGGTTTCGACTACTGGATCGTAAAAACGAATTCACTGGGAGTTATTCAATGGCAGAATACCATTGGGGGAAATCAAGATGATAATTTGTATTCCCTGCAGCAAACCAACGACGGAGGGTATATTTTGGGAGGAGAATCTTGGTCCAACATTTCGGGCGATAAAACAGAAAATTGTCAAGGCTATGCAGATTACTGGCTTGTAAGAATGGATTACTTTGGTGGGATCCTGTGGCAAAACTCCATCGGGGGAAGCCACTATGATCAACTTCTTACCCTGAAGCAAACTTCCGATGGAGGGTACATTTTGGGAGGACGGTCGTTTTCCAACATTTCAGGAGATAAAACCGAAAATTCTAATGGTGGGAAAGACTTCTGGCTCGTAAAAACGAATTCCCTTGGAGTAATCCGGTGGCAAAACACGATTGGAGGAAATGGTGACGATGAACTTCATTCCCTGCAGCAAACCTCAGATGGAGGGTATATTTTGGGAGGATGGTCTAGTTCCTACATTTCGGGCGACAAAACAGAGAACTGCCAAGGTATTCATGACTATTGGCTTGTAAAACTGACCGCCAACTCTAATTCCATCGCCGGAATGGTTTATTGTGATTTAAACAGCGACAATATAAGGAATATAGGGGAACCTGTTTTAACCAATAAACTAATAAGCGAACTCGCTACCGGAAGTTTTGCTTTTAGTGAACAAAATGGGAAGTACTCGTTGGTGGTTTTGTACCCAGGAAATTATTCCATTGCTCCTGACTTTACTAATTACTATACAGCTGTTCCTGCCACCCATAGTGCAAGTTTTTCAGGAGTCCAACAAACCGATAGTCTGAATGATTTTGCATTTCAGCCTGCCGGAGTATTTAATGATTTGTGTGTGAAGATTACACCAATAGGTCCTTTTCGTTCCGGGTTTAATGCAAGTTATATGGTTAATTATTCCAACGTAGGTACAACAACACTAAATCCAACGGTAATCTTCTTTCCTGATAACGATGTGAGTTTTGTTAGTGCTAGTCCTGTTGCAAGCAGTGTTACTTTAGATTCTATAGTCTGGAATTTTGGTCCGCTGGCGCCTTTTCAGTCTGGACAAATTTTAATAACCGTTAACGTTAATGCTGGTTTGCCTATTGGAACATCAATCAATTCCGGTGTACGTATTGAACCTATCGCAGGAGATGCCAATTTGCTATCCAATCAAAGTTATTGGGAAGTATATACTACAGGAAGCTATGATCCGAATGATATAGTGGTTGATGAAGATACACTCTTGTCTACACAGTTTCCCAATCCGCCATTCTTAGAATATCTAATTCGTTTTCAGAATTCCGGAAATGATACAGCTTTCACTGTTAAAATACTCAACCTCATCGATACCACACTACTCGATTTAAGCACTTTAGAATTTGTTGCTTCTTCACATTCGGTCAATCTAAGCTGGCTTCCATGGGAGCGGAATATGCAATTTATGTTCAATAACATTTTGCTTCCCGATAGCAACATAAACGAACCACAAAGTCACGGGTTTGTCCGTTACCGCATTCAGCCAAAATCAAATTTAATTGCCGGCGATTCCATCACAAACAATGCAGCCATCTATTTTGATTTCAATGATCCCATTCTCACAAACACCGCCACAACACACATAGTATTACCAACTTCCATTCAGGAAATAATTTCATCCGGTAATCTCCTACTCTACCCCAATCCCGCCAACTCAACGTTAACCATTGAGACACGCACATTAATGGCTTCAGGTATCAAACTAACCGTCACTGATGTTGCCGGCCGTACGCTTCTTACAAAATCACTTGGCAGCAATTCTACCAAACATCAAATTGATATTTCATCCTTTTCATCGGGCATTTACTTTGTGCGGCTTGATGGAGGAAAAGGAATTGAGCGGGGTAGGTTTGTGAAGGAATAGGTTTATAATAAGTTTTATTAAAATTCATTATGGGATACTTTTTAACTTCCTATTTATCAATTACTTGCATTATGTTTACAAATACTATTATACGCTTTTACATATAATCGTATTAATTTTTACACAACTATATCTTTTTACATATAATTTTCGTATATTTGCCTTAAATAGATGCATTCGCACATAATGAAACCACTCAATCAATTTGTAAAAGAGAAAAGAAAAGAGGCCAAACTTACTCAGGAACAATTCGCTGAACGAGCAGGGGTAGCACTTACTGTTATCCGGAAAATTGAACAGGGGAAAGGAAATATAAATCTGGAGAAAGTTAACCAGGTTCTTAAAATGTTTGGTCACACCATGGCACCTGTAAAAATTCAGGATCTGGAATTTAAAAATCAAACACATTAACCATGCGCAGTGCAGAAATATTTTATAGCGATACACTTGCCGGTATTCTTACAGAAACGGATGATGGAATATATACTTTCCGGTATAATGAAGAATACATCCAAAAGCATCCTGATAAATTCATAACTTTTTCGATGCCGGTAACCGGAGAAATTTACACGGAGAAATATCTGTTCGCTTTTTTTGAAGGCCTCATTCCGGAAGGTTGGTTATTAGATATAGCTTCAAAAAACTGGAAAATAAATCCGAATGACAGAATGGGCCTACTGATGGCTTGTTGCCAAAATTGCATTGGTGCAGTTAGTGTGAAGCCAATACATGTTGAAGATGAAAATGAATAGAAGGTGTTTATATTGTTATAAGGATCTCGATTCGAAAATCGGTGGGGACTATCATGCGCATTGCAGTGTAGATTTTTTTGGGACTAAGGAAGCTCCTGCATTAGCATATTCGCTTAACCAAATGGCGGATTTGGCAAAAAAAGTTGTTGAAAGAAGTGTTTCCGTACCAGGGGTTCAACCTAAATTGTCATTGACTTTAATAAAAGATACAATGGCAGGTGATAACAAGGGGCGCTTAACCATAGTTGGTGCTCTTGGGGGAAATTATATTTTAAAACCACCTTCGGATGTTTATCCTGAAATTCCGCAAAATGAACATTTGACCATGCGCATGGCGGCAGCGTTTAAATTGAATAATGTTAAGTCGAGTTTGATCCGATTGCAATCGGGGGAATTAGCTTATATCACCAGGAGAGTTGACCGAAAGGAAAACGGAGAAAAAATTCATATGCTGGATATGTTTCAAATTATTGAAGCAACGGATAAATATAAAAGCTCCATGGAAAGAGTTGGGAAAGCTATTGGACAGTACTCCAGCAATACATTATTGGATAAACTAAATTATTTTGAGTTAGCAGTTTTTTGTTTCCTTACAGGGAATAATGACATGCATCTTAAAAACTTTTCTATGATCCAGGCCGGAGCGGATTGGGTTTTAGCTCCTGCGTATGACTTGCTCAATGTGGGAATTGTAAACCCTGATGATAAAGAAGAATTGGCTTTAACACTTGAAGGTAAAAAGAAAAAATTAAAGCGAATCAATTTTGAGCATTTGGGTACAAATTTAGATTTAAATAAAAAACAGATTGATGGTGTTTTCAAAAGAATATTCTATAACAAACCAGCTGCAATGGCATTGATCGAAAATTCATTTTTGTCGAAAAAATACCGGAAAGATTATATAAATCTTATGGAAGAGCGATACAAAGCCCTAATTGAATAACCTAAAGTCTGTATTTTGGTATTTGAAGGATTTTTCCTACATTTACTCAACAATTCCCCTTTCCCCATGAAAAAATACCTCCTAATCCTTTTTACTTCTTTCCTGCTGCCAATTCTTTCCAATGCTCAGGAAATTGAATGGCAGAATACAATTGGGGGGAATGATTGGGACCATTTAAATGAAATTTGTCAAACATCAGATGGAGGATATATTTGCGGAGGTTGGTCCCGATCAAATATTTCCGGAGATAAAACTGAAAATAATGTGGGGGGAGATGATTATTGGGTTGTAAAACTTGATGCACTCGGCAATATAGAATGGCAAAATTCTCTTGGAGGGTTATTAACAGATTATCTTAATTCAATAGCGCAATCCAGTGATGGGGGGTATATTTGTGGTGGTTACTCCCGTTCAAACGTTTCAGGAGATAAGTCGGAAAACAATCTGGGTTCCACGGATTATTGGGTTGTAAAACTTGATTCTGTTGGGAATGTAGAGTGGGATAATACCATTGGTGGGATTGGTACTGATTTATTAGTGTCAGTGAAACCAACCATTGATGGTGGGTTTATTTGCGGAGGATATTCTGACTCTGATACTTCAAGCGATAAATCTGAATTGAGTCAAGGAGGAGATGACTATTGGGTGGTTAAATTAAATTCTACCGGTCAAATTGAATGGGAAAATACAATTGGAGGAACTAATGACGACAATTTGTATGACATCATTCATACTACTGATGGAGGATATTTGTGTGGCGGATTGTCAAAATCACCTGTATCAGGTGATAAAACAGAAGATAACCCAGGCAACGGTCCAGGCAATGGTGCATTTTGGGTAGTCAAATTAAATAGTACCGGAACAATTCAATGGCAAAATACCATTGGAGGAGGAGGAGGAGATTTATTTATGTCGGTTGAAGAAACATCAGAAGGTGGCTATATCTGCGGAGGTTATTCAAATTCGAACATTGGGTTTGACAAAACCGAAAATAGTCATGGAGGTAGCGACATCTGGATTGTTAAACTGGATATTTTAGGAAATATTGAATGGCAGAACACCATCGGCACAAGTTGTACAGATTATTTGAAGTCAGTTTCTCAAGCTTCTGATGGGGGTTATATTTGTGGAGGTTACACACATTGCAATATTAGTGGAGATAAAACAGAAAACAGGATAGGTATTTCAGATGATTTTTGGGTGATAAAATTAGATTCCGTAGGCAATATTTCTTGGCAAAACACAATAGGCGGAGAACAGTGGGAAATATTGAGTTCAATCATTCCATCATCAGATGGTTATTTTATTGCGGCAGGAGTTTCTAACTCTAATATTTCCGGAGATAAAACTGAAGATAGTATGGGGGATATAGATTTTTGGGTTGTAAAAATTTCGAACAAATACAATCTTATTAAAGGCCGTGCTTTTTTAGACGATAACACAAATGGTACTTTTGAAACCGGCGAAACAAGGTTAGGGAATAAAATAGTAACTGAAACATCCACAGGAAGAATTGGCATTACGCAAAATGATGGAAAATATTCTGTAGCAGTTCCTGATACCGGTAGTTTTGAGGTTTCCGGACCTATCTTGAATTATTATGCAACAGTACCAATCTCTCACAATGCATATTTCAACAACTTCCTGCAATCAGATTCTCTCAATGACTTCGCAGTTCAATCTTCAGGGACATATAATGATCTTTGTGTACAAATTACACCAGCTGGAAATTTCAGATCAGGATTTAATGCCTACTACTATATAAATTATTCTAATTTAGGAACAACTATACTCAACCCCACCATTGTATTTTATCCCGATACAAATGTTATGTTCAGTTCATCCGATATTTTGCCCACCTCGATTACCTCGGATTCAATAGTTTGGAATTTAGGACCTTTGTTACCCTTTGCTACTGAGAAAATAATGGTTATTGTTCAAGTGGATTTGGGTCTTCCAATAGGTACACTTATTAATTCTGGTGCTCTTATTGAACCCATTGTGGGAGATGCAAACTTAATTTGTAATCAAAGTTATTGGGAAGTATATACTACAGGAAGTTATGATCCTAATGATATATTAGTTGATGAAGATACACTCTTGTCTACTCAATTTCCCAATCCGCCATTCTTAGAATATCTAATTCGTTTTCAGAATACCGGAAATGATACGGCATTTACTGTTAAAATACTCAACCTCATCGATACCACAATGCTCGATTTAAGCTCTTTTGAATTTGTCGCTTCTTCGCATCCTGTAAATCTAAGTTGGCTTCCATGGGAAAGGAATATGCAATTTATGTTCAATAACATTTTACTTCCCGACAGTAATATCAACGAACCACAAAGTCATGGGTTTGTCCGTTACCGCATTCAGCCAAAATCAAATTTAGTTGCAGGCGATTCAATCACAAACAATGCAGCCATTTATTTTGATTTCAATAATCCCATCCTAACGAACACCGCCTATACGCAAATTATCTTACCAACATCCATTCAGGATATCGTTTCCTCCGGTAATCTACTTCTCTACCCCAATCCCGCCAACTCATCATTAACCATAGAGACACGCACGTTACCGTCTTCAGGTAGCAAATTAACTATTACTGATGTTGCCGGTCGCACGTTACTATCCAAATCACTTGACAGCAATTCAACCACACACCAAATTGACATTTCATCTTTTTCATCAGGAATATATTTCATTCAACTTGATGGGGGAAAAGGAATTGAGCGGGGCAGGTTTGTGAAGGAGTGAGGGAATAGGATTCAATTGAGCGTAGTGTAATAGGCGTCATGCTATTATTTACTTTAAATACAAAAAGTAATGCTTGTATCCTATTGCAGGTGCTTAAACGTTTCCTTTTACCTGTTTGGCAGGATAAAATTATGTCGGTATCTCATACTAATTACTGATTTTCAAACCTGCCCCATCATTTTTTTTGTATTCTGCTGTTTTTAGATTAAATTTACTCAACAAATCTACTTTCCACATGAAAAAGCACCACTTCCTTATCCTTTTTACCTGCGTTTTACTACCATTTCTTTCATTAGCCCAGGAAATCCAATGGCAAAATACAATTGGAGGGAGCGACGAGGATATGCTTGGGGAAATTGTTCAAACAAGTGATGGAGGGTATATTATGGGAGGGCTTTCCTATTCCAATATTTCAGGGGATAAAACAGAAAATAGTATTGGATCTGCAGATTACTGGATCGTGAAAACGGATAGCTTAGGGGTCATTCAATGGCAAAATACCATTGGAGGAAGTAATTATGATCGGCTATATTCCCTGCAGCAAACTTCTGACGGTGGGTTTATTTTGGGAGGGGGTAGCAATTCTGATAGCACGGGAGATAAAATCGAAAACAGCAATGGTCAATCTGATTATTGGATCGTAAAAACTGATAGTTTGGGGAATATTCAATGGCAAAATACGATTGGTGGAAATTCGGAGGAAAGTCTCACTACATTAGAACAAACCACTGACGGTGGGTTTATTTTGGGAGGGTGGAGCCAATCTAATATTTCCGGTGATAAAACCGAAAATAGCAATGGGTATAGAGACTACTGGATTGTAAAAACTGATAGTTTAGGAGTCATTCAATGGCAAAATACTATTGGCGGGAGTGGTAGAGAAAATCTTAGATCGATAAATCAAACCACCGATGGAGGGTATATTTTGGTAGGCTCTTCGGAATCCAATATCTCCGGTGATAAAACCGAAAACAATATTGGAGTTTATGATTATTGGATTGTTAAAACTGATAGTTTAGGCATCATTCAATGGCAAAACACCATAGGGGGAAGCAAATGGGACTTAGGTGGTTCCGTTGACCTCACTGCTGATGGTGGATTTATTCTGATTGGATACTCGGATTCCAACATTTCGGGAGATAAAACAGAAAATAGTTATGGCGACTCAGATTATTGGATCGTAAAAATTGATAGTTTAGGAAATATTCAATGGCAAAATACCATTGGAGCAATTGGGGGAGCTTCTGGTGAACTAGGGGCTTCAATATCCCAAACTACAGATAAAGGGTATGTTTTGGGTGGATCGTCTTTTGCCAGCATAGTCTCCGGTGATAAAACAGAAAACGGTTTTGGTCAAGGCGATTTTTGGATAGTTAAAACAGATAGTTTAGGTATCATTCAATGGCAAAATACAATTGGGGGGGTTAGCTCCGAATATTGCATTAATTTATCTCAAACCAATGATGGTGGATTTATTTTAGGGGGTTATTCTAAGTCCAATATTTCAGGTGAAAAGACCGAAAACTGTAAAGGAGAACATGATTTTTGGATTGTAAAAATAACAGATAAATACAATTCTATCGATGGTAAATTGTTTATTGATACCAATAGTAATGGAATACAAGATTTCGGGGAATTGCAAGTCGTTAATAAAATGATTTCGGAAAGTAGTACAGGACGCTTTAGTTTTTCCGAACAAAATGGTAATTACAATGTGCCCATCCTGAATCCGGGAAGCTATTCTGTTTCTCCTGCATTAATTAGTTATTACTCTGCTGTTCCGACATCACACAGTGCATTCTTTTCTGGAATTCACCAAAAAGATAGCCTGAATGATTTTGCTTTTCAGCCTGCAGGGGTGTTCAATGATTTGTGCGTGAGTATTTCTCCACTAGGATCGTTTCGTGCAGGATTCAATGCAAATTATATGATCAATTATATCAATGTAGGAACAACCACATTAAATCCAACGGTGATTCTTTTTCCCGACAATGATGTGAATTATGTTAATGCTCTTCCTGCTGCAAGTAGTGTTTCTTTGGATTCTTTGGTTTGGAATTTTGGACCACTATCACCCTTTCAGGCGGGACAAATTTTGGTAACTGTAAATGTAAATAGTGGTTTGCCTCTTGGTACGTTTATCGATTCCGAAGTAAAAATTGAACCTCTCACCGGAGATGCTAATACGCTATGCAATCAGTCTTATTGGCCAGTTAATTCAACCGGAAGTTTTAACTCAAATACTATTTTGGTAGATGAAGACACCCTCATAACAACACAATTTCCAAATGCGCCCTTCTTAGAATATGTTATTCATTTTCAAAATACCAGCAATACTTCTGTTTTTAATGTTAAAATCCTTAACCTAATCGACACTACCAGGCTCGATTTGAGCACGTTTGAATTTGTCGGTTCTTCACATCAAGTCAATATTTCCTGGCTGCCATGGGAACGGAATATGCAATTCATGTTCAATAATATTTTGCTACCCGACAGCAACATAAATGAACCACAAAGTCATGGGTTTGTCCGTTACCGGATTAGGCCAAGATCAAATTTATATATTGGCCAAATAATCTCTAATTATGCAGCTATTTATTATGATTTCAATCAGCCAGTTTTAACTAATACTGCCACAACAAGAATTGTGAATCCTACCTCATTACCCGAATTTACCATCGCAGGTAATCTACTCCTCTACCCCAACCCCGCCAACTCATCATTAACAATCGAGACTCGCGTGTTAATGGCTTCAGGGAGTAAACTAACCGTCACTGATGTTGCCGGTCGCACGCTTCTATCCAAGACACTTAATGGTAATGTTACCAAACACCAAATTGATATTTCATCCTTTTCATCGGGCATTTACTTTGTGCAGCTTGATGGAGGAAATGTAATTGAGCGGGGCAGGTTTGTGAAGGAGTAGGGATTCTTTATTAGCACTCAAAACCGGAGTCTAATATTAGTTCCAACACGATTTTGGTCTGGAAGTCTAATGGATCTGACTTTAGAATAAAAATGACAAATTGTTTTGAATTTCATTTGAGTATCACTATTTTTGTAATAACAATTTAAAAATAATCAATTAAACAATTTTTAAAAGTTTAAACGCTTTTTCAGAACTTATTATGAGTTTCTCAAAATAATTTTTGGGATTAAACGATCTGATCACATTTTTATTCACCCATTGCCAATAGTTTAATGGCTGTTGTTTTTGCATCCAATATTTTCTACATGATTTGTGGTGATTTTCAATAATTTTTTACACCAATATAAAATGGCAAAATTTAAGAACAAATATCGAATTGAATCCTCGCGGGCACAATGGTGGGATTATGGTAGCAATGCAGCCTATTTTGTTACAATTAACACAAAAAACAGGATTCGTTTTTTTGGCGAAATTATCAATCAGGAAATGCAATTATCGGAATTGGGAAAACATGCAGAATCGTGCTGGTTTCAAATTCCGGATCATTTTCCATTTGTAAAATTGGGCGCATTTGTGGTCATGCCCGACCATATTCATGGGATTGTGCATATTGAAAAATCGGAAATAGAGACGCAAGATTTTGCGTCTCGACAGACGCAAAATCTTGCGTCTGTATTTCCAAAAAACAAATTCGGACCGCAATCGAAAAATCTGGGATCTATTTTGCGTGGATACAAAATTGGTGTTACCAAAAAATCTAAATTAATTTGTCCCAAATTCAAATGGCAACCCCGATATCATGATCATATTATTCGTGATGAAGCCGAATATCAACGGATTCATAATTACATAATCGCAAATCCAAAAAATTGGGGGAAACCAAAGCAAAAGAAACGACTGTAAAATATTGCAAAACAAGCAAATTGTGCCATAATATAATTGTCATAGGTTCCAGAATTATATTTCCAATTAATCTCCTATCTCCATATTTTGAATAATCTCTCAAAAAATCTTGACTATATGTATCTAATTAGGTACATTTGCGTTAAACACTAATGGCACCGGAATTAGAAAATATAGCCGGTGTTAGTCTGGTAATTTATAGCAGGGATCATCTGCTGCCGCACATTCATGCATTCTATGGAGATCATGAAGCAATAATCGAAATAAGATCGGGTAAACTAATTAAAGGATTTCGTCCTGCAAAGAAGCTCAAAATTGTTCAACAATGGTTGAGGGTAGCCGATAACAGGATGCGAGCAGAAAAAAACTTTTATGAATTGAATCCGACATTAAATCCTGAAAATTACAGAAAAAAGCGGGAAAGTTGAAAATATGAAATTGTACACAATCTAATACGACATCATAATGAAAAGGAATAAATCTAAGCGGATTCCTAAAATTCTAAAGATAAATAACATTAACAAAAAAGATTTAAAAATCTCTGTCTTGTTTAGCAATGGTGAAGATAGAATTATTGACTTCTGGAAAATTTTTAATGACAAATGGAAAATCAAAAAAAACGATGTTGAATATAAACTCTTAAGCCCAATTGAATTTGCAAAGGTAACAGTCATTAATCATTCTCTGGCATGGGAGAATGTAGAAGTGTGCATAACAGGCAAGAACAATCTTAAACGACAGGTCCCTTACCAAATTGGTGCTGATACTTTATTCGAGCTAAGTGATTTGGACTCATCTATGAGTTTCTCAATTGGTGAAATGTTTCGAAAGGCACGCCTAAAAGCAAAGAAATCACAAGTGGAAGTTGCGGAATCTGCCGGAACGTCAAGAACCTATATTACACGACTTGAAAATAATCAACAGGATGTTGAAATTATGACATTGAAAAAACTAATTGAAGCCGGCTTGAATAAACATCTTAGAATTTCAATTGTGTAGTCCTCACCTCCCCAACAACTCCTTCCGCAATTCGATCCGCTTTTCCGGAGTTATACGGCCTTCTGCAGCAGCATCGTTAATGAGTATCAGCTTTTCAAATTCCTGCTGTGTGAGATATCCTTCTGGTCTGCAAAAGGCAAGTTCACACGACTGAATGGCATTTTCGATTTCGATGAGATAACCTCCCATTTCTTCAATAATAAAATATGCCATCACCTGATCTCCCTTCTTACGGATTTTACTCACCACAACTAATGCGCCTTCGGAGCCCGGTTGTAATGCAGGATCAAAACCTTCTTCCGCGGCAAGAGTTTCAAAAATTGTAACTGCCAATCCCGAATAAATAAAATCATACCTGCCATCCGGTAACGACCCCACTCCTAGTGAAAGCGTATCACCTGGTTTTATTTCCCATCCTGCTTTTGTGGTGTATGAGTCCAGCTTCTGAGCAAAGCAAGAGGCGTTAAAAAATGGAGCAATCAATAAAATGGCTAAGGCTATAAATACGGTTCTGATCCCTGTTCTCATCTTGCAAAATTAATTAGCCCAATTAACATATGCCCCAATTCTTGTGGAAACACCCTAATTTAATACCTTTGCGTGCTGAAAATCAATAACCTCTGATTAAACAGAGACATAAAACACTAAAAATGAGCTTATTAGTAGTTGGAACCGTGGCTTTTGATGCCATCGAAACACCTTTCGGAAAAACCGATAAAATTATTGGCGGAGCTGCCACTTATGCTTCTTTGGCTGCATCTTACTTTACGCAGGATATTAATCTGGTGTCGGTTGTCGGCGACGATTTCCCACAGGCTACCATCGATCAATTAAATGAACATGGTATTCGTACTGAAGGTTTGCAGATAAAGAAAGGTGAAAAATCGTTCTTTTGGGCAGGTCGTTATCATAACGATATGAATACCCGCGATACACTGGCTACTGAATTAAATGTGTTAATGACTTTTGAGCCGGTAATTCCGGAATCCTATCAGGATTGTACCTTTTTGATGCTTGGAAATCTGATGCCTTCCATTCAGATGAAAGTAATGCAATCGTTGCGTGAACATCCGAAATTAATTGTCATGGATACCATGAATTTCTGGATGGAAACTGCCATGGATGATCTGATGAAAGCAATTGCCATGGTAGATGTGCTTACTATTAATGATGCAGAAGCACGTCAGCTATCAAATGAATATTCACTTGTTAAAGCTGCACAGAAAATTTTGAAAATGGGACCCAAGTATCTGATCATCAAAAAAGGTGAACACGGTGCTTTGTTGTTTAATAAAGAACAAGTGTTTTTCGCTCCGGCATTACCTTTGGAAGATGTATTCGATCCAACAGGTGCAGGTGATACTTTCGCTGGTGGTTTTATTGGCTATCTTGCAAGAACCAAAGATGTTTCATTCGAAAATATGAAACGCGGAATTATTTTCGGCTCGGCAATGGCATCCTTTTGTGTAGAAAAATTCGGTACGGAAAGAATTATAAATCTTGATCAGGAAGAAGTGGAAAGCCGCGTACAGGAATTTGTTGATCTGGTTCAGTTCGATATTACGTTGGTGTAACTCGTTTTAAATTGTGGTACTTTTCTTAATACCTTTACAAATCTTATTGTACTAAAAGAGTATCACATAAGGCTGTGTCACTTTTGTATATGAACTATCTTTCATAATTAATGAAAGCTGGTAGTTATATGTTGCTCCAGGAATTGCTGTAATATCTCCGAAAAAAGTAAAATTTCCCGGCGACAATCTGGCTTTTTCTGTACCATCCCGGTATAGAATTATCCGATGCAATAAAGCAGTATCTACGTAGGTTGTATTGAGATGAAAGTATCCTTTGATAAAATTCGTTGATCCATACCCGCGTTGAACACTATCGATAGTGAGAAGCTCTATTCCGCTATCAGTATCAAAAGCATTAAAAAGAGTAAGATTCTCTAATTCGTTTTCTTTCTTTTCACAACTACTAAAAAGTAAAGTACAAAAAGAAATGAATAATAGTCCGATGGTAATGCTATTTTTCATCATCAAAATTTTACGTTAAAATTAACTCGTGGACCCGGAGTCTGTCCTAATAGCTCATAATCAAATGTCATATCTGCAAGCATAGGCGTTTCTTTAAAAACCGGTTTAGTGAGTCGCAATGAATAATAAAACATTGCCCCGGAAATTGCAGCTGCAACAGGTATCACAATTTTTGCCTGACTCAAAGTTTTGTTTGCTTTATCAATAGATTTATCATACTTACTTTTGTACATGTTGTAAGCTTCTTTGTAGGTCTGTATTTCCTGAATATCGGTAGCATTTTCGTAGACAGCTTTACTTTCCAGTGCCTTTTCTAAGTAATTGTTCTTAGCTTCTCTGTAAAATTTGCCATACATGCCTATATAGAAAAGTGATGCGCATACAGTTACTGTTGCCGGAACATATTTCTTCATATTATATGCATGAATTGCTTTCCTGTGCTTTTTGTATGCATCGCTATATTCCAATTTTTTCCGGAACAATACACTGCGACCTTCTGTAATATGAATCGTGTCGGTAATCATAACCGTTTTAGGCGCCCAGGCTCTGATCACATAAGTGCCGGTATCGACAACCATGTGTGATTTTTTCTGGACAAACAGCGCTGTATCCAGCCGAATGATGGCATCATCAGGACTGATAGCAATTAACATATAACCTTTGCCATTCTGACCATAAGAAATGATGTTCAGAAAAATCAGTAAAAAGACAATTAAACTTGTCCGGATAAAATTCATACGCATAATTTAAAAAGATTTTACTTAACCGCCTTCAATAAGCTGTTAACCTGCTCCCAATTAACTACATTCCAAAAGGCATTCACATAATCGGCTCGCTTGTTCTGATACTTTAAATAATATGCGTGCTCCCAAACATCTAATGCAAGTAGTGGTGTTCCTTTTACTTCAGCAATATCCATCAACGGATTATCCTGATTTGCTGTCGATGTAATAGTTAATTTTCCCTTATCAGCAATCAACCATGCCCAACCGGATCCAAAACGTGTGGTTGCAGCTGCATTAAATTGTTCCTGCATTATTTTGAAACTTCCAAATGAATTATTGATTGCTTCTGCAATTTGCCCATCCGGATTTCCTCCACCTGCAGGCTTCATCAACTTCCAGAATAAACTGTGATTATAATGACCACCTCCATTATTTCGTATAGCCACGCTATGTTTCGAAATATTCTTCATCAGATCTTCCAATGAATCACTGGTAAGTCCGGAACCTTTCAAAGCCTTATTCAAATTATCAACATACGCCTTATGGTGTTTCCCATGATGTATTTCCATCGTTTGTGTATCGATGTATGGCTCTAATGCAGCAGCACCATAGGGCAATGCCGGAAGCTTAAATAAAAATCCACCATCGTCCTGTGGACTATCTGCGAAAGCTTGTGTGCCAACCAGTCGCAACCCTGCTCCCGCTACCGTTAATAAGGCAGCATTTCTGATAAATTTTCTCCTCGACTTTTCCATAGGGTATGTATTTTAATTTATACGTTTAAACGAATAAGATTAAAGCTTCGTTTTTCTCAACTGTTTGACCTTTAGTAATACTTATTTTTTTAACAACTGCATCGGCAGGAGCTTTCAGGATATTCTCCATTTTCATAGCTTCAAGCACCACGAGTTTATCTCCTTTTTTAACATCCTGACCTTCACTTACGCAAACTTCCACAACCAAACCTGGCATTGGAGCTTTTAACTCGGATACCTTCTTTGATTTCGCTGCATCCATACCAAGTTCATGAAGCAAAACATCAAACCGATCGCGTAACTGAACTTTGTAGACATTGTTGTTGACGCGGATATGTAACAAGCGCTCTTCCTTATCATACTTAATCACTTCGGAGTTAAAAGATTTGTGCCCGTGAATGATATGGTATATTCCTTCCTTTATTTGAGAAACATCAGGAGCTGTGGTTTTACCATCTAAAAGTACCGTTCCATCCGATTGCAAATCGACCGATATTTCGCGTTTATCGTTTATAGTGGCTTTGTAAATCATAAAGCAAATTTAACTATTTCTTATGAAATACCGCATAACAATAGTAACATAGCTAACGTTCAATTGTTAATATCATATAAGAGCCTTGCATAAAAACGATAGCAAGCTGCTTATCTTTGGCTATATTTTTCAAACATGACAAAAAAAACAACCGGGGAATCCGGCATTCTTAAAAAGGCAATTCTGAGTGTTTTCAAGAAGCATCCAACCAGGAACCTCAATTACAAACAAGTATCGAAACTCATAAGGCAACTGGATCCTGCCATTGCCGACCGTTTTTTGTTTATCGATGACCCATCTGCCAACAGAGCGCAATTGCTGACTGCAATGGCACAAATGGTTTTGGATGGTGAACTGCAGGAAGTTGATACCGGCCGTTTTCGTGCGATTCCGGAACAGCTTTATATTGAGGGTGTTATAGATATAACAGTCTCGGGGGCAGCCTATGTTATGAACGAAAATTTCGAAGATGATATCGTAATTGCTCCTCGGAATACCGGTACTGCTATGAATGGCGACACCGTGAAAGTGCTGCTTTATGCCAAACGCTCCTCGAAAAGGCAGGAAGGTGAAGTAGTTGAGGTTATTAAAAGAGCTAAGAATGAATTCGCAGGAACGATACAAATTCTTCCAAAATTTGCATTTTTAGTCCCCGACAGCAACAAATCGAATATCGATATTTTTATTCCGCTGTCAAAGCTCAATGGAGCCAAACATGGTCAGAAGGCTGTTGCCAGAATTACCGAGTGGCTGGAGGAAACAAAAAATCCTACCGGAGAAATAATTGAAGTTCTTGGTGATGCGGGTGATAACAATACCGAAATGAATGCCATTTTGGTGGAGTATGGTTTTCCGTTACGCTTTCCAAAGGAAGTTGAAGATGAAGCGGAGAAAATTCCTTACGAGATTCCGGCTGCAGAAATAAAAAAACGTCGTGATATGCGTGGCATTACCACGTTTACGATTGATCCTGTAGATGCAAAGGATTTTGATGATGCACTCTCTGTACAAAAACTGGAAGAAAATAAGTGGGAAATAGGAATTCATATTGCTGATGTTTCGCATTATCTGCGTCAGGGAATGAGTATGGATGAAGAAGCATTTGAAAGAGGAACATCTGTATACCTTGTGGATCGTGTTATCCCTATGCTACCGGAAAAACTTTCCAACCATGTTTGTTCACTCCGTCCCAATGAAGATAAACTATGTTACTCAGCAATATTTCATATAGATTCTGATGCCAATGTACTGGATGAATGGTTTGGAAGAACAGTAATTCATTCCGATAAACGGTTCTCTTATGAAGAAGCGCAGGAAGTCATAGAAAAAAAGGAAGGCACTTTGGTTAACGAAATATTACTGCTGGATACTTTAGCAAAAAAATTACGTGCCGGAAGATTTAAACAAGGTGCAATAACATTTGAAAAGGTAGAGGTAAAATTCCGTCTTGATGAAAAGGGAAATCCTACCGGTGTTTACACGAAAGAAAACAAAGATTCCAATAAACTGATTGAAGAATTCATGTTGCTTGCAAATCGTAAAGTAGCGGAGTTTATAGGAAAGCATCATGCGGGTAAAAAAGTAAAAGGAAGTGGTCATGCTTCAAAAGCGCCAACCTTTGTTTACCGGATTCACGATTCTCCGGTTCCTGAAAAATTACAGAACTTCTCTTTGTTTGCAGGAAAATTTGGTTACCAGATAAACACGCGAAATGAAAAAGAAGTAGCTCATTCACTCAATCAGCTTATGAGTGATGTGCGTGGTAAAAGAGAGCAAAATGTTTTGGAGCAGCTCGCAATACGTACAATGGCAAAAGCTGTTTATACAACTGAAAACATTGGGCATTACGGTTTAGCATTCGACTACTACACACATTTCACTTCACCTATTCGCCGTTATCCGGATGTTTTAGTTCATCGTCTGCTTGATTTGTATCTCCATGCAGGAAAATCTGTGGATGCAAAAGATTATGAAGAGATGTGTCAACATTCCACCAATATGGAAATCCGTGCCTCTGAAGCTGAAAGAGCCTCCATTAAATACAAACAGGTGCAATACTTACAGGACAAGAAAGGTGTTGTGTTCGATGGACTTATTTCGGGTGTTACTGAATGGGGATTTTATGTTGAATTAACGGAAAGCAAATGTGAAGGATTGGTTCGTTTGCGTGACATTGGAAACGATTTTTACGAACTGGATGAGAAGAACTACTGCATCATTGGTCACAGGTTAGGTAAAGTCTTTCGCTTGGGTGATGAGGTTCGTGTTGAAATAAAAAATACCGACCTGGTTAAAAAACAAATCGACTTTTTACTGGCAGAACAAGTAGAAACGGAAGAACGAAGAACTAAAAAAACGCCTCCAAAGCATGCGTTGAAACGTAAGCGACGGTAGGGGTAAAATCTGGTTTTATTTAACTTCCCACTATAGGTGATAGACTCCACAAGGTATCTGGGTTTGACAAGAACCAAAGAAAAATACTATAAATAATTTTCACTGATTTAGCTATAGTATAGCTGTTCTTGATAATTGCATCACATATTTACCTGATTAATAACATTCATTAAATCAACCATGCTTTCCTGACTAACCTGAGTTAATCCACGGTTTGGGCGGTCGAGATCAATAATAAGAATAAATGATAAGGTTATTACAACGCATAATATCACAGCCGGATACCTTGCATGTGTTGCAGCCAATCCGTTGCCATAACCTAATATCCCAATTGCTAAAGCAGCAAACAATAATAAACCGAGTAGCACTATTTCCGGAACATGATTTGAGATGGCTATGTCGCGTTCTGTTTTAATATCAATTAACTGATTAATAGATGTTGCAAATAATCCGGCGGGGACGGAAAGTGGGTTGTTTTCAGTTGCTGCAAAAGCTTCATCCCACATCAGCGTTTGTATTCGTTTTGTTTCACGATTCAAAAGCAACCGTTCATCGGCTGGAATATTTGCTCGCGAAGTTATACTAAACTCCACCTTCACATATTGTTTAAACAATTCCATCATTCGGGCACGTTGGTTTTCCGGAAGTAATTTGGACCGCAATACAGCTGTACCAATGGCATTCGACTCTTTTACAACCATCTGCTTTCTATTATCGAATCGGGAGAGAGCCATAGCAAAGGTAAATCCCAAAAGAAAAGTGAAAATTGTGAGAATAGCTGTTTGAATAGTTGATATTTGAGTTTTCATGGGTGGCGTCATCTCCACTTTAACTTTCAAGCCGATAAGATAACCCATTTCAACAGAAACTATTAAGATCACAAGCGTGATAAATCCTATAAGCCATTGAGGCGTACTATATAAAAGCTCCTGAGTCATTTTTATGCGGTTTTAGTAATAGATTCTAATCAAAAGAGAACCTCTTATAAGGTAATTTTAGGTTCGCCTGAGTAAGGTAACACATTTTACCGGAACAAAAACACGATACTGTCAGAATTCTCGGAACAAAGACCCAAATTCCCAATAAATCCTGAGCAATTTAAGTTTATATGCAAATTTACTTAAGAGGTCAGAATAAATTTTACATGTCCAAAAGTTAATGAAATATCAATCAGACTCAGGCATAATCGAAAACCGGCCGGCAACAAATTGTCACCGACCGGTTAACTTTATTAAAATACTTATACTATAGAAAAGTCCCTGGAAAATTATTAATCTAACTTTATAGGTTTATTACTGCTTAACAACTCTCTTCGTAGCTCTTTCACTTTCATTCATCAGCACAACAGTATAAATTCCTTTTTGAAGCTGGCTGCCGAATAATACTTTACTATCGAAAGAACTTATGTCTGAAATTTTCTCAACTACCTTACCAAGTAAATCATATACTACCAGACTGAAATTTGATGCAAATCCCGGATTTTCAATCGTAAAATCATTGTAAGAAGGATTTGGGTAAACAGATATTTCATACTCCTGAACCCCTGCCACTCCATTACTTGACATTGTTCGGCACTGATCACTGGAAGTAGTACAAAATGTCGTTTGATAAGCCCAATTTGAAATGCATCCATGCCAATTTCGCTGAACCCTTGTGTAATAGGTCCCGGGAGCTTGAAACAAAATATTGATTGTACTACTGGTTTGCGGGAAATTAGGGCTCCAGTTTATATTATCCGAACTGGATTGCCAGGTGTAGCCCGAAGACCCTGCAGGAGTGGTTATCATCGTACCAGAAGTATGTGGCGGAATGCAATCCGGTCCATACATGCTGATTGAAGTGCTGATTGACTGAATTGGTTTAGTTGGTACATTAAAGGCGCCACAATATGGGGTTGTAACACCATTTAATGTTACACTGATGGTGCTTGTGCTACCAATTACTGTTGCATTAATGACAGCTGAATTAGAAGTTGTAGTGAGAGGAAAAGAAACTCCATTAATCCGAAAAGTAGGATTGCTGGATGTCCAGGTATAAGTTCCTGTGCCGCTGGTATTCCCATTTACTGTAAAGGTAGTACCTGAAGTATTACAAGGATTCGAATTTCCTGAAATAGAAATAACAGGGGCAGCCGGTAAAGTAGTAACAACAAGAGAATTGGAGGTGGTTGTGCTTACATCTACCCAGGAACAAAGTAAATTTGACTTCTGAAAAACTACCCCCACGTTATAAGTACCGGGAGTAACAGTGATTCCATTAAAATAATCGTAAGTCCACGATCCCGAAGCCTGAAAAGTATGAGAAGCAACTGAAACACCATTCCTGTAAAGAGTTACCTTAAACCTGTAATTACCATTTGTTAAACACAAGTTTGCCGGTGCACATCCGGGCGTCAATGAACAATACTGGTAATAAACTCTGAAGTCCTTCAATGCCGATCCGCAAACAACAAAGTTAGTACCTGCATAGCCGCTAACAGGAGTCAAATACTGGTAGTGTTCAAACACAGCAAAGGCGGCATAAAGTTTAGACTGGATTACCACCAAACAAACGATGAGATATAATACTTTTTTCATAATAGAAGAGATTTATATAATACCTACTCTTTTGCCGCTTTTCGGTTACCGCGTGTTAACAGACACAAAGCTTCAAGTTTAACGCAGATAATACAATAGTACATAAATATCAAAACACCTATGTCTCAAAAGTACATTTGTACTATGAAATATATTATTGCCTAAAGTTCTAAGGTATCCAATTGCTCCCCATTAATGATGACATTGACTAAAAATCGCAATCGTATAAATATAATATTTCGGATATACAAGAAATGTTTATAAAACAAATGTACTATGCCGGGAGGTAAGCAAAACAGTATTAAAATGAGATGTTACGAATTCGAGTTGATTTTTTCAGAATGAGTAGCATTATTCGAAAGATGCCAGGCAATAACAGTTGTGCATGAATGAAGATGGACAGTTCAGATGAAAGCCTGGAAGAATCCGTTACGCAAAAGAAGAAAATCACACCAACAGCAAGGTTTGTAACGTATGGATTGGAAATAAAGTAAATATACTTCTGTTACCTTTTGCTATTCCCACTTAAATAACCAGACGATATGAGTAAATTACATTACTGAAAAAACTCATACCGCTTGTATAAAAAGTAATAAAATCAGAAAAGAATCTCCACCCGGGAGGAAGTATTATAACTCCAATATTTACTGCTTAACAACTCTCTTCGTGGCTCTTTCACCTTCGTTCATGAGCACAACTGAATAAATTCCTTTTTGCATAGGCTGCCAAATCGAACCAGTAATCCTATAACTAATAGCAGTTTGCATTTAAACTGCCCGTGAATTTGCCTTCATTGTACTTTTAATAAATATTTCATTCAATAAAATACCAATTACTAATTATAGAAATCACCCCTCAACAAAGCAAACATCAGTGAGTCCTCGTATTTCCCTTCATGCAGATAATGCTGCTTTAAAACTGCCTCTTGAATGAAATTATTCTTTTGCAGCAATCTTATGGATGGAATATTTCCGGGTGCAACCAAGGCTTCTATCCGGTTTAATTTTAATTCACTGAACCCATAGGCTATGATAGTTTCAAGTGCTTCACTCATAAAACCCATTCTTTTGAAATTTTCTTCAATCATATTGTAGCCAATTTCGGCCCGAAAATGATCGGGATTCCAGTTATGTATTCCACATCGGCCAATAATTTTTCCTGTTTCTTTGTGATGTAACAGAAAAAGTAAGAAACTCCGATTATATGTAGCATAACCTTTCTGTTGCTTTTCTTGTTCTTTCAAAAAGTCTTCCTCATTCCGATGGCCTAAAAGCTGCATAACTTCCATCTTATTCAGGCTACTAAAAATGTAATTCATGTCATCCGGACTGAATCCCTTCAGAATTAATCTTGGAGTTTCGAGAGTTACTAGTTTCATAGTTCTGGTATGTTGTAAAAATAATAACGTGAGGTGAAAATAAATCTTCTCACCTCACGCGGCAATTTATTGTGAGAACCCGAATAGTTCCCGCATTCAGGTTTTTTTGATAGGAATAATCACTTCATCGAATGTAAGGCTACATGATTTCCTTCGGTATCCAGAAAGTGCGCCATAAATCCATTTTCACCAATGCTGGTCTTAGGCATAAGTACCTTGCCACCTGCAGCCTCAACCTTCGCCAGGGGTGTACTTAAATCGTCGCCGCCATTGAGGTAAACAACAGTTCCTTTATCTGATGGTTCGAATCCTTCACCTTTTACAATTCCTCCTCCAACACCATTTTGCATATCACAAGGAAGCATGCCATATCTGCCTCCCGGAAATGGCATTTCAAAAATTTCTCCACCATACAATGTTTCATAAAATTTCTTTGCCCTGTCAAAATCATTCACAGGAATTTCAAACCAATTAATTGCATTTGTCATTGATTTTCGTTTTTGGGTTAAACATGAAGCAAATATATAAAATTCTTTAAAAAAAGAAAATCTTGCCCTACAGTTTAGATCTGCTGAAACCGAAGAGGTATATCTTTGAAAAATCAACAAAAACTTAAATATTTCTTATCAAATCTTTAAATTAAATCAGAACGTTTGAAAAAGGGTTGTTATGCATCAACTCCAAAAGGTTATAATTCATACAAAAAGTTGAACTCTGTTTAACGAGACTGAAAATATACATATAATGCACGGTTTCATCTAAATAAAATAGCTGAAGGATTAACATGGAATCCTTCAGCTAAACATATTCCGGGTAATTAGGAATGTACTACAAAGTTTCGTAATACTGTACCATGTAATCAATGGTATCAGAGATTAATGTTGTAAGAATTTTATTCTCTTCAGAATTATAGATACTGGCATCGTTTAGAAATTGTGTCCACCAAGGGATAATTGTTTTCATATCAACAGTTATAATTTCTCTTACTGCTTTTCCAATCAGCTCTGGTGATTTTGGACCAACACCTAACTTTGACTTTGTCATTGTAATTAACAGATTGTTTCCTTCCAAATTGGATGGTTCAGCCAATGGTGGTGCTTGAGATTCATTAGGGAATGATTGGAATTCGGGCGGGACTCTGCTTACATAAGTTACCCGGTACATTACCCGCCATGCACCATTGTTTGGTTTTGCTTTAGCCTGCAACAAAGCTTTCGCTTGTGAATCGCCGCTATTATTAAGCCAATTCTGGTCAATTACTTTGGTAAAAAGATCGTCCACATTTCGTTTATCAGGTGCGAGATAAAAACTCATGAACCGATATGCATCAACCTTACCTGGCTCCGGTTTGGATGTAAAGGGTGGATTTGCATTTTCACCTAAATATTTTTTCAGATATCGCTCCGGAGACGTGGTGACATTAAGACCTATTTGTGCTTCCGATTCCTTATCTTTTACTACATTAATTGTCCAGTTTGTTCCTCCCATGACATTGGCTTCAACTTTAAAGCCGCCAAACGGTAGTGCCAACATGAAGGAGCCGTATGCACCAAGATTCCAGTTAAAATTATAACTACCTGTATATGTTTCCTGCAAAATACTTGCATTTCCATTATTCTCAGTATATAATCCACCGGCCGCAGTCCATATTGAAGTTGATACAATATCTTTCTTGAAAGAATCCGTATTCCAATCATAAATCACATTATCATCAATAACATCAGAGATGCTGCTATTATTAGCATTAGCTCTTTTAGCTACCTCAAACTGGCTAAAATAAGCTCCCAGTCTGTTGTTCTCGGCTTCGATTCGCTTTTTAATGGAATAGGCTTCAATGGGTTTAAAATAACTTGTTCCTTGGGCATCCGGATCATCCTGCATGCCAACCCTTCCATCAAGGGAACCATTTTTTATATACTCCGGACTAATAGGGAAGTAGATATAATTAATATCTACAGGAATATCCGGATTAGGAACAATTGAAAAACTCACAAGCGTGCCTTTGTTTTTAAGGAAGAGAGCATAAAGGTCAGCTGTTGCTGATTTAACCAAAGCAATACCATCATTCCCTGGGATAAATCTTCGTTCTTGCGACTTTAAATAATAATTACCGTCGGGTCCGGGTACCTCCCAATCACCTCCACTAGTAAAGGAATTTTCTATGGAAGAAGTAAGTTTAGAACTGATGCCCTTATCCGACTTATCAGAATCTTTTTTAGATAATTCAAAAGCAATTCCTACAGACCCGGCCATTTTAACTACCTGAATCACTGATTGAATCGGAGCAACTCCAATCACTTGATTTGCTGTAGATTCAAACTCCAATCCTCCTTTTATGCCGAATGCAATCTGTCTTCCATCTTCTCTGTCAGCAGAGTACTTTACTGTCATGTTTTTATCTTGAGTTAAAGAAACGGAAGAGATTCCTGAATATTCCAGATAAGATGAAATCGGGTCTTCATAAAAAGGACGGGTTAAATTTTCACTTGGAACAGGAGGCGCCCCTTCGATAAAACCTAAAACAGTTGGTTCGCTTTGAACTTGTCCGATATAAACTTGCTGAAGATCACCAATTTTGAAACCTGTCAACTGTTCTAATACATTTGACTGATTTGAATATATGTAGCACCGTTTAATTACACTAAATAACTTTCCATAGGCGTCATACTGAGAGTCTGCATATTCCATAACTGCAGGGCCACCATGAATTTTTTTAGAAAAAGCTGTTATCACACCACCAAGCGCATTCAATACAGGAGGGGCCTCATCACTAACCGGTGCATCTGATTCTACCCATGTTGGTAAATCTGTTGGAATTACAGCATCAAAAATTGCATCATTACCCTGACCTGTTTTATCAACTACCACCATTCCGGAGCCAACATCAAACTGCCAGTAAGCACTCAACCCTTCTTCCGTACCAGTTATACTGCTATAAATATTATCTGATATTTGTTCTGCTGTTCGTTTTTGATTCCACAAACGGATTTCGTCTATTTTTCCTTTAAAAGTATTTACAATAGCACCATTGCTGTCGAGCATGTTTCCAAACCTCACCTGTTCTGTACCATATCCTCCGAGTTCTGTAAAAGGAACTTCATGTACAGGAAGCTGAACACCATTTACAAAAATATTTAAAGTAGCGCTGAAAGGATAAATTGTCCAGGCATTTGAATCAGACAAAAGTGCATTATTGTCGTTCTGAATATCAAAAGCAACTCTTCCAACTTGCTCCTGAAAAGTCCAATAGGATACTAATCCGGGCAAACCTTTAAGAGGAATCCTGGTCCGGTAATGTTGAATCATTGATTGTACAGAAAGTCCTTCATTCCAAAATGCCAGATTGGAAATTGTTCCGTTAAAAAAAGCAAAATCAGCGATATCACCATCAGGTTTGGTTCGTCCGATATTTACATTTGTTGAAGAAGAAGAAAATACAATGCTTTCTTCAAAATCCTTGCTCACAAATGATGGCATTGCAACACCATTCACAATGCAATTCATCTCCAGATAATACATTACCTTATCACCAACATTCTTGTCTCTGATCTGAGCAGACATTCCTATATAGGTCGCTTGCTTTAGAGATATTGGTGAAGTACCGGTAATAATAAAATGTCTATCTCTCTCTAATAAACTAGTTTGACCATCTATTCTAACATCAAAATAAGGACGATTTAATGCATCCAGCCCAAATTCATATGATTGTTCAGATGAATTTTTCCCATACTTACTGAAAATAACCTGCTTCATGCCTGGCGTAAGCTGATTCTGATAAATCCATGCCTCAACCGACAGTGAGCTAGTAACATCAAAGGAGCGACTATTTCCACAATTGGCAAAGATATTCGTTGTCCCTCCGGTATTAATTCCATAGTTCATCGAGTAGGTACAAGCAATATGATTCCATGAGTTTTCAGGAATCAATGCACGATCAGTTACCATTGCTAAATCGCGGGAAGCAGCAAAAACCTGATAAAAAACGCCGGGAAAGTCCCAAAAAGCAAACCCAGTTACAGGAACATCATAGAACGCATTTGTTGCCTGCGCTGTATTCTCAACTATTTTAAGTGAATTATAAGTATTCATAGCCCATAATAGTTGTAACCCTTCAGCATCAGCAGGTAACATCTGAAGATTTCTTGAAACAATTTCAGATTGTTCCATGGCTCGTTTCCAAATGGTAAATTGATTCATTTCCATTTCGAGACATACAATAGAATCGTTTCCTCCAAGAACAATCTTATTGCTTTGATAGGCAGAACCCGCAACATTTATTAATTCACCGGCAGCATTCCCATTTAAGAAAAACTTAAATGTAGTCCCTGACCGGGTAATCGTAAGTAATGTCCATTTCTCACTTTCTAATTTAATATCTAAACCTTTTGAGTACGTACTACCATCGCCAGCAACACAACTCCACGTTAGTGTTCCATCATTAACTATAGATAAGGAATCCGAACTTACAAGTGCCTTTTCAGTTCTTCGATAGACAAAATTGGGATTAACAAACGAACTTAAATTGGCTTTTACATAAAATTGAATGGTATATTTATCCTCAGTAAAAAGTTTATACTCCTGTGCTTGGCCATCGTCAGTAGCCTCAACAACTGCTTTTGATAAAAACTGCAAAGCATAAGAAGGGGTAACTCCCAGCATATATCGACTTCCATCGGGGTCATTCACCGGATTCGCATGTACCAATCGGGGGAAATCTGGCATAAGGGGTTTTAACTTTTGTCCCATCTTAAATTGGGATTCAATATTCAACCACCCTTCAATCGTCAAATCTCCCTTTAAATCCAGAGGTGCTTTATACTTTGCATCCAGCTGAACTTTAAGCCCACCATTGAGAGGAACATGAATCGCTTTTCTGGGAGACTCAGCTATCCATCCCCCGTCTAGCCCGGCAACAGTTTGTATTGCTTTGATGGAAGGTAATCCATTAAAAGAAATTACTTCCGGAAATCCATTATTACTTGAAATGGTTGAAGCCGGGAAAAATAATTGGGAACCATTTAACAGCTCAGCAGGAGATCCATTCACTGTGGTACCCTGAATCTTGGCTAATGTACAACTAAAGGATTGAATCAGGCTATTTTCACCTTGTTTTAGAATTGTAAATAAACTACTTACCGACAATAGACCAGCAGGTGTAGTCACAATCCCATTTAAAACTGTTGCATTCGAATTTCTTTCCAGTAAAGAAATGATCTTAGCAATTTGTTGTTGTGCCCCAGATACACTATTACGTATTGTGGCAACAAAATCACTTTCCTTTCTTGAAATATTTTTCCAGTTAGCAGATATTGGTGTAGTACCTTGTTTTAGTGAAATAGTCAGGTCACAATTCAAATTACTTTTGTCCGTTGCATCAGCAATGGTAATACTAACATTGGTTACTGAATTGTCAGGTATTAATACCAACAAATTGCTAATACTGGTACTCAAACTATAAGAGCTTGAGTCAGAAGCTTGTTGGTTTGTCAAAGCATTGTAGTCATAATTTTGATTTAAACCTCTTAAGGTGTTAACAAACTGTGCCGACTCTGCTGGTAAATTTTTGAAGGTCTTAACAAAATTATTTGAACCTGATCCAACAGAAAAATGAAAAATAGCTTCTGCAACGTTACCAGTGACAGTAGTATCAACTTTATTCAAAACCGGATTAGTGATAAAATTTGAAATGAAATTTAATTGGCCATACATTTTTGGATCACCATAACTGTGATATCCAACATTTCTCTGGCCAGTGTAGTCATAAAATGTACTTTCTTGTCCCGAAATAGATAATTGACCCGGTTGATCATATGCACTTCCTGAAACAACTTCAATTAAAGACTTCACTCGTAGCGGAACACCTTTAAATAATTCTGTTGTTCCCCTTTTATCATTAATACTTACCGAACACAAATAAGGATTTGACTCTTTAGTAATAATGATTTCAGCGCGGTTCATAACATCACCCTGTCGCCGGGCAATAAAATTCAAATTACCCGACTGATTGCTTACTGGTATATTTGTTAATGCTTCCCAGGGAATTGTATATTGAGCTCTGATTGCTGCAGAATCGAAATGGGCTACATAAAAATTACTATTCTCACCTTCATAATATAGATGCACGAGACCATCAGCACTATCGAATAAAAACGGACGTGTACCTGTTTTAACATTTCCAAAATTCGAAAATGCAGGGATCTGTGCTGTTGGATCAACAACACCAACGTTTAAAGTTAGCATTGTATCCCCATCGATATACACTTGTTCTACCTGTTCAGAAACTAAAGGTGCTGAATTGGATGTCCAAATGGGTCCGTACAAGTCACCATCTAAAGCAACTCCTGTTTTTGAAAGATTACTGACTTTCGTACCACTTCCTTCATCTAACCTCCAATAAGCCGCGAGAAAAGCCATTTTAGCTGCATCAACTTTCGATATATCTTTATAAAGATTATTTAATGCTTCTGAAAGGGAACTTGCATTATTCCAAATCCTGACTTCATCAATCATCCCAATAAAATACTCTTCATTTTTTGTTGGACCACTCAAACCAATGGTATTCAAGCTCGATTTTACAGGCGTTTTACCATTGAACACAGAATCATTTACAGGTACAGCTTCTCCATTGATGAAAATGCTATAATTTTTACCGTCAAATACTGCAATAATATTATTCCACGCGTTTAAAGTCAGCACACCATTTAAAGTGCTTCCCGAAAGGAATGCAGTACCTGTTCCAAAACCAAAACCAACTTTCGTTTGATTTTCAATCCATAATGACGGAGGTAAATTATTCGGATTTACTTCCTTATAATTACTTAGCAAATAACCTTTGCTTAAACTTTTATCTTCAGGATAAACCCATAATTGCTGGACAAAACTATTCCCGAGAATTAATCCATCAGGTATTTCAACACTTGCATTATTGAATGCAAGAGAATAATCGACAGGCTTAATTTTTCCGGCTTCATAACTAAGATTAATTGCGTTTTCACCCGGAGCAATGCACCCAAGTGTTCCATTAGAAGCAACCGCAAAATCAAAGCTTGATAAATAGTTTTTCGAGGCAGAATCATTTGCCTGAACCATTAATTTCAACCTGTAGCTATTACGCATTTTTACCTGGCCGCTACCATCTATTACTACTGGCTCCTGACGGGAATATACAACCGATGAAGGAACACCGATAATATTCAAATCAGTTTTGACCGTTCCTGTCATTGAGTACAAAGAAATTTCATGATCCGGCTTGATCACTTGTAACAAAGCATCATATTGGTCTGAATCGAAACTAAACCAACCATCACTTGTTCGATCAAATGAATAAGTGCATATGGTTTTTTTTGAATCATTGACTGCAAAAAATTGCCAGCGCATTGTACCCTCCTGATTGGTGGGGGTTAAATTAACGGTAAACTTACCATCATTCATATTAAATGAAGCTGAATCTCCACCTAAGGGTAAAATATACTGCGGCTCTTGAAATGGCAGATTATCCATGTTAATAAAACTCTGCGTATCGCTGTCATTCGCAGGTGTATCCGGTTTCTGACTTCGTTTATAACGAACTTCCCAGGCAGGTTGTAACTGATTAATTTTCTCTCCTGATACGTTTGGATTTGCAATTTCTACCAAAACAAATCTACTGACATAAATTCTGTTGCAATTACTTCGGAACAAGTAAACATACTTTTGATCCGACACAGCAGTAAAAAATCCATCAAAATCAATTTTCTCTCGGGTTCGCAGCATATTGAATCCAGCTAAACTGTTATCGGATGGAAAATTCAATAATTGGAATCCATCCCAATCCAGACTGTCGCTTATTGAAGCGGGCATTGGACTTAACACATTATAAAAAAACTCAAATTTGGAGGTAACTGCATTTTGCTTGCTAACAAAGTAAAGTGCTTTTCCCTGATGAGTTACTGAAACAGGATTTAAATATGATTGAGAACTGAGAGCTAATTTATGCATGACGATAATTTTTAGTTTCGGGCTTTGATATAATAATTTACATTCATATTGATTGGTCTGGTTTCTGCATCACCCCCAGATGTACATGTTGCACCGGTGTAATTACCATCAGCAGCAGCGCCGTCAAGGCTAGTTTCTCCAGAGACCGAAATATTTGCTGTAGGCAGGTGTGGAACATTTCCTTGAAAATCTTTCACAGGTTTCTTTGTCGCAAAATCTTGAATTGTGCCAACCAATTCATCTATGATACCTGAAAATTCATTATTTTGAATACGCCTCCTTGTTCCAGAATCAGGATCTTTTCCAGTTTTGCCTGATACTCCCCGGTGAAAATATCCACGATAATCAGGCACCTTGAACAAGTCATCTTTCCCGCCATACGTATGACCAATTTTATCAAACAATTCCGGATAAATATTTTTATCCAATTCCTGTCCTTCACAGGGTAACCACATTTTTGAGTTTGCAATTTCACTTCCAAAAGGCAGAATGCCTCCAATTGGAAAATAGTCTGTTGTTAACATATTTATTAGATTTATTTTATTGTTAATGAAATGATTGAATTATCTAAATCGGATGTACCAGTTTACAGATACATTAACAGGCCTGGTTTCCAAATCGCCTTCTGACTTGGTAACCTCAACCAAGACTGAATCAGAATTGTATTTGTAAATTGACCTGATGGTACCTTCTATTATTTTGGCTTCTGTGTCAGTAGGAACTTTAATGGTTGTAGAAAATGGATTAAATGGCATTGCCGTTTCCGACTCTTGCATTGAACCAACCTTACCTTTGTCGTTGCCCTGATAACCTGCAGCACCAGCGGGATAAGCAAACTTCCGTTTATCCCTGCCTGGATCTTTTCCTCCGGGTTCAGAAATTCCTCGCAAAAACAATCCTCTGTAATCCGGTAAACGAAACTCTTGTGGATTGTTCCCTCCGTGTGAAAATCCTATTGCATCAAACAAATTCTTAAACTCTCCCAGATTTGAAACCATTTTTCCATCGCAAAGAATCCAGTTTAATTCCACTTCGTTGGTAGTAATACCTGCAAAAGGCATAATTGCTCCTAAGGGAATATCCACCTCTTTTTTATCTGACCTTAATTCAGCATATTTAATTATATAATATACATAACTGTTTACTGGACAACTTTCCAATTCACCTCCTGAGCTTACAGCAAATGTTTGATCACCGGATTTTTTTGCTCCTGAACCCTGACAGCCGACATCGAAATTACAGGTGCCGGAAATTCCATTTGCTATTATTGACTTAAAATCGTTTTTCGGTTTGGCAGTGGCATAGTTTTGATATGACCCTACTTTATTCCCTGTATTTCCATTCACGTTCAAGGCAAAACGCGTTAATCGATCAGGATCCTTATCTGAACTGCCGGAAGTTCCACGAATAAATAAACCCCGGAGATCCGGAATATTAAATGTAGTGCTATCAGCAGTTCCAAAATTGGTATTAATAGCAGCAAATAGCTGAGCAAAGGATGTTCTGTCTAATAAACGTCCATCGCAAATCATCCACCCATTATCTTCCCAAGATCCACTAATCTCCCCCGCATAGGGAAGTATAGTTCCTACGGGAACAAGTTTCAGATTTGTTGTTAATGCCTTAGTCTTAAATTTTGCCTCTTGCGGTTGCTTACGTGCAAATTCAGCATTAAACAATTTATCTTTGTCAAGTACCTTAAAAATTTTGGATACGTAATTTAACCGGTCAGTCCATTCCGTTTTATATTTACCCGAAACGCTTTCCTTTATAATAGTGCTGGCATCTATTGTCTGCATGTAAACATGTTTCATGCAATCAAATGCGTTTGAATTCAATAAACATTTTACTAAAAAGGCCACTGCACTTGCTTTTGAATCTTTTAACTCTGAAATTCTGTCCAGTACAGCTCCAGCTTTTAATCTGCAAAACTCCAAAGCTCCCAGACTGATTTCCCCGTTGATCCATTTCTTTTTTGTATTAACCATTTCATCTAATTGGAAGTCCATGTAAACTTTCTCCTTCTTCATTTTAGAAATAAACTCCTCAGCAAAGTGCTGAGATATTTCATGTAACATAGTGGAAGTTAAAAGCTGTGGACGGAGTAAAAGCCAGGTTTTAAAATGAGGGTGCACATCAGCTTCTAGAATTTCAATAATAGAAACTTCTTTCTTAGAATTAAATAGTTTTCGAATAAATGACTCGCCTAAACTATTCGCAGCACCCCAGGCAATTGCCTGATTAAATGTAATTTTGGTAGATAGAAAACTCATGGTTTTAGATTTAGATAATTAGTAAATAAATTATTCTTAATATGGATTGTAGGCCGGTTAATATGTATTTTCAATCAATATTCATGATATCAAAAGTGGTCAACGAACAAAAAACAGTCAAATAAATGTGACTGAAGTTGATTTTCGTGTGACGAAATTTCAGATAACTGTGACGAAATAAAATTTGTGTGTACAGGCAAGTTCCTGTATCAGAAAGAAAATCCCTGTTAATTTACAGCAGGGTAATTCCGAAAAGATCTGTTAAGCAAAGTATAAAGACTCTGTGCTTAGTCCTTGATTCCCAAAACTTTATATAGTTTAGCCCTAAAAGTATTACTTAACGGGATAACATATTCATCCGCAAAGATCTCTGTTGGTTCTAATTTGCTTATATGGTTCAGGTGAACGACAAAACTTCTATGCGTTTGTAAAAAAAGCTGTTCTGGTAATTGCTTGATAAAATCACTGAAGGTTGATCGAATTATAAAATTCTTTTTTCCGGAAGTGTGAATTATCACATAGTTTTCCTGGCTTTCAACGTAAATAATTTCTGCAAAATTCAATTTAATGAATCGGTGGTTTTCCCTTATAAAAATGTATTCTTTGAAAGAATCTGTTTTACTTTCAATTGACTCACTTGAAACTTTATAATTACTAAATGCAATTTCAATAGCAGCATAAAGTTCTTCTTTGGTAAATGGTTTGAGTAAAAAAGCATGTGGGTAAACCTTCTTGGCTCTTTCAACAGTTAAACGATCGCCATTAGCTGTTAGAAAAATAAAAGGTATTTGATATTTATCATTGATAACCTTCGCTAAATCTATTCCATCATTCTTCTCACGTAAGTTTATATCAACAACCATTAGGTCGGGCATTCCGGATTTCAACAGCTCTAAAGCTTCATTATAATTGATAGCAGGCTCACACACCAAGTATCCGATTTCACTCAAAAGATACTTAAGCTTTTCTGCAATAAGCAGTTCGTCTTCTACAATCCCAATTCTTATTATGTCTTTCATAGCTAATCTTTAATCTCACTATTTCATTTATTATAAAATGGTATCTCAAAAACACTTCCATTACTATTGTAATACTCCAGGTTACCTCCTATTTGGCGTGTTAACAACCTGATTACTTTAATTCCCAGCGAAGTTGCTGTTGCTGCATTGAACGCTTCTGGAATTCCATCACCATTATCGCTATATATAAGTTTATACATTGCCGGGGTTTCGGTTGTTTGAAGTGAAATAGTTATAATTGCTAATTTCCCTTCCTGAATGGCGTACTTGAAAGAGTTTGTGATCAATTCATTTAAGATCAGACCAATAGGTACAGCAATGTCGGCTGAAAGAAGAAGTGGAATTGTTCTGATATTTAACTGTACATCGAACCCTGGTTTAGTAAACACCTTGGAAATCTGTTCAAAAAGTTCCTCAGAAAACTGCTTGAATTCAATTGATGCCAATTCATCTGTTGCATATAATTTATGATGTATAAGTGATATAGATTGCACTCTGCTTCTGCCTTCAATAACTGCCGCTTTTGCAACTGCATCATTTATTCCGAAACTCTGCAATTCCAATAAACTACTGATCACTTCGAGGTTGTTTTTAACTCTATGATGAATTTCCTCAATTAATAATTCCTTTTCAACTACTAATGTATCGCTCTTGGCTTTAGCTTTTGCAAGTTTTTGCTTTTGAAAATAAACTAAACCTAAAAAACTACCAATTATAACTAAAAAATAAAGTGCGAAATTTAACTTTACTTGTCGTGATTTGCTCTCCAATGATTTTAATTCGTTCTCATTGTTTAACAATCGTATTTCCCGATCCTTCTTGTCAGTTTCATACAAAGTTTGCATTTCAGCAATTTGTTCAACTTTTTCTGTATTAATTATTGAATCATTTAAAGCTGATGAAATCCGACTTGTTTCCAAAGATTTTTCATATTCGCCACTATTCTGATATATCTCAGAAAGTGTTCCATAAGCCCTTGACTGAAGATCCAAATCACCGGTTTCTTTTGCTACATTAATTCCCGAATAAAGATAAAAAATGGCTGAATCCTTTTGTCCGGCAGATTGAAACAATTTCCCAATTGCATTTAGCACTATAGCCTTTTCGTACTGGAAACCATTTTCATTATAATATTGAAGTGATCTGTTATAGTAAGTCTTTGCTTTTGCGTACTGTTTCAAATTAACATAACATGCTGCTATGTTTGAATAGTTTTGTGTAACTGAATACAATTGTCCATTCGTTAAATTTGACTGTAACGCCTTTTCAAAATTTGCTATTGCACGAAGGTTTTCATTCTGTTCAAAATAATATAATCCTAAGCTATTATATGCCATTCCTAAAAAGGTAGTGTCACTTTTTGATTCAAAAAGATCCAAGGCTTTGTCGAAATAATATTTTGACTTTGCAGAATTGTTATAATCAAGATATAAAGTTCCAAGATCCAGGTAATTAATTGCCAATTCGTGTCCATCCTGAAGGTTTTCATATATTGACATTGCCTTGATACAATAGTAGAATGCCGAATCGAGATTGTTAGTAGCACGATATACATAGCTGATCTCCCGGAAAGCACTTGCAGTACCCTTTTGGTCATGTATACTTTTGCGAATTTCAAGGGCTTTTCGAAAATGAGAAAGGGCTGAAAGGTTTTTACCTTCATGCAATCGAATGATCCCCAGTCGCATCTGAGCACTTGCCTCCCCACTTGAATATCCAATCTTTTTAGAATCAGATAATGCCTTATTGGATAAGGATTCTGCTGTCGAATCGTCTGTTCCAATCAGTGACAAAGATTCAACTAAGTAATTGTTTATTTTCGTAGTATCAGTCGCTTCTACAATTCCTGAAAAAGAAAGGAAAATAAAGAATAGAGAAACGCTGAACTTAACTGACGACACTATGGTCAACACCTTCTGATGGTCCATATACCGGAGCTTCTTCATAGCTGGTAAAATAACTTTCATAACCTGAACCCTCTGAAAATGCAATTGTTAAGCCTTCCATCTGGATGTCTCTTTCAAATAAATGAATTATTGTTTCTGAAATATCACCAGACCTGTTACTGGTATCAATGAGTACAGTTGTATCTGCCACCGTAAGTTGATCTCCGGCATAAACATCTACTAAAAATCCATATGCAAACGCCTTGGGCTTACCTTCCTCATTAACATTGTCTTCTATTTTAAAAAGTCTGGCTCTGTAAATATAATCAGGATCATTTAAAACCAAAGGATCGTTTCCTGTGTGTCCCATATTTGCTGATAACTTAATTGGCTTTTTCTTACGATCACTCATGTCAACCATTTCGACATAAATGTCATGCTCTTCCTCCTGGTCCAATATAAATAACGGAAGCATAGAAGCCCAATAAATTTCTCCACTGCCAGGAACTTCCGGGTATAAAAGCAGAGGTTCATTTTCTTGTCCGGATCCTTCCGGGAAATATGTTGGTATTCCAACTTTCGATCCATGATCTATCGGCAAATTAACAAATCCCGTGATAAAATTTCTTGATGGTTGTGATGCAGATATAATTAATACCGGTCTTATTATGTAATTTTCCATAATTTGTTTTTTAAGGTTGGATACAATAGTAATCAATTATTTGAAATGATTGGCAGTGGCTTTAAAATATTGATTACCTATACGTTGGAAACAATTTAAAGTAATTTCTATTTAAAATAAGTAAACAAAATCTGATTTTAAATATCCAAAATCCTCAAACCCAAATCGAAACCTCTACCAAATCATCCGTTTCTAATCCTTTTTTTACTCGAACTTCGGCCTTCAAGGGCAACAAATAGGTGTCTTGTTTGGTATCAAACCAGATTGCTGTCATCCATTCTGTTTCACCAATTTTTGCCGTCGCCTTTAACCTGCCCCAACCCTCTTCTTCCGATTTTAAAAGCGTTCTTATTTCTTTCGATGTCTTTTTTGGTAAGGAAACAAAATACCAACCATTTGGTCCATCATATCTCCAGACTTTCGCTTTAAATTTGTAAGGAATTCCTTTTATGGATTTGATCATCTTTTGTAAAGTTATTCAAAACAAAGTTAATAAGTTGACATGCTACTTTTCGATACTACGTTTTAAGCTTCGACTTAAAGTATCCCGTCAGTCTTCTCAATACATACCAGCAAGTGTAGCCAAAAAGCAATCCCCCTATGAGACCTGCTAAGGCACCTGAAATTAGTGCTGTTTCAAGCGGCCACCATTTCATGATTTTGTTTAGCACCCAAAAGCCGGCACTACCGAGGAATATTCCTCCAACTGCTGAACCTAATACTACCAATGTTTTAAAACCTGCTGTGTACGATTTTTTATTCAATCCAACGATTACAGCTGCCGACAAAACACCAATTGAAACCAGTACGCTTATCACCAAAACAACAATAAATGTCAAAGCGATTCCACAACCAACTCCTAAAAACATAATTCCGAAACCAAACATAGCCATAAAAAATAATCCCGGAGAAGTACCATTCTCTAATTCATCTGAAGAAGAGGGTTCGGTAGTGTCAGATGGTTGATAAACTGTTGTGTCATTTGAGTGCACAACTTTCTGGCAATTTGCCGGAGAGGTAGAAATGCCCAACAGAATCAAAATAATTAAAAAGAAAAGTGGTTTCATAAAGTGCTTTATTCTAAGCAATCAACTATTGTGATCAATTAATTCAGTTAAAAAATAAAATGACTATGTTGAATTATTTATGTCTTCTACTTTCTCTTAGGGGCTGCTTTCTTTGCAATTGCTCTTTTCTTCGGTGCAGCCTTTTTAGCTGTTCGTTTTGGTGCAGCCTTCTTCATCGATTTTTTGGCAGCAGCTCGTTTTATTCCAGATCCAGAGCCGGGGTTTCTTGATGCTGATTTCTTTAACACTCTTTTTCTCACCTCTTCTTTTTCCATCCTGGTAACCGGGAATGCAATTTTAGCAATACTTTCGAGTGATGGTATTTCTGGAGCTGTTCTATTGGGGCACGTGGCGGTTAATATATCAATATGAATATCGGAAGTAGAAGTGATTTCAGGAATATACTTATCAAATCCGTAAGATGGCTCAGGAATTGGTTCATAGAAAATTATAGAAAACAAAGGTTTTTTAAGTTGTGCTAAATCACTTTTAATAGTTTCACGCACATCTTTCCAAATCCAGTTTTTTTGATATTCAAGTTCTAAATAATCGCTTTGATAAAGATATACATCCCATCTATATTCTTTTACCCGATTATAAATAGTTACAAGTCTGATTTCATCAGAGTTTTTTCCCTTTGGAACACTAAACTTAATTGTTTGAGTTTTTTCATTCTCTTCTATCAATTCAAAAGTTTTGGTTAGTTCAAGACCTCGGGATAAAGCTTCAGTAATTACAGTCCCTGTTTTCTCCTGCAATTCTCCTGAAATTGTCGCCTCTAGAATACCTCCTGCTTTCAATCCTGAATTCACTTTTGAAATAACTTCTGTAGTTATTTGTTGAGTTACCGCAGAGGTTATGGATTCATTTATTCCAGCCGTATATTTTACTACCTTTTTCACCTTATCCTGATGAATATACTCTGTATTAACTGGCCACTCAACCTGACTAACCATTGGCCCACTTTTGGTGTCCGGGTTTTGTTGCACAACTAATAATAAATGTCGTATAGCTGCAAATTGTTTGCTTCCTAATTGTGCCCAACGTGATTTATGTTCAAGCACAGAGCCTTCAGGTACCGAGATCCATGAATATTCCATATAATTACTTTAAAGGTTTATTTAAAAAATAATCTGAATTATGTCGTATTAGAACCAATATTGAGTGATGTCTGATAGTAAAAGTAGCAAATTTATTTATCCTATCCAAACCCCCATGATCAGTATCCCAACAACTTTTTCGCCCGCTCTACAACTTCCATCGGAGTAACTCTGGTCAGACAGCGGTTATCGCCCCATTTACATTCCGTGCTATGGCAATTTCCGCATTCAAGGTCTTCGGATGTGTAAGCAAATGACTTCTTTCCAAGTGGCCGCCCCCAATAAGCGGGAGAGGCCCCTAAAAATCCAATAGTCGGTATGTTATTGGTCCAGCTTGCATGCATGAGTCCACCATCATCAGATAGTGAAAGATTAACCTTTCGAATAATATTATATGCCTCTACCGCATTTGTTTTTCCAATCACATTTATGCAGTTGGTTCCTAATCCTTCAGAAAGCACTGTTGTCTTCTGATTAAAAGATGGATACCCAAGCAAAACAAATTTTGCATTTGATTCCACATGGTTCATCCACAACTTAGCAAACGCAAGATAGTTTTGTTGCCCCCATTGACGCGTTGGAAATGCCCCGCAAGGATTCAGAAATATTAATTGTTCCGTTCCATTCCATCCTTTTTCCATTAATTTTTCTAAACCCGAAAGCTCATTTCTCAAAGAGATTTCTGTGTGCTGAGTAACCGGGCTCAATCCAAGGGCGTTGATTGTGTTATGATATCGATGTAATGCATGTACTCTTGAATAACGATCAAACTGAGCCCATGCTTCGGTTAACAATACTTTTCTGATTGTTCTGGAGTGAATGTTATTCTGTAAATCCACTATGGCATCAAACTTTTCGCGTCTCAATTCAGGGTAAATTTTCAAAAGATCGAGCGCCATTGGCCATCCTCCCCGGGAATGATTTAATACATGCACTTTATCGAATGCAACTACATTATTGGGCAACTCCGAATAGTTCCTGCAAATCAATAAATGTAATTCGATATTCGGAAAAGTCTTCTTAAAAGCTTCTGCTGCCAAAAAAGAAATAAGTGAATCTCCAAAAGCATGAAGCCTGATAAAAAGCACTTTTCCAGGAAGCTTATCTCCCTTCCAAACACGCGATTTAATTTCCTCTGACTCCGGAAAGATAAACTTCATATACAAATATACGATTTGTTACATTATTCCCACAAAATCCGATTAATTTTTACCGAATAAGACCTTTAAGGGATTACCTCAAATTGTAATAGCAACCAAAAGCCAATCCTGCTCTCCACAAAAACGTAGTAATTGGATCATCATTAATTTCGAGTAATCCATAGCGAAATGTTGGTTCGCCTCTGAAACATAATTTGTCATTTAAACTATATTCGACTCCCACACTCATAGTTGCTGTGACATTCACCGTCTTAATATCATGCAAAAACTCGCTTTTGCTTCGCTTATCTTTCCCGTCTTTGTATTTTATTATACTGATTTGTCCTGAACTAACCAAAATATTAGTTGTTAACCCGGCACTTGTAATAAACCGCATCCGATTCTTGCCAAAATTCAAAACAACCCGGAGGGGAACATCAAGATAATTATAGTTACTAATAAATCTGACACCGGATGGGATCATTGAAGAAGAGGTATCATAAGAATAACCATATCTGGGGTCAATTGGATCTCCAAAAAATAAATCATTACTTTCAATTTGATAACCCTGTCTGGAGTATTGCAATCCTGTTTCAAAACCAATTTTTTTTGTGATCTGATAGAAAACATTCAATCCAGTAGTAAATCCAAAAATTGGTTCCTCATCGTTGTTACGCAAATCAATGATCATTGCACTGCTTGAACTTCCATCATTATTATGCAAAGTACGAAAACAATAATCCGGAGAAAATACCAAGCCAATAGAAATTTGTTCTTTGTTTGTCTTAATTATACTGTCAATGACTTCCTGACCTTTTAATAAAAAGGGAAGCAACACCAAAAAGACAATCAATATACTTTTCATACTGAATCAGTACTCTCAAAACAATTGAACCATTAAATTAAATCATACTTAATAATTTCATTTATCAAAATTACCAAGCTAACAACTCCAAAAACAGTTCCGGAAATTATATATAATGCACTCAGCCTTTCACGATCTTTCCAAAGTAGGAATAACCCAATAACAGGAATGAAATACAGAAGTATTTCCATTCCGGCTGTTTTTTCATAGTCATTGTTTTCTTTCATTATATTAATTTCTTCTTCCCGATTAGTTTCGACCTAAACTCCAATAATATGCGGCTATCGTTTGAATTTTCTCACTTCATTTCAGCTTCTGATTCAACAATAGCTCCATTTTAATCTACCATATTTTGCACTAAAGATAAGATTTAATCCGTAAATTACAAAAAGAATGCATTGTGTATTTGATTGATATTCTATGGTTTACGATCAAAGATCGTTGGCTTTAATGACATTTAAACGGACAAAGTGACAGAAGCAATGAATTTATCAGTCAGCAAAGCAATCTAAAGATTTACAAAAATTAACAACAACTATTGAATTTAAGATCACCCAATTAAAAAACATCTAATTTGATCATTCAAGTACGGGAAACCTAAACTTGCAATCCCGTTATAAAAACAATCTAGAATTTTAATCCAAAGCCAAAATTAGCGGACGTTGTCAAAATTAACTGATGATATTGTTCATTCAAAGGCGAATGCCATTCACGGTGATACAATTCTATTTCTTTAAAATTAGGCATTGTACCCATCATATCTAACTTAGCTAAAACGAAAACATTTGAGATAATAGTATATTTTATCCCTATACTTAACAACGATGCCCATGATGGTGCCGAGCTCATTGAACGTGAATATGATGTTCCACCATAAGTAGTGTAATCGAAGATTCTTATTTCAGGAGCATAGCATTGGCTCATTCCGAAAGTGAATTTTGCATCAGCCTCTATATTCTGTTTAATTTTAAGAGTCTTTCGAATACCAATCATCATGACTACAATATTCCAACTGCCAACATTGACTGAATTGTCTCCTAATTCCGTTTCAAATGACTTTGAAAGTCCTTTTGAATCGCACCGGTTTGATTGGTAACGCATCACCGCGGCAAAACCAATTTTATCTGGTAAGCCATAGTTAAATGAAAAATCTATATTGCTTCCAACCTTGGCTGCACCACCATTGTTTTTCGCCAGGTCGGAAGAAGCGAATTTACCCACCGGAATTACAATCCCTCTCGAAAAAGACGCACTGCCCTTATCCTGTGCGACGGCACTTGTTACATAAAATAAAAAGAGGAGTAATAAGATATAGTTCTTCATGATAGTATAAAGTTATAAATTTCTAAGAAATACAATAGCAAAGGTAAATTTGAAAGGCTGGAGATATGTTTGCATTCCTAAAATCAATAATTCGCTAGCTGCTTACAACTTTGAGAGTTAGAGGGAATTGCAACAAATGTGACTTATTGACAAGAAACTTTTCGTATTAAATATCAATGGTTCATTATATTGAATGTTATAGATTTCGAAGTTGATTGAGAATGTGCGATGACTGTATGGTATTAGACTTTCATGAAACATCAACATGGCTTCATTCTAACTATTCTACTTAAACACTTTCCTGTTTTGATAATGACAGAGTGCAAGATAGAAATCTTTCATCAGAATACAATCTTATTAAGTCATTCAGCGGTTAGATAAGTTAAAAAATCATATTAAAGTATGAGTCCGGTTTTCAATCAATCTGATAAAATGGGAACAATAGAACTGTTCATGGTGTTGTATATGACATAAAATGTCCATGCATATTACATCCTTTGATAAATCAAACAAGATTTAATGCTATTAAAAAGCTTCTTAAATTATTCTTATCAATACTACTTTAAAATCCGTTGATACTACTTCTAATTCACCACAATTATCCCGGATCGTGTAGCTTTACCGGACGTAAGGGTCAGTATAAACACTCCCGTCTTGCCTTCTAATGCTTTTGAAGTAACTGCTACATCTGTAGTAATCTCTGTATTTATGATCTTTTTTCCGGTATAATCATAAACTGTCAATTTGCCTTTATCTATTCCAAAAAATCAACTCTTAACCTCCCATTCACAACCAGTAAATAATTGTATTGCAACCAGAAATGGATACATGTCAGGAACTCCAACAATACCACCAGAACCCATTATATCACTTTTTTGTTCCAGCGTGTCTCCATATGGATCTATTCCTGTTCCTGCTCGAAATGCTTTTTCATTAATATGTGCTAAACCAATAGCATGGCCAAATTCATGAACAGCAATAACATGCTCCCTGCCAAAAATCTGCTTTGTATTGAACTGGTTCTTGTCTTGAGGTCTAAAATTAACCAGGTCATCTTCTGTTAGAACAATTCTTTTAGTATCCGGTTCATATCGCGGATGTATGAAGTTTCGTGGTAAAACTGCATTAAATTGATCATTCCATCCTGTTTCTACATCTTTACTCATGTGAGCCTGACAAATATGATGTTCGCCTGAAGTAACCGGAATAACTTTTAATGTCGTTTTGTAAGATTTTATCGGATCCGTACAATCTTTCACAGGCACTAACTCATAGTGATTACTCCAATAAGTTTCATTAATGTTGGCAAACTGATAAATAAACCGTTCTTTTCTATTCTTAAAGTTTGTCCATAGTTGCGGTTCTTTAAGGCCTACAAAAACAGGAAAGCCTACTTGCCCATCCTTTTTAATAAAGTGAACAGTTTTGACCATGTCCTTAAAATCAAACCTTATTTTAACAAGAAGCGTCATCGTTTGTGTGTCTCGATTTAATTCAGCATCAAATACATCTTTTGCTGATATCTTTTCTCCCCAACGATTGACAGGTGTATATTGGTCAGGAACTTCAATATTATACAATACCTCTTTAGCTGGTTTATTTCCGTATTTGTACGACTCTACACGCGGTGTTTCTGGTTGATGAGATGGCTTTAAAGGTCCAGTAGGTTGCCTGGTATTAGGAAACCTGTTTGCTGTGCCTCTGCTTTCTTCTTCAATCATGATTTACAAATTTTGAATCTTATCTGTAGAAAGATTTTCGTTGTTACATCACTGGATAAGTGAAAGAAGCCATTGTTGAAGGGAATTTCATAATCCCTAAAATTAAATTACTTCTTAAATCATAATAATTTTCACCGGTCGACGGATCTGATTTGATATCGAAATAATATAGTCTACTTTTGACTGAATTATTAATATTGCCACCAATTGTCCTGATAATAATTTTATTTGTCTTGCTATTAAAAACAGAATATACTATTAATTCACAATCGTAATGTACTTTTAATTCTTTCATTGGAGGTACTACATTCGGCAACTTTGCTGTTCTAAATACTTGTTTCAATACATCCTTTTCAGCAGCACTGTCCTTAAGACAAAGAATATCGCCAGGTTCACACAAAACTGTTCCATCCACCATGGAATACTTGTCAAAGAATAGAGGTCGTTTATCTATATTCACAATTCTATTATATTGAATGTAAGTGAGATTTTGGGCTCTTGCATTGGTACTTAAAGGTGGATTATAACCTGTGTTATTCTGAAGCATTACTAAATAGTTTTGTAATTCTTTCTTTTTGATATAAAAATTAGTGTTTCTGGCGGCCAGGTAAATGTTAAATGAGTTTCGGTAGGTGAAATCCTGAATCTCCATTTTAGAAACATTGGTTGCACTTTTCAGGCTTTCATAAACAAGAAAAGCAATAAATACAGCGCCCCAATTTTTGTATGGTCCATGATTTATCAGTGACTCAAAGTACTTATATTCATTCTCTGGTTCTGTTGGATATATTTTAAAAACATCTTTCCAATATTTTTTCAGCGTTTCTCCTCTTGCATCATTATCATTATCGGCCACATGCATCTGACTTCCTTTAGCATTCCAAAGTTTAAATTCTTTCCATGCCTGTCTTACAAGATGCGATCTGAAGGTACTGTATCTCGAATCGTGTGGCATATCCGGAGATTGGCTGGTAGGAAAAATCTTTCCCTTTGTAGTACTAGTCGAAAATGGAGCAGGTGCAACTGAGGGTTGTACTTGTGGAGGCGGATAGATTGAATTACTCAGAGATAGGGGATATTGAGTAGCTCCTGCAGGGCTTCTAAATGGCATTTGACGATTGGGAGAATTAAAATCAGCCATAACAAAAGAATCCCCGCTCTGTTTCCGTGGAGGATCGAGTCCAAGTCTGTTACCAATTGCCCTGGTATCGTCGTTTATGTCGTCAATAGCCATATTATTTCAAGTCTTAATACATTCCACTGAATATTTGTAAACAGTCTGTTAATATATCAAAATCGCGGGGCAGATTCCTTTTAACGCGACCGAAATAATCAGTCCTGTGAATAAACTTATCATCGATAATGTAATTCACATAAAAATGTTTGACAGCGTCTTGCTTATCTGCATCAGAAGGACCATAACCCATTTTGGTTACTTTAGTCGTTCCATCAGGCATTACTTCTGAAGTTGTTTTATGATAGTGGGTATGAATAGTTCCTATGACTTGCTTCGTATCATAATCGGTTCGATTCAAAGGTAATGTCCTTACCCGGGTGTCTAAATTATTCTTTTTTTGAATTATTAGCTTTGTACTGACCTCACTACCTGAAGCAGTAACAATTTCCGAACCGGTAGCTTCAAGGATTTCTAATTTTAGTCCCTTGTGATCCAATACAATGTAAGCCGACTTTTCAACCCCCTTTTTTACTGCATTTAGATAGAGATTTTTGACAAAAACAGAAGGGTTGGTCATTTTATATTCCTTGCTATTATCGAAAAGTTCTTCTATCAATCGGGGATCAGGTGGTACGTTGGGCATCACCAATCCACTTGCACTATTTCGTTTAACACCGGGAATATTAATTGCAAAATTTGAGGGCGTTGCTACTCCACGGCCTGGATACTTTTTTAATATAGCCATATAATCATCCCTGTCAATTTGTCTAAAGCTAACTGCCGGACCATTTCCATACGAATCGATATATTTTCCCCATCTTCCGGTATAATTATTTGAAAATTCAAAATAGTCCGAAGTAAACTTGTGAGCCGGGTGTCTTGGTTGCTGTGTAGCAACAGAATTTTGTGGAGATGCCAATGAATTGGTTAGTCCCCTTCCGCTTACACCGCGTAAAACATCAGAATTGTGATTTTCACTTTTAAATTTTATCATGATGTAAATTTTAACCCGTTACAATAAATCAAATATCCGTATCAATTGTAGGATTAGTATTTCCTTCCACGACAATTTTCTTATCGATTTTCGGATCCTCCAGTTTCTTATCAAGTATCCTCTGTGCTAACCGCAAATTTTCCAATGCAGCCATTTGAACTTCTTCCTGAACTTTATAAACATCCCATTCACGATGTTTTAGTTTAAAGTCTTCAAGTAAACTATTTGCCGAAACCAGCATTTCGATATAGAGTGAAGTAGTAGGTACAATAATTTCATCTCCATTCCGAAGCGGGTCGGAAAGCAACATACTCAGCCAATCTTTTAAGGTCGTTTTCAAAGCGTCAAATTCACTTTCTGATAATTCATTTCTCAAACAACACACATAGCGGGAATAATCTTCCAAACTCACATTGCTTAACTGGTCAGGGTCCATTGCTCCAAAAGATGCATCCACATAAGGCATGGCCATTATTTCTGTCAAGGCATTATGACTTTTCATTGGAAAAGCAATGTAATTGCCTTTGAATCCTAAAATAGTATCTAAATCAGCAACCTCAACCAATGTTTTTGGCTCAGCACCCTCTCTGATAACAGGCTTTATCCATGCTTTATGCAAAGTTTCATCATCACCTCTAAAAAGTTGAAATAAATCATTTTCTGGTTTTTGCATGATTTCGCAGCCCATCGATTCAATTTCATACTGAGGTACTTCAACATTCATCAATCTCATAAATCTTTGGTCTGCAGGCTCCATCGACCAAATTGATTGCATGTAGTATATGATGTTGTTTTTTATATGTAACAAGAGCCGTTCAACCATTGTCTTTTTATCAAGGTGATCACGCATAGCTTTGTTGTAATCTGCAGTGATGCTTTGTAAGGTGTTCATTTCCCTTTGCAGATGCAATCCTGTTTGCTGTGCTTTGTCTGCTGCATATGCCTGTGCATCTCTGGCGGCCATTTCCCGAGCCTTTGCACTTTCGGGAGTTGCTTTTTCTGCACCAAAAACCGATTCCCCTAAATCATCCCAAAAGCTATCTGATTCTTCGTCTTCCTGAGCCTTAATTCGGGTTTCAATCATTCTTTGTAACGATTGATAACGACTATCAGCTTCTCTGCTAAGAGATGCCAACTCTCTTTTTAACGTTTCCACCAATTGGCGTTGCGTTCTCAGATTTCTTCGGAATTCTCTGATGGAGAAATCATCTCCCACATTTTTTTGTGCAATATATTGCAGTGCCGGCCTGAAACTGTCATCTAAAATCACTCGGTTTAATATCCAGTCATGAGCTATTACCCATGCCTCGGTAATTTCATTTGGTGCAGGTACTTCCTGCGCAACCAGCACAACAGGCATAATACGATAAAGTTGTTCCGAAACCTTAAATCGTTTTTGAAGTTCATAGAAAAGATAAGTAACCGCTAATTCATCATTGGGATTTACTATTGTGCCCGATTCTGTATATTCCGAACTGAGCGATTCTTCTGTATCTATTTCAACACTTCGCTCTTCTTTGAACTCTTGTGTTGCTTTCAATACAGATTCTCTGAATTCCTTCTTATTTTGTGATGATTCCTTCGCTGCTTCCAGACCTAAAGAAGAGGTTACTTTAAAACTTCCATAACTGCCTTCTGCCCCTAACGTAAAATTTGTTTTACTATTAGCTTTAGATACTATTTCCTCTTCGGCCCTGCTTGTAGTATTTTGCTCTTGCGTTAAGGATGAATTATTTTTCCTTGCTTCCTTTTCTGTTCTTTTGCGGTTAAAGGTTGTTTTTAATGAATACTTCTTTTCTTCTTTGGGAGAGAGTGGAATAGATTTTACCAGATTTCCTACCTGATATGCTACAGGCTCCCATTTCTGACGATAGGTATTCAGTAACCCGAAGTTAATTGCTTTTGCACTATCATCGGCACCAAAAATGTTAAAAGCATAATTCGACTTCAAGGCCTTATCTAAATCGGTTAAGATTTTATGAAATGCTTTGCTATGGCTGTTGCGCATGTAGTCAATAATTAATTCTCCCTGAGCTTTTAATTCCTGAATATATTGCTGCGCTTCATGTGTAGATACTCTTCTGTATCCATCAGTAGTAGTTGCACCAAAATTACCCCATCCCATTCCCAATAGTCCCACTTGTGTGCCGGCTGGTTGAAAAATAAGTCCCGCTGTAGCTTTATCTATCGCATCACAAATGTTTCTCATCTTTTCCTGTGCATCAAGTTCCAATGCATTCCACTCTTCGTAAGTAATATCAAAGTTACTTATGATGCTCTGCGGAGGATTGTTCAAGACTTTATACATAAACCTGAAATCAGCCATCAGGGCTTGTTTCGAGTTGTAAGTATCCGCTAATACATATCCCCGGTTGGAGGCTATATCTTTGATTTCTGAAGCCAGCTGTGCCGGAGTATCATCAATTAATTGTTGCCAAATATGTCCAAATGCACAATTTAAAACCTGAAAATCAAAAAATGAAGCCTGCTCCGCCGGCCCTTTTTTAAGATTGAATTTGTTAACATTCTCATTTACACTATTCTGATCCGGTTTTGAATTTGCGCTGTTTTGAGCTTCTTTTACTGAACGAATATCCGATATTACTTTTTTTACATACGAAGTAATTTCTGCACTGGTCAGTGGTGTCGCTATACCTATGTCAGTATTTTCACCATTGCTATCAAAATGTAATAATGTACCATCAAGCAGTTTTGCTTCATAGCGAACCACCCCTGCTGCAGAAGTGTATTTATAAATTATTGCAATGTTAACATCTCCTCCATGATTTCCTGTAAGAAAGGCCTTTGCCGAATCGGGAAGAATTGAAAAAGTTATTACTTCCTTAGTATCTGTTGGGGCTCCACCTATTGGGATATCAAGCTTTTTAGATGCACAAATTGTATCATCGGCTTTTGACAAGCATTTTTTCAGTATAGGATTATTACTTGTTAATATTAAATTATCACTGCCGGCTGAATTCATTTTATGCAACAAACTTTTCAGCGGTTCTGTGCTTTGAATATCCGTAAAGGGCAGCGTGGTTTCTAAACCAGTGTTAATTGACAAGGCTATTCTATCACTGTTATTTAACAGAAAATTGACTTCTATTCCCTTATTCGCATCTATGTGATCCTGGATTTTCTTCTGCTTTTCTTCCAATTGATTTTGCATGTGATCACCAAACTTACTGGCAACCGTCTCATCTTCTCCAATAAAGGTTACAAAACTACTTTCAGGAGCAATGGGCTTAGGAGCAAATAGTTTCCTGAAAACAGTTTTTGATCCAATTAGCCGACTTTTCTTTTCATTGACTTTTGCAGTCTCCTCTGACAAGATTGCAGAATTGTAAGTTTTAACAAATAAATTTCTTCTGTTAAATTCATCAATTTGAGAATCCACATTTGGCTTTGTATTACCCTTCGGAATTTCCATTTTCTTCTTCTCGAAAAGTTCAGTTGTTAGCTGAATATTGTAATTTTCACAACGCCCTGCGTTTTGCCGAATTTCTGATGAATAATATAATAAATTATGCTGAATACTTTGATTTGGTTCCTCCGGCCCAAGGATCAATAAGAATAAATCAGGCCGTTTTTCGGTTTCATTAAGGATTTGAAACTCCTGATTATAATAACTTATACTAAATGTTCCGTCCTGCCCGGTTAGCACGGAGCCGATTCGGTCTCCTAAAAACCCTAACGAATTAGATGGTACTTTACCACCACCTATAATAACATTTGCTTCAGCCGGAACTGCAGTGCCCTCTGGTACCGGATTAAATAACCCTCGTATGAATTCATCGGGTTTTGTCCCTGGATCTAAATCATAAATAACTACAAGTAAATCCGGAATCCCAATACCTGTTTCCTTTAGAATTACTTTCCCGGACACTATATTTGAATTGTCCGTTTTTTTGTTTGAAGTTGCCATAATTATGGAATTTAATTGATTGAACAAATGCCGATTCACATTTAAAAAATTCCGCCACTCGATTTGTATTGAATGACATTAAATATATTTTCGACATCTGCTTATTTAAAAGTAGACTATAATTTTTTTTCCAACAAGCAAATCAAAAATTTTAAATATAATTATTAATAGCCTTATAATCAATCGATTAATTATGACAATCAGACAAATGCCTAGGGGTTTTCCCTTAGGCATTTTTTAGCAATTTTGAAGATTTCGGCGTGGATTTGTTGAATTTGCTAACAAATTCTAGAAAGTTGGGAGCTGTTTGTAAACATTTGAATTTAGTTCTATCACTATTAGCTACCATGCAAACTTGTCATCACAACATTTACTCCTAAACTTAATTTACTCTTGTTTATGTCATGAACACACCCCCTAAAACATCCTACCCGGTAATACTACCAATTGTATAAAATTAAACTCCAACTGATCAAATGAAACATTTTTCCCATCCGACATCTTCCCATCCAAGTTTGGAAAATATCTCAAATTAGTACGCAGGTACCACGATTGTAAACGATTGGGTCTGATGTCCCACCCAAAAGCTATTCCGGGCTTGATGCCATCGAAAGCTCCTTTGTCTGAGAGTTGCTTGTTGGTTTCGGTAACTTTAAGTTGCTCATAACTCAAAGCAGGCCCTGCAAAAACTGCAAACCCATGGTAATCTGCAAAAAACTTATAAGCCTCCAGAGTAAATGCTTGGCGCGATGATTTCTGACTAAAACTAAATGCCTTTAACTCGCTCTTAATATTTCTGTAAGATAACCCGATGTGAATATCCGGTTGATGAATATAATATCCCAATGCGAACTCGGGAAAAATGTCAGCACTTTTAAGTTGATCTGCATATGGCGCAATTTGCTCGTTATGGTCAGATTTCTTCAAATAAAAGGCAGCGGAAGGGCCAATTGCAAGAGTTAATCCGTTTAGTTTTTTTCGTTTCGACAACGTATCCGTAAGTAATTTCGTTCTGCCACTTTGCCAATCTTTTTCTGCACTAAGCGTGGTTTCTATCATGAATTTATATCCTAAAGAAATCCAGAATGGTTGCGTTTTTAGATGTACTTTTTGATTCTCAGTGATATAATAATTCCCTGAATTATTGTAGTTAAATCCTCCACTCAGTTCCAGCAAATGATTCTTATGGTTATAAACAAATCCACCTAATATCGGATATTTGAACCGCTTCATAGTTGTTCCTTCTCCTTGTTGGTAGCTCACAGGTAACATCGACATCCCGACAAACGGTCTTACTTTATTATTTTCTATTCGCCATGGAAAATACTTTGCGCCCGTTTCAGCTCCTGTCTGAAATCCCTTCTTGTCAAAAGCAACCACAGGAATCCCAATGTAAAAATCGGCATGTCCCCAGAAATGTGTGCCACCAATAATTATTCGTGTTTCAGTATGGTTTTCCAATTCGCGAGATTCTAATTGTCCTCCGGAATTAACAAAGTGTGTTTGCGATCCTCCCGAAAGGAATGTGCGTGCATCGAAACCAATATTCAATTGTGCAAAGCGATGTCTGGATTTTCCGTTTTCTACTGTATATGGCTGGGCAAGCAGCGCTTTTGTGAGGCTAATCAATACAACTGCGCAACATAGAATTTTTCTCATTTAAATATATCGGACACTTTGATTAATTAGAATCTGACTAAAGTTTAGAGTATTTATAATATAGTAAAAACCTATGCTCTGGTCAGATGATGAATACGAAAGATACAGATTCTTCTGTAAATTTCAAATCTATAACTAAAATTTCATACAACTAATAAACCATTCTTTTAAAAGAAAAGGTGGTAGTCAACCGCTTTTCTCCTCATAAAGTTTCTCCAGCTTCGGATCCTGTCCGTACTTATTCCTTCTTGGATTTCCTGATAAAGTTGATAGAATGAAGCCATAAACCGGTATTAAAAAGTACCAGCCGGGTTTCTCAATATCGTGCATACATCGAAATCCAATTGCTAACCCCGGAATAATCAATAGCCAACTCAAAAGATTATCAATGAGCGAAATATAAGGCAAGAACCTGATTTCGCTTAGTATCAAAAACAATAAAAAGTTTAATAGCCATGCAGTCCAAAAATCGTATCGACTGGTTCTTCCACTGAACTTTGCATAATTTTTCCAGAAGTCAACAAATGCGTGCATGAAGTCGTTTATTTTAGAATCAAATTTATGTTATCGCATTTTATTATATGCATGTCATATTTAAATAGTATTAATTCTTAAGTATCACTTCACTTCTGTTTTACAAAAATTTGGACATCAGCAAATCCATTGTTCTTGACAAATTTTTTAAATGACTTTTTCGTAGCTGCTATTTTAAATGGAGGGATTGTATCATCAGGTAACTCTGCCATCTCTTTGAGATTCTCCATTTCAAGTTCGCTTGAGATATTGCTCAAAAACAGCTGTCCCTTCGAAAGCTGAACTTTTTTGACTTCCCAACTTGTTTCGTCATAGCAAGTACTTAAGAAATAGTATCCCTTCCATTTTCTGACAACATTCTTGTTGTCAATTTTAAACAAGGTATCCGTATAATGAATGTGTGTGATCAGACTATCCTCTTCGCGATAAATTATGGACTTGTCATTCGTTGCTAAGTTAATAATTGTATCCCCATTTATTTGCAAGGAGTTATCAACTTGATTAATATGCACTTTTTCTTCTAAATTATATACCCTTTGTATTAATGCATCTTCAATTATCAGAATTGAATTGTCTTCCAGATTAAAATATTGACCCTGTAACCGTTTGGGAAATTTTATCAAATTCTCTGTGTCAACAGGCTGTGGTTCAGTAAAAGTAACAGGAGGCTCACAACCAGTAAGAATGGCCACAAGAAAAATAACTATGCAAAATACATTTTTCATGTTTCTTAACCAACTTTTCTACGTTTAGCCAATTTATGATAAATAAAAATAAATGATGAACTTATAACCCAGTAATATAAAGTAAATGCCAGAAAGTAAACTAAATACCAAACAAACCAAACCCCTAAAGAATCCAATTTTAATCCATACTTCTCAATAAAAACATAGTCATCATAAATCGTATAAATCCAAAACAATACAGTAAATACAATCGATAAATATTTGAATATTTTGAATGCTATTTTGAAAAAATGATTCATTTAGATATAAAATCGGTTTTTAATGGTTCAAATCTAACTTTTACAAGTAATTAATTAGAAGCATCAATAAAGCATTATAATTTCACTAATTTAAATACTTGATAAATTTTATCCGAAATAATAGTAACGTAATATATTCCGGGAGTACCAATGATGCTTACATCTATTGTACTACTTTTAATTATTTTTGCCGTCGTCACATTTCTTCCAAAAGCATCTGACACAATAATATCTCCGTCTACAACAATATTTGGTAAATACACAACAACGTCTTGTTTTGTTGGATTAGGAAACACAGAACTTATTCTGCTACCTGATAAATGGGTTAAACCTAAAGGCTGATTACTATACTTTGAAACGAATATGTCAAAACTACCATTTGAAGTTATATTAAATGAAGCAGGTGTATTAAAATTTCCAGTTGAAGCAAATATCCCTGTCATGTAAAAAGAATCATCATCAATAAGTAAATAATAACCAAAATCTGCATTTATACCACCATAATGATTTGCAAAAATTAAATTCCCAGCTGAATCTAAATTGCATATAAAAATATCTTGGTAACCGAAAGAAGTTAAACTATAGGTGCCGGGGCCTGGATCAAAATCAGCAGTAGAGCTAAATCCTCCAGATACATATAAATCATTGTTTTTACCGGTTGAAATTGTAAAGCCTCCATCAGACAAAGGACTACCAATTTGTTTAGCCCATTTGAAGTTGCCATTAGAATCAAATTTAGTTATAAATATATCTTCATAGCCTATAGTGCTCATAGTAAAATTACTCATTAAAGGATCAAAATTAGTTGTCCCAATAAATCTTCCTGTTGCATAAACGTTTCCATATTTATCAACATCAAGGTCAAATGCCCCTTCCGAATCTAATCCACTTTGGGATTTTGCCCAAATTAAATTTCCAATTGAATCGTACTTTGCAATGAAAACATCTCCGATACCTGCTGAAATTAAGTTATATACTCCTGGGCCTGGATCAAAATCGGCGGTTCCATAAAAGCCTCCACATATATAACTGTTTTCAGACGAATCCACTGCAATTGATTCAGGCCAATCAGTTGATAAGCCTCCTATACTTATTGCCATTTTAAGATTTCCATTAGAGTCTAACTTCCAAATAAAACCATCTAATTGTCCTGCTGATGTTAAATTATAAATGCCTGGACCAGGATCAAAATCAGCTATCCCGCTAAATAATCCGGTTACATAAACATTACCAAATTGATCGACTTCAATATGTTGTGCATGATAACCGATATTCCTAACCCAAACAAAATTTCCATTACTATCCAATTTTAAAACGAAAGCCTCGGGTGTATTACTAGGAACTATGTTTTGTACACCGGGGCCAGGATCAAAATCCACTTGTCCATACATATACCCAGCCAAATAAATATTGCCATTATCATCTAAAGAAATGCCTTCCGCAATATCTTCATAAATTCCACCTATTTGCTTTGCCCAAACTAAATTCCCTAAAGAGTCCTGTTTCGTCACAAATACATCGCTAGAACCAAAAGAACTTAAAATGAATGTACCTGATCCTGGGTCAAAATCCGAACTTGCTTGGAAATTTCCTGTTGTATACACGTTTTTCTGTGAATCAATATCAATACACCAACCAGCGTCAGGTTGATTACCGCCCATACTTGTAACCCATTGCAATGATTGTCCAAAACTCAAATTAAAAATTAATACAAGTGAAATAGTTGATATATAGTATTGCATTATCATTTGAAGAATTTTAATTCGATTTCATACTTCCCCTTCTGTCTGTCAATTCCGTTTTTAACCAGTCCGAAATTAATATATAGTTACATATCCACACTAACCATTAATTAACTTTTCAACTATAGGCAAATCTGCAGCTGCCCAATTTAAATTCGATAATTCATCTTTCAACAACCACTTAAAATCGATATGTTCCGTTAATGTAAGGTTAGGATTCTCACAGCTACAAATAAAGCTGTGCATGGTAATACTAAAATCTGGATAGTGGTGTATAACTGTAAGAAACTGTTCCTGTATTTCAATAACCATATTTAATTCTTCCAAAACTTCCCGCTTAATGGTCTCTTCTTTGGTTTCTCCAGCTTCCATCTTACCACCGGGAAATTCATACTTGTCCGATATGTAATCATACTTGCTTTTACCCCGTTGTACACAAAGGATTTTATCTTTACTCCTGATTATGGCAGCAACAACTTCGTAATGGGTGTTCATATAGCTTTGACTTCCAATATTTTATAAAATATGTAGTAAACGATTGAGTCTAGAATGTAGTATACCAGTCAAATTTAAGATTTCAGCGGATATATTTCAATTAAATGTATAGGTGCAAATAATCTTGTTCCCTCCATGTGCAAACTGTGTTACCCGGAACCAAGTCCAATATATAGGAAAAGTAATGTGGTTATTATGCATTTACTTAAGTTAATGGAACTATGCTAACATCGTCACAATTGATTTCTTATTATTTAATTTCAGATACAATTGTTCTGAGCTCAGTGTCATCAATGTTAGGATTTATAGTTTCATAGTTTTCATTCATTTTATAACTTAACCGATTATAAATTCCTTCATACTTAGCCAATTCCTTATCTTGATACTTTTTCATATAGTCAACTAATAGTTTCAAAAAATATAAACTATGGTCTTTGGCAGCATTTACATAGTAATCTTTTGATTCTAAATTTTCAAAATAAAAGGCAAAATGTTTAATGCAATTTTCCTTGATAAAGGGAATAATTTCTTCATTTTTTTTGAAATGCTCAAACAGCGAGATTTTATCTGTACAATTTAAAAAACTCCCGTGGCCGGCAAAAAATACTTCCGGACTTTCACTTTCTTTCTTATCAAGCATTGTATTTATAGCTTCCAAAGCTTCTTCATACTGCCTATTAATTACATGTAGATTGAATAGGGAATATAGAGCAAAGTTATTGTAATAGTCACCTCTTTCCGAATATCGTGAATATGAAGCAGAATCCCGGAGATATTTAGCGTCCTCAATGGCCTTATCAATCTCAAGCATGTTTTCATAAAACCACATTCGGTTTAGATAAAAATCGCCTTCTTCAACAATGTTATACTTTTTTTCTTTAATGACAGAATTGTAAATCTTAATAAAGTCTGTATTAAATTCGTCAAAATGGATATTTCCTTTTGCTTTGCTCAGTGAATCAACATTCATTGAGAATATATCTTGGCTATTTATTAAACGACCCGCTAAATTCACTTTCATCACTAACCGCTCCCAAATTAGCTCGTAATTTAGTGAGTCTGTTTTTAATTGTTCTGTGATTGCTTTAATTCTCTCCGGGTATCTCTCTTGCGGATTCGGTTGTCCGAATGCTATTTTTGAAATTAAAATGGAAACTATAATAAACAGGTTTTTCATTCTTACGAGATTCATTAAATAATAGTAGACAACATCTTAAAGTTTACAAATTTAGCGTATAGACTTATCCATGTAATTAACTTAGTCATTTATACAACGCCCGGAAGTATTGTTATTTGATTCATTAAAATTGCTCTTGAATTGGAAACATGTTTTAGAATGTATGTGCTCCGCTTTTGTTCTTGATATTCAATCGTAAACCTCCTCTTACAGTTGCGCCAAACTCACTTTGCTCAACCAATTATAATTTGATTTACAGTATTTCGCCTAAAAATATAAATGCCCATTACCACAAATAAGCTGCCGATAATGAAGTTCATCAGGAAGCCATACTCGCTATCAACTAAAACCATAAAAATTAATCCAAGTAAGACGAATACTATTCCGCTTTCTCCACCAAATATTCTCACCAAATCATGAACTATAAATTGTAAAATGAATTCTAATCGATGCATTAAATATGTTTCCTTTTTAAGGATTACCTGCTCAGCTATTTTAGCACCTAACTGTTCTCTTACACAAAATGTAGCTACCATTTGCTTCTCACGCAATTCCGGGAAATTGAGTGTTTCATTTAAAATATATTTTCTATATATTCTGTTATAATCATCTGTTGCATTAAAATCACGCAATACTTCAAAGCCCATTCGTACTTTAATAAATTCTTCTTTGTTTTCGCTATTTAAAGCTAGTTTGGTTTTCTCAAAATACCTATTCAACAGTTCAAATGCCGTAAACTTATACTTCAATCCTAAAATTTTATAATAATCATTTATTTCCATAATGATTGCTTCCGGTTCGTATTTAATACTTCAAGTTAGGGTTTTGGTTCACAAAAGCACTTAACATCTAAATTTATTCCTTCAAAACCATCAATAAGCCCGAAAATGATTTTTCCTTTGTCACTGATTTCCTGAAAAACGTCAAGGCGAATATCATTTTGATTGGTCGCCAACTCTTTTGCAAGTTCTGGTTCGTAACCTGTTAAAGAAAGTTCCGGGAAAAATATTGCACCTGCATTGAATGTCAATGCACTCTCAATAAATCTTTTGTGTGCTTCAATATTAGCTGAAACATTCCCTTTGATAGGCCTTGTTTGTGCGATGCAAATTTTCATTTAATCTTCTACTTTGCAGGTGGGATTACATTTCACATCGAAATTAACAGAATTTGCTATATAACATATTTCGTGTGCTTTATGGTGAAGCTCAATAGCCTTTTCTATCATACTAACATCGGCTACACAAAAAATTGGATTCAGAGTCACTTCTTTGAAGCTTCCTCCACCATTTGCCTGTTCAATCATAATACCGGTTGCATGGTCTGTGTAAGATGTAATCACAATTCCTTCCATAGCACATACATACAGGTAGGAAAGCATATGGCATGAAGAAATCGCGGTTACCAATAAGTCTTCAGGATTCAATTTTGACTTATCCCCGACTGCTGGATTATCTGTTGTTAGAAATAATTCAGGCTTTCCTTGGATGGCGACTGTATGACTACGGTCATAAGATCGAACGTTCTTTGTTCCGCTACCAGTATTGCCGGTCCATACGGTAGTTAGCTTATAGTTATGTTCTTTTGTCATTTCATTTTTTTTCCAAAATTCAGAATAAATGGGTTCAAAAAATAGAAAAATAATGCCCTTATTTAAACTTTTTAGGAGTAATAGTCCACATTTTCTTAAAATATTTTATAAAATGGCTCTGGTCGAAAAATCCAAGTTCATATACTACCTCTGTAGATAACCTTCCATTCTGTAAAAGATCTTTTGCTTTATTCGTTTTTTCCTGTAGTTTTAATTGTACAATTGTTAAGTCCGCGTGGGCAAACGTTGAACGAAGATAACACTTTGAATTTACTCGTCACCCCACCATTGCGCAAACATTTTGTTGGCGGCTGGCCACTTCACCCACTTTTCTTCCTTTTTGTCTTAGTTGTGAAATATCCTGTCCACAGAGAGATTAATGCACCTATTGAAATAAAAATTGAACCTGATTTTGCCTTGTCGGAAGCTAAAGCATAAATGAGTCCTACGATTGCCGCGATTGTAAGAAAGATTAACAAGACGAAATACCACTGTTTTTCAAATATTGATTTTTCTCTGATATAACTTAATTCATTGTTAGATTTATAGGTGTCAATGGTCCTTTCAAACACTTTACAAAATTTACTGAACAGTTCTGGATTACAAAAATTGTCGTTTGCTAACAACCGCAGTTTTGTTCTGTCTTTTAGTCTCAAGCTTAAGGCGACTCCATGGTCATGCTGAATTTTATAGGATTTGATGTCCTTAAAGTCGTAAATGATTTTCTTGTCCACCAATTCAAAAGTAACCCTGTCTGATGCTAAAATAGCTTGTCCGTTAGCTTTGATTCGTTTTTTGTTGAAATAAAAAACTAAAATAGGAACACCTATTGTCAAGATGATAGATGTCCAAATACCAATGTACTTAGATATAAGGAATGTCGAAATAAATAGTACTAAAAACGCTGTCAATGCAAATATCAAAACTCTAACTATAATATTCTGTCGTGAGTATTCAAATTGAAATTCAGTCATTCAGTCAGTAATTGTTGTGGTGGGTCTTAACTTTTTTTTGTGGTTTGCCGCTTACGGTTTTGAGCATGGCGAAGGTGGGGCTTTTACCACAAAACTCGATTTGAAAAATTAATTTTGATTAACCACAAAACTGTCTTTGGAACACGAAAACCCGCCATTTGGGTAGGTGCTCTTGGCAGCAGTATTTTTTGTCATTTTTCAATTCTTTCAATTAATGCTGTTAAGTTTTTCCATTTCCATTTTTAATCTTGTCATAGTTACGGGTTCAAAAGTTAAATCTGTCTCACCAGTCCGTTTAGTTGTTGTTTCTTTAACGGCTAATAAAACTTTGGCATTTTTTGGCCTAAAGGCAACTATAGTAACCTTTTCTCCTAGTGGCACATTTGCAAAAGAGTAACGCTCACTGCTAGGGTATCCGCTCATTATTGATTTTACACTGTGAAAAATTACCTTAATAAAAGTTTCTTCAGTTTCACTAGTTTGAACGAAGTATTCAATTTTAGGTCTGGCGTCTTTATAAAATCTGTCGCAATTAATCCAACCCAGTTGTGAGGTGCTAAAAAGATAACGATTAATTCCTGAGATGTCAGTAGATTTAATGGTGCTGTCACTTGTATTTTTTTCAAATTCTTCTTTAAAATTCTTATCATTAGTGTTAAAGCCAGTATTGCCATAAACAACGGTTACATTTTTTATTTTCTCTTCAAATTCTTTCGCATCTGAAATTGTTTTTTCTGTCAGGTTAATGCCTTTTAGACTGAATTTTATTGGTAAATTATATTGAACTGGAACAGGATTGTTTCTTTGTTTTCCAGACTTCCATTTTGGCATCTTAGTAACTAAATAATAAGCCACCTTGTCAAGCACAGGATTTGCTCCTCGAATTATGCTAACATTTGTAACATTTCCAAATTCATCAATTACAAAACTGACATAAACCGTTCCTTCTACTTTTTTGTCAATTGCAGAGAATGGATATTTTGCATTTTGGGAAAGATAACTTGCCAATTCTTTTTCACCGCCTGGGAAAGTAGGCATTTCTTCAACAATGATAAATGTTGATTGAGTAAGTTGGGTAGATGGTTTTATTTGTGTTTTTGTTTCAATGGGTTTCCAGTCTATTTTGCTGTCCATCCATTGTCCAGAAAATAATTGCATATTATCTTTCTTTTGAGAATAAGGAAAACCAATTTCTATTTCTTTCCCTTTTTTTAGAATGCACTTCTCATTATTATAAGTAGCAGAAATGTATATCATTCCTCCGGTTTCCAAAATATCTTTGCTTGAAGTTGTTGAAAGATTTGCAAGAATAATGTCGGATAGTTTATAGTATTCCTTTACTGAAATTTTAATTTTATCGGTTAGTTCTATTCCTGTATTTTCTACTATAAAAGAGTTTGCGAAAAATTTAATGCTTGTCCCTTCTTTGCATACAATTGTTGTGTCCTTATTGGCTGGAATTAAATAAGTTTGCGGCACTTTGTCAAAGTGCTTGTAAATGTCAGATACTGATATTTTTTCTTCGGTTTGAGTTGTTGAAACATTTGCCATTGCAGAAGAAGGTTCTAAAACAGAGTTACTCTGTCCTGAATTTTGTGCATTTTCATTAGGTACATCATTCTCAGTAGGATAAACAGTTGTAGTGTCATCCATTACGTTGACCTTTTTGTCACTTGTCTGATTGTTGCATGAAAACGTCACCGTCGCAATTAAAATCAGAAATATCTTTGTGCATTTGTCCATAAGGTTTAATTTATGCAGATTGTCCATAATATTGCTGCCAACGTCAGACTGTGAAAATACTAATTTTCCTCATCCCTTTGTTAATTTCTATTGAAAAATTGTTCCTAACTCGAGCATTTTGATTGCTATTTTTAGGGAAAATCAAACTCATGCAACACATAGTACCCATGGACAGATATCAGGTTTCATTCAGCTCGCTGGAAGAACTGGTGGCTGCGGATGATCCGGTAAGGTTTTTGGATGCGTTCGCTGAAAAGCTGGATCTATCTAAACTTGGCTTTAAAACCAAAGTCATTCAACAGGAAGGACGACCCTCGTTTAACCCACGTGTACTTCTCAAAATCTACCTTTATGGGTATCAGAACGGTATCCGATCATCCCGCCGGCTGGAAAAGGAGTGCAAACGGAATACTGAAATGCAATGGCTATGCGGAAAACTGGTTCCCAACTACCACACTATTGCCGACTTTCGCAAAGACAATCCGGTCGCTCTGAAAAATATGTTCAAACTGTTTGTCGCTTTTTTGATGGATGCCGGCCTCATAAGTGGCAAAACCATAGCTATTGACGGTACCAAATCAAGAGCACATAACAGTAAGAAAAATAATTACTCTCCAAAAAAGATCGAACGCCACTTGCAATACATTGAAGATAAAACACTGGAGTATTTAACGCAATTAGATGCTGTGGACAAAGAAGAGAGCACCGAACTTATTGGTGATTTGCAGGACAAAATTGAACGACTGCAAATGAATCAAATCAAATATGAAATGCTCAGTGATTTGTTGACAGAAAGCGGAGAACCCCAAATCTCAACAACCGACCCAGACAGCAGAAGTCTGTTGATACAAGGGCAAGTGGTAGAAGTTTGCTATAACACGCAAACGGCAGTTGATGATAAACATAAACTTGTTGTAGCTACGCATACGATTAACCGGAACGATCGCAACGCACTTTCAGCAATTGCATTGGAAGCAAAAGAAAATTTAAAAGCGAACGAGTTTACGCTGCTGGCAGATAAAGGATACAACAACGCACGGGAAATTGAAAGCTGTCAACAAAACGATTTAAAAACCATAGTCGCACAACAGGAACTGGTGAACTCCAACCCTAAAGGTACTACGAAGGAATATCTTGTTGATAAATTCAAGTACAACAAAAAGAATGATACCTACACATGTCCAGAGGGACAAACACTTACCACCTTTGGTACCTGGCACACTAAAAAGCGTGATGATAAAATTTCCTATCAATATAAAAAGTACCGGACACCGGCCTGCAAAAACTGTCCGGTAAAACAGTTGTGCACAGGACGACAAAAAGGCGGAAGAGAAATTGAACGAAGTCAGTATGCAGAAGCGGTGGAGCGTAACAATAAAAATTATTCCCAAAATCAAACTTTATATCGAAAACGACAGGAAATAAACGAACACATCTTTGGCACCATCAAACGAAAGTGGGGATATTATTATACAAACTTAATAGGACTGGAAAAAGTAAACGGTGAATGGAGCTTTATTATGTTGAACTATAACATCAAACGAGTCTTGAACATTTTTACATTAGATGATTTATTGCTAACACTCAAAAATTGGAAGCCAAAATACAGCAAGGAGTGGCTTTTAGCTTTCATAGCGACGCATTTTAACCGCATTATACGCTTCAACTATTTTCAACCCAACTTTG
>JAEUTI010000036.1 GCA_016788065.1 Bacteroidia bacterium | reverse complement strand
AGGTCCTGCGTTTCCATTAACCAATGTTCCTGCATCTACTGACCAGGTATATCCTGTAGCTCCTATTACTGCATTTGTATTAATAACTACTACATCTCCCACGCATGCATTCACCGGGAAGCTCGTAATGGTTACAGAATTAGCAGGAGGTGCATTGTCTACCTGAATGGTAGCTGTGCCAGTAGATGATCCTGAACATAATGCATCATTGAATGAAGTAATACTATAAACTGTGTTTACAGCAGGACTAACTGAAACTTGTTCCGGGTTATTAGAAGTAGTTATCGGTGCTCCTCCGTTCAGACTAAATGTCCATGGTGCTGTTCCGGTAAAGTTTAAATTTACAAATGTGCTTGAACCATTACAAATGACAGCATCTCCACTTACAGCAACCGTTGCATCAGAGAAAGGAGTATCGCTTAATGTTAAGTTTGTCACACTTCTTCTTGTTGCAGTAGTAGTGTTAGCTCCTGAAGGCCAAACACCATCAGCATCGGTTTCAAATCCAAAAATAGTATTATCAGAATTTCTTATTTCAATTCTGCGAATTCCGTTTGGATTATTTGCGCCAATTGGCATCACTCCACCATAATTTCCGGCATTCACACCAGTTTGCGAGAAGAAATTATTGATAGCTGCCGGCAAATCAGATTGAGATGTATTAATAGATGTTGTTGTTGATGCCTGATAAGAAAAAATAGGATCACCACTTCCGCTTACATCATTAAATGCTAAAACATACTTACCACTTGTACAATCATATGAAGAGCCGGTATAAAATGCACCATCATCTGCAGTAGAAACAGTTCTAGCAGCGGTTGCGATATCTAATGCTGTTAGTATTTTACTTCCCACAACTTTTGGGGTAGTGTTCAAAGTATTTCCTGTTGGAACAAAATTCAATCTTAAATTATGTAATTGCCCGGCATCGAAACGGGTTCCATTACCGGTTGGTTGAATGTAAGCCCAAAAAGGTCCGCTGCTTCCGGCTGCATCTGTTGTAAATGCACCTAAAACATCGCTACCAAGAAATGCTGTTCCATTCCAAACATTTCCTGCTCCAATTACGGTATTTGCATCTGATGTTAAACCTAAACCAATTTTAACATCATAAGTAGTTAAAGGAATTAAATTATCAATTTGAAGACAAACGGCTATCGGAGTACGGGCGTTATTCGATGATGCAGATGTTTTAGCACCGAAAAATTGAGGAACTACCAACTCAGTCATTACTGCAGGTAAAGTGATTGAAATAGTATTACTGAAAGCATCAGGTAAAAATCCGGATGATACTTGCAAGGTATATGCGCCAGGCTGATCAAATTGCAAATCCGCAAATGAAGCAACTCCATTGACGGCAGGTTTAACCAGAGTACCTGACAACGTTCCCGGACCAGATACTTTTGTAATTGTAAATGTTCCGGTATAATTAAAATCTATCGTATTGTCAGCTCTTCTTGCCTGAACAGTAAAAGATGACAAATTAGTATTCACCAAACCACTTGAAGGAGCGTTGTTAAAAAACATAAATGAGGCAGTATCCAAAACATTGAATGAAGATGATAAACCTGAAGTCAACATATCCCCTGAAATGGCATTTGCACTCAAAATCACACCAGTCTCAGCAGGTGCGTAAGTTGCCCCTGAAATAGTCACCTGACTGGATCCTGCATTTATTACACCTGAAATTGTACCACTCAGTGATCCTGTTCCGGTATTTACGGACAACTGAACCGTTGTATTGGATGCTACATTTTGAGGAACATCGGAATTATCAACTGCATCAACTATTACACTGAAAGGCGCTGCAACAATTGGCGAACTGCCTGCATTAACAGAAACAACTTTTAATTTAGTTGGTGGGGTTGGCGCAATTCCTGTTCCGCTAACAGGAACGTTCACGTTTGTAGCGCTGGTTGAACTACAAACTATATTATCACTTTGTAATCCAGCAATTGTTGGCGAAAAACGAACATCAATAGTCGTAAGATTAACCACTCCACCTGATTCAGTCAAAACAATAGAAGCTGTAGAGAATGGATCAACACCGGTTCTGATTTCAAAACCTCCTGCTGGTGGGTCAATTGTAATATCGTCGACCAAAGAAGATCCTTGAACTGTAAATGATGAAGATGAAGAAGAGTTTCCTGTAATAACATTGCCAAATGCGCCATTAAATCCAGATGTATTTACTGAAATTGTTGGTGAACCTGCATCAATAGTTATTCCAGATGCAATTTGAGAAAGTAATGTAGGATTAGTGATAATTGCTCCAGTCCGTGGTGTTGTCCATGTTCCGGAAGTTGTATTGTATGTACCGGTCAATTTTGTGTATGCACCACTTCCAGCAGGATCAGTAAATAGAAAAGTATTTGAACCAGCTCCCATTACTGTTGCATTGGAGTATCTGTCATTATTTGGCATCACATATCCTCCGGATCCCGGAACCATGGAAGCACCTACTGCAGAACCAAAAAATACCGCATCTACAGGTACAGTTGTTGAGATGACTGTTGTACCTGAAAAAACCGCAATTCCATCTGCAGTAGTACCTGCATTGCCTAATACACCTCCAGAGTTAAGACTTCCAAAACCATCACCAGCAGTAGTTCCTGTTGGGATGGTACGAATCCAATTCTCAGTGCTTATATCAAGTGTTGAAGCACCATTTATTAATTTTCCGCTTCCTCCAACATAAAACACATCACCAATTGCTACACTTCCTGAAGTAAGGTTAAACTTATAAGTTAATGCACCTCCGGCTGCCCATCCGTTTGCAGATGGTGTTCCATTATTATTGAAAACTACCGAATAGGGAGTTGAGCCAAAATTGATTGCCTGAGTAGCTTTTAATTGCACATACTCATAAGGTGAGTCTGTGCCCGCTGGATTGGCCAGATAACCGGAAATAACAATTTGCCCTTTAGATGTCGAGGCAAAAAGTAAAAAACAGATGAATAGCATACTCCACTTATTCAAATGGAATTTCTTTAAAGAATGGATTAAGTTCATTGGATAAGAATTTATACTGTTAGATTGAGATAGGGCAAAATTACTGCTTATTGATAAGGGAAAATCCAGTTAATAATTCCTTAAAGAATCAATAACCTGGAAACCACATTTCTATGAAGGAACAAATTACATTTTTTTTGCAAAAATTTCAAAATTTGATACAAAATATAACCTATTCATCTTAATTTCAGTTAATTAACATATCAACAAATAAGTTAATTCCAACTTTTTATCATAAAAAAAGCCCCCACCGAGGTGGAGGCTTTTTTTATTAAGAATTACCTGATTACTCAACAGCAATTCGGATTTGCTTAGCGAATCCTTCTGCATTTTTAACGCTTAACATGTAAACTCCTTTAGAAAGTTCAGCAACATTAAGATTAACAGAGTTCATTCCTTCTGTAGCCTGAATCATATCAGTCAATACGATTCGGCCTGCAAGGTCTGATAATTCAAGAGTATAAGTTCCAGCAGTTGTTGCCTGAACATCTACATTTAATTTAGTACTTACTGGATTTGGATAAGCTGAAACAACTGCTCCAGGCATTTCACTTCCAGATACTCTGCAATTAACCAATACACTCAAAGTACGGGCACCTGAAGTTCCGCATCCGTTGGTTGTGCTTACAATTATAGAACCACTTGCATTTCCCCAATCAACAACTATGCTGTTGGTATTTGCTCCCGCTACAATAGTTGCTCCAGCAGGAAGTGTCCAGTTATAAGATGATGCTCCGAATACTGCAGGAACTGAATAAACTAATCCTTGCTCAGCAGCACATACTGTTGTTGGTCCGGATATCACTCCTGGATTTGCAGGTGCTCCTTTAACATTTATACAACGGGCTGTACTTGATCCGCAAGTGTTATTTGAAGTCACACACAGTTGTCCGGTGGTAAATGAATT
>JAEUTI010000049.1 GCA_016788065.1 Bacteroidia bacterium | reverse complement strand
TCCTACCTGAATGCGATATGCATAACTCGCATACACCGCAAACTGTTTGGTGACTCCAATAGATTCATTCATCATGGTTAATCCAAGTCCCAGTTTTTTGTTCATCAGCGGACCGTTAATGCTGGCTGTTTGCGTTTTGGGAGCTCCTTCGAGTCCAACCCATTGGTTCCGGTACAGCATCGTTGCGGCTACCTGTTCACGGGATCCTGCATAGGCAGGATTGATGAACATCTCATTGAACATATACTGAGTAAACTGTGGCTCGAACTGGGCCTGCGTCTCCCCTATTCCAAATAAAGTCAGACAAGCTATTTTGCATAGCAGTAAATCTATCCGGGCATTGAAGATTTTTTTCATAGTCTGTTGGTTAATGTTTGATTACTAAAAATCCGGATTTGGGTTTGGTGCCATCATTCAGATCAAGAATATAGAAATATGTTCCGGCGGGAACCCGTTGTCCCATACTGACTCCAGAAATGTTGCTGATACCATTCCATTTATTATCGTAATCCTTTGCTTTATAAACCAGATTTCCCCATCGGTTATAAATCCATAGTTTATTTCCCGGAAATTTTTCAATACCATCAATCACATATCCATCATTGGTTCCGTCACCATTTGGAGAAAATCCATTTGGCACCATTACGGAATCACAAATAACTGCTACCAGCACTTCCATTTTAGCAGAGCATCCATTCTGATCAGTGATCACTACACTATAAGTGGTTGTAATTTCGGGATTTACTATTGGATCCGGAATATTTGTAAAATTCATAGCATAAGACGGACTCCATTGATAGGATATACCACCTGAAGCATTTAATTGAACAGACTCGGGTGCACAAATAATCTGGTTATTTGATATGCTTACACTCTCAAGTGAACTTACAGAAACATTGATGCTATTACTCTGAAGCTGTCCACAAACACTATTTACAACTGCATAGTAATTCCCGGGAGCCGGAGTCAGGAACTGATGTCCTGTAGCACCATTCAAAGGCGCACCATTATAATACCATTGGTAAGTTAATCCAGGAACAGAGTCGGCTGATAACAATGCCAATTCGCCGGTACACAATGCAATTTGACTATTATTATTTAATATCAATGGTGTAGTATTCTCGATCACAAATTCCTGAGTTCTCAAACAACCATTTGCATCGGTAACCTGAACAACATATACTCCTGGAGTGAGTTCGGTTAAACCGGAAGTTGTGGAACCATTACTCCATGTATAGGAATAACTTCCAGTTCCACCCGAAGTTTGTAATGAAATTGATCCCAGCAAACCTGATAAGCAGTTTGCATGTTGCAAAACACCACCTACAAGAAGGGCATTAGAATTCTCAGGTACTTCAATAGTGCTAACTGTTGTACATCCCGAGGCATCGGTTATCTGAACAGAGTAACTTCCGGGATAAACGGTACCTGAATGATTGGAAACAGATCCTGTACTCCATTGAAATTGATAGGGCGATAATCCTCCTGTCACATTAATCACAATGGAAGCAGCAGAATCACAAGGGCTGTTATAATTTATCTGATTTGTTGTTTCTAACTGATCGCTATTAATTAAAATTGAATCCCCAATCATGGCATTGCACCCATTCATATCAGTGACAGTTACCATGTAATAACCGGGTTGCAAATTTCCATTCAAACTTGTATTCTGACCATTGCTCCATTGATAGGAATATGGTGGTGTTCCACCTGTTGCTATTACTATCATGGATGCCATTGGCTGATTGCAGGAACCATTCGTTACCTGCAAACCAGGAATTAGCGGAGCTGCCGGTTGATTAATAGCTGCAACCATCACTGTATCACATCCCGACGCATCGGTAATTGTAACTGTGTACAATCCGCCGTTGAGCATTTGCAAATCCTCGGTGATTGCACCATTACTCCACAAAAATGTATAAGGAGCATTTGTTCCTGCAACATTGATATCGATATAACCATTACTTCCATTAAAACATTGAACATGACCAATAGCACCAACCACAGCTTCTATTGTTCCGGATCCATTTACAGTATATAATGACTGAATAGTACATCCGTTTCCATCTGTAATAGTTACCGTATAGCTTCCTTGCGGGATGTTGACAAGGTCTTCAGTCGTACTTCCATTACTCCACATATATGTGTATGGTAACTGTCCGCCTGCAATAGTGATGTTAATGCTTCCATCTGAATTATTCCCACAGGAAACTGATGTAACTTCTGCAGGCAAAACAATCAGACTGTTTAATGAAGGCTCTATTGTAATAGTCGTATCCATTATACAACCTTTTGCATCGGTAATATGACAACTGTAAATTCCTGAAAGTAAATTAGAAATTGTTGGTGTTATACTACCATTATTCCATTGATAACTGTATGGAATTGTCCCGCCAGAAATTTGTAAAGAAATAGAACCGGAGGCAGAAGTGACACATGTCACATTTTGCACTGTGGCATTGACAATATTTAATGGTTGCTGAGGCTGAGCTATATATACCAGTGTATCGTGAATACATCCATTTGCATCGACTGCATGAACTGTGTAATTTCCGAATGAAATTCCTGTCAAAGAATTAGATGACGCACCATTATTCCATGTGAAAGTGAATGGAGCCATTCCACCAGACATATTCAAAGAGATGAATCCATCATTCCCACCATAACATGCAACATCGTGAATTGTGGCTGCACTGATTATTGCAGGAGGTTGTGTAACTGATGCTGCAATTATAGCTGAACAACCATTGGCATCATTTACAGTAACGGTATAATTTCCGGCTGCTAATCCTGTGAGGTCTTCTGTAGTAAAGCCGTTATTCCATAAAAAATGTAGAGGCTGTTGTCCACTTGTAGTAGTTATGTTAATAGCACCATTTGAACCACCAAAACATGAAACCGGATTTACTGTTGCAACTGCTGCAGGCAATCCATTTGGCTGAACGATTGTTGCTGTTGCGGATCCTGTACATCCGCCGGCATCCGTAACTGTTACGGTGTAAGTACCGGCTGCTAATTGTGATATAGAAGCAGTAGTTGCACCGGTATTCCATAAATAATTGTAAGGACCAGTACCACCCGTTAGCGTTGTTGTAATGCTTCCTGCATTTCCTGACTGACAGGTTATACTTCCTGAAACATTACAATTCACGGCAATTAGCTGCGGTGAATTGGCTATTACAGCAGAAGAAGTATCTGAACAACCGCTTGAGTCGGCAACTATCACCGTATATGTTCCCGGAGTTAATCCGGTTGCAGTTGCATTGTATTGCGGAGGTTGGGTATTCCATAAATATGAATAATTTCCTACCGGTAAAACAGTTGCTGTTGCGCTTCCTCCAGAGCTTCCCTGACAAACAGGGTTGACGACTGTTACCGATACTAACGGTTTATGCACATATACCGAATACAAATAAGTCTGCATTCCCATATACGGACATGCATTGTCAAATACAGTTATGGTAAATTGATAGGGTGCGGGCCGAACATCTGCACCAGTGGGTGTCCAGCAAAAATTAATTTGTGGCCTGGCACCGGAACCTACAGTTATGGTAGCCCCCGGGATATTAGAATTCACTACTGCATCAGTAATTTGCAAAGAATCAGTATCCGCTGTCTGAATATTAAAACACAGTGGTTGCCCGGGACATGCATTAGCAGCAAACAAAGCAGAACCATTAATTCCAGTTGCAGTAGGGAGCGCATTGAAGCAACTTTGTGTGTATACCTGAATATCCCTGATTGTACTTCCTATAAGAATTCCGTTCCGGTATTCATTAGCACGAATAGCTAACACACCAATCTGCAATTGCGAAGGAGTGAAATTAATATCTCCTGTAACAGGATCCAAAATGAAAGGGGTTGAGGATGCCAAAGGAGCCTGTGAAGTATAGGGAGGTAAAAAAGTAACCTGCCCTGTTGCACTTGTTTTTGGAGTAATTAATTCCGTTACTACACTGTCGCCATCAATATCAAAAGCAAACTGATTGTAATTAAAATTTTGTCCGAGACATACAAAAGCCACAGGGAGATTTCCAAACCGCGGAGAATTATTCTGAGGTGCAGCAATATTATTTAGTTTTGCTTCGACATAAATTTCCGAGCCGGCAGAGCATGGTGATTGAATTGTTGTAACAGTACAATTTCTGCAACATACCCTGTAACTGAATACCCAGTCGGTGCATGCAGCAGGTAGTGTAACAACTGTTCTGTAAACCCATTTTTGAATACCAGGCGAATTTCCACCTGAGCATGTTGAAGGAGCAGTGGCACAAGGCATAGTAATTTCAGAACCGTTATCGCCTGGAATTTTATTGGCAAGAGCTGTTCTGTTGAAACCGCAAGAAGCCGATTTGTAGTAAATAGTCATGTTGCCGGGTTCGGCAGTACCACCACAATCGCGGTAAAAAGTTGCAGTAATTTCATACACTAAACCACCCAGACAACGGTATGATAAATCGGCACCTGCAGCATGAGTTGCTTCAGCCTTTTTTGATGCAGTTAAAAAAAACAACATCAGAATTAAAGCGAACCACTTACTGAGAGTACCTGACAACACCTTAGGGCGATTGGTGTAAGGCAAGGGCATAAATCTATTTATCTTATTGATTATCCACTAATTATAAAATTAAACAAGACCGCTATTCCGGAGTATTGAATCCAGAGAATGCGGATCTTATCAATTCATTTTACTGAAGTGATTAGAAAAAGATGGGTAGCAATGAGTGAAATCTTACAGTGGTCTTACATGGTTACAGAGCTAAAAAAACCGGTTCAATTCGCAGTTGAACCGGTTTAAAATAAACCGAAAATTAACCCTAATTTCGATTACCCTGCCAGGAGTTCTTTTACAATGGCTGACACTATTTTATTATCGGCTTTACCGGCAAAAGCTTTGGATGCGGCACCCATGACTTTTCCGGTTTCAGCTGCAGATGTTGCACCTACAGCAGCAATAATTTTCTTTAATTCTTCACGAATGGCATCTTCGCTCATTTGAGCCGGAAGATATTTGCTGATAATTGCAATTTCTTCCTTTTCAGTTGAAGCAAGATCCTCACGACCCTGTTTCTCATAAATCTCGACAGATTCTTTACGTTGCTTCACCAATTTTTGAAGCAATTTCATTTCTTCATCGGCACTTATGGAACCTGCGCTTCCACCTGAAGTTTTTGCAAGCAAAATAGCTGATTTTACAGCGCGCAAAGCTCTGAGTGCTGCCTCATTTTTCGATAACATGGCCGCTTTTAAGTCGGCATTTATTTGTTCTTCCAGTGACATGATTTTGAGTTTTTAAAAATTAATCTACACGATCGTGAAGGAACTTATTATTTGATTTGATTTCAGTATTATTTTCCTGATCACTGGTCAACGTATAGCGGGAAACCTGTGTTTCCATTGATGAAGGGATATCCGATAGCATCACATTTTTACGTTTGTAAGCAGGCTCCTTTTCCAAATCGGTGAGACCATTTGGAGTATTCATCCTCATGCTCATTTCTTTGAGTTTCTGAATACGATCTTTCGCACGTTGAAACGGATCTTCATCAGTACCCTGTTCAACAGGAGCTTTCGGACTCTCAACCGGAGGCAACTGATAAATTACCGGTGCAGGAGCAGGAGTTGAATTTACTGCAGGAGGTATCGACATGATTGGTGACTGCATTTCTGGTGCCGGAACCGGTGCAGGAATATCAAATTCGAACGTCGGTGCTTCATCCATTGTTGGATATTCATCTTTCACAATCAATCGAGGCATAAACTCATCTTCAACTTCTTGTTGCTGATTCATATTATCATTGAAAGCTGCAGTTGAACTTATCTCTTCATCGCTCATCAAATCATGAATAACTAAGTCGGACCTCTCTGGTTCTGGCAAAGGAATATTTTCAGATGCCGTTGCATTGTATATGTTCGAGGAAACTGGTTCTTGTTTTACCTGATTTGCCTGAGGTACATTAACTGATTGTTGAATTACTGTAGGTTGAGGCGCAGTGTTTACTAAAGCGGGTCTTGCAGATGGAGCCACCATCACAGGTGTATTCACCGGAGTATTTGCAACCGGCGTTACTTTAGCTACAGGCTCCACCTCAGCAACCGGAGTTTTTTCAACCGGTGCATTCAGCATTTGGCCATTTAAATCATATACAACACGAACTTCTTCTTTCTTTGGAATAAAACTCTCCAGTTGTTCTTTCGTTTTAAATCCTGTTGCAATAACTGTAACTCCAATTCTTGCTCCAAGTGTATCATCCTTACCAACACCCATGATAACCTCAGCCGACATTCCTGCCTGGTCCTGGATAAAATCATTGATTTCACCCATTTCATCCATGGTAACTTCAATATCACCGGAAGTAATATTTAAAAGAATATAACGGGCTCCTTCAATTTCATTGTCATTTAATAACGGCGAATCCAAGGCACTTTTAACAGCATTTATTGCACGGTTATCTCCTTCTGCGGAGGCAGCACCCATGATAGCAACACCACTGTCTTTCATTACAGTTTGGATATCTGCAAAATCGACGTTGATATGAAGCGTTGTGGTAATGATTTCCGCAATACTCTTGGCTGCGATTGCCAGAATATTATCGGCATGACCAAATGCTTCTGTTAATTTCAGGTCACCATGAATTTCGCGAAGCTTATCGTTGCAGATAACCAAAAGGGTGTCAACATTTTTCTTAAGCTCTTCAATTCCTGCATCTGCCTGAGCTTTTCTTTTTCTTCCTTCAAAAGCAAAAGGAACCGTAACAATTGCTACGGTAAGAATACCCATGTCGCGTGCAATCCCTGCGATGATTGGCGCTGCACCGGTTCCTGTTCCACCACCCATGCCTGCAGTGATAAAAACCATTTTGGTATTCTCATTCAATATCTCACGAAGCTCTTCCACATTCTCAATGGCTGCTTTCTTTCCAACTTCAGGAATAGATCCTGCTCCACGGCCTTCTGTCAGGCTTGGTCCAAGTTGTACTTTAGTTGGTACCGGGCTGATATCAAGAGCCTGATGATCGGTGTTGCACACCAGAAAATCGACTCCTTTTATTCCCAAACGGTACATGTAATTTACAGCATTGCTGCCGCCTCCACCTACACCAATCACTTTAATGATAGATGGTCTTTCTTTTGGTAATTCGAACTGCATCATGATAATTAGGGTTTTATTATTGAAACTGGGTTAATTTCTAAATGGATTTTATTTCAGTGTTGGATCATCACTCTCATCGCTGAGAAGCTCTTTGCTCTTATCAACAAAGAATTTAAACCAACCACCTTTGCGTTCACGGGCTTCAGGAGTTGAAGTTGTTGTTCCTTTATCACCACCTTTGCCGAAGTTATTTTTATCGTATTCCTGTAATCCTTTAATCACCAATCCAACTCCGGTAGCATACATAGGGCTTTTCACCTCATCGTATCCCTGACCTAAATGTTCATTGGGATATCCAATTCGGGTATCCATTCCGGTGATGTACTCAACCAACTGGGTAATGTGTTTTAATTGAGATCCTCCGCCCGTGATTACGATTCCGGCAATCAATTTTTTCTCGAATCCGGAATTGCGGATTTCATAGTATACATTCTCGATAATTTCTTCCATTCTTGCCTGTATGATACTTGCAAGATTTTTTACTGAAATTTCTTTTGGTTCTCTGCCACGCAAGCCGGGAATTGAAACAATTTCATTATCCTTCATTTGCTTGGATAATGCAGAACCAAACTTAATTTTCAGCAACTCCGCCTGACTTCTGATAATAGTACAGCCTTCTTTAATATCTTCTGTAATCACATTACCGCCAAAAGGAATAACAGCAGTATGCCTGATTATTCCATCCTGAAAAATAGCTACATCTGTAGTTCCGCCACCAATGTCGACAAGCACAACACCAGCTTCTTTCTCTTCTTCGGTCAACACCGCTTCCGCAGATGCCAAAGGTTCAAGAATAAGATCAACAGGTTTTAAGCCTGCTTTGATTACACATTTGTGAATATTTTCAACTGCAGTAACCAGTCCGGTGATAATATGACAATTTGCTTCCAGTCGAATACCCGACATCCCGATAGGTTCTTTAATTCCCTGTTCATTGTCGATGATATACTCCTGAGGAATGACATGAATAATATTTTCTCCCGGGGGCATGGCCAGCTTGTACATGTCTTTGATGATAGCATCAATATCTTTTCTGCTTATTTCATCTTTAGTATCAGATCTGGTAATCATACCACGATGCTGGAGGCTTTTAATATGCTGACCTGCAATACCAACATAAACCTCTTCTATAACAACATTCGATTTATTTTCAGCTTCAGCAACCGCTTCCTTAATTGAATTAACGGTTTTTTCGATATTGGCAACTACACCACGCATAACGCCCAGTGACTCGGACTTACCCATCCCGAGAATTTCAATTTTACCAACTTCATTTCGCTTACCTACAATGGCACAAATTTTTGTAGTACCGATATCAAGTCCGACTATGATTGCTGAATTTTCCATTAACTGTTATTGTTGACTTTATTTATATCAATTTGATTTATTGGTAATCTTTGCATTTCTCACAGTACCAATCACCTGATCCTTAAACTTCAGATTAATCATACTGTATCTGTTCCATCCTGTTTTAATGGCACCTTCCTTATAAAATATCATCAGGTTATCCATTTTCTCTTTCAAATTGCTGGTATTTCCCAATAATATGCTGTGATTTCCCACTCGTGGGATAAGTTCTATTTCTGATTTTTCATTCACATAAATCTGTTCAATTTGTGCATCCCAGAACTCATTTCCTTTCAGGAATTGCGCTATTTCGTTGACCTGAATCAATACCGGAACCGCAGTAGAATCGTTGAGATGCGGCACCGCATACTTCAGGCTCTTCGCTGCATAATCATCGAAAATAAATCCGCTGGCTACTACCACGGGACTAGTAAATTTTTCTGTCACCGGCATGAATTCCCCATTTTCATCTATGTAAAAATGTTCATTGTCGTTGTTGATTACCCTAACCACAGGATTACGTTGCCAGGCATCAATATTCACGTAACCATCAATCGTTGAATATACTTCTGCTTTCTCTACGAACGGAATTGTATAGACAATTTTTTCTAACAGTAAAGTGTTGATATCCTGCATAGCTGATCCTTTCACTCGTTTTCCTCTTGTATTGAGTACTTCAACTACATCTTTAGGCTCAATAAAAAGATTTCCGGTTTGATCAGCCACCCGAATGCGTAAGCCTTTGCACTTTGCTGCAGATTGCTCCTTACCGGCAAAACCCAAGGACACAATAAGCACCAGTCCCGCAAGCGACCACATCGTTATACCGACTATTTTTTTGTTGATTTTCATCCGGCAGCTGTTATTTGAAATTTCGTTTCCAATGCACTTTTTAGAGGATTTACCAGTGTATCAATATCGCCTGCACCAAGCGTTAATACAATACTCGCATCTGATTTAAGCACGTGCGCAACCAGGTCAGCTTTACTCACTATTCCCTTTGCGGGGATGGTCACTCTGTTCAGAATCATTTCGGAGGTTACACCTTCAATGGGTAACTCACGAGCCGGATAAATATCGAGTAATAACAACTCATCCAGCAGCGACAGACTGGACCCAAAGCCATCTGCAAAATCACGTGTTCTGGTGTATAAATGCGGTTGAAAGATCCCAAGAATCTTTTTGCCGGGATATAATTCCTTTACGGAAAGAATGGTCGCTTTTAATTCTTCCGGATGGTGTGCATAATCATCGATATAAACCACTTCGGAATTGCGAACCTGATAATCGAAACGGCGATGAACACCAGAAAATGCAAACATGGCCGACCTTATTTCTTCAAATGGAATACCATGCAAATAACAGGCAGCAGAAGCCGCCAGAGCATTTTCCACATTGTGACGACCCGGCCAGGAAAGTATAAATTGAGGAATCGTTTTGCCATTGTGAGTCAAATCGAAAACATAATTGCTGTTCTCAACTCTTATATTGGTTGCCATAAAATCGGCTTGCCCTTCAATTGAATAGGTCATCGACTTCACCGGTACATCCCCAAGTGGTAATCCTGATTTATAAATGAGCGTTCCGGTTGGCTTTACCTGACCGGCAAACTGACGGTATGAGGTAACCATGGAATTATGATCCCCATAAATGTCCAGGTGATCGGCATCTAAGGATGTTATAACTGCAATATCAGGATGTAAAGTTAAAAAGGAACGATCGAATTCATCGGCTTCCACCACTATTATCTCACCAGAAATTTCACGATTTCCCAGCAATAAATTAGTACCGTAATTTTTCGAGATGCCTCCTAAGAATGCAGTACAATTCACACCGGTAAATCGTAAAATATGAGCCACCATGGTCGATGTGGTAGTTTTTCCATGCGTCCCGGCAACTGCTATGGTAGGAGCTCCTTTTGTGAGTAATCCCAGCACTTCTGAACGTTTCCACAAACGATAACCACACGATAATAAATGATTGTATTGCTGATGATCTTTTGGAATTGCAGGCGTGAAAATAACCAATGCTTCAGGATTCACCCCACGACCGGAAACAAATTCAGGCAATGCTGAAACCCTGTCTTCATAAACAACGTTTATACCTTCAGAAACAAGCTCTTTTGTAAGTGGTGTTGGTGTTTTATCATAACCACAAACGTCCATGCCAGCCGACTTAAAATAGCGGGCCAGAGCACTCATGCCTATTCCTCCAATTCCCAGGAGAAACACATGCTTTATGGTTTTCAAATCACTCATGAATTCTTAATCCTCAATTCTTAATCCTTAATCCTTAATTCTTAATCAGTCCCAGCACTTGTTCCGCAATAACTTTTGCTGAATCGCGAAGTGCCAGCTTCGATATATTATTACTTAATGTTTGACGTTCTTCAGTAGAATTGAGCAAGCGTAAAGCTTCTGGTACCAAACTTGTCATTGCTTCCTGATCTTTAATCAGAATTGCTGCATTCTTTTCAACCAATGCCTGACAGTTTTTAGTCTGATGATCTTCAGCTGCCGTTGGCAATGGAACCAAAATAGCAGGTTTGCCTATAATACACAGTTCTGATACGGTACTTGCTCCTGCTCTCGACAGAATTACATCTGCCATAGCATAAGCATAATCCATTCTGGTAATGAAATCGTAAACCTTAATGCGATCACTGCCTAATGCAGCCACTGCTTTTTGTGCTTGTTCATGGAATGGTTTTCCACACTGCCAGATTAATTGAACTCCAGCTTTGTGAATAGCATCCAGGTTCCCTGCAATCGCATGATTAATACTTCTTGCACCCTGACTACCACCAACCACCAATAAGGTAGGGATGTCGGTTTTTACTCCAAAGAAAGCAGCTGCTTCTGTTTTCTTTCCTTCAATTTTAATCATCTCTTCCCGAACAGGATTGCCGGTTAAAATAATTTTTGATGCTGGAAAGAATTTATCCATATTATCGTAAGCAACACAGATTTTTCTGACCCGTGATGCAAGTAATTTATTGGTAATTCCCGGATATGAATTCTGTTCCTGAATTAATCCCGGTACTCCTTTGCGGGTAGCCATGTATAACAAGGGGCCACTTGCATACCCACCAACTCCGATTGCAACCTGAGGATTGAACCCGGAAATAATTCTTCCGGCTTTCATTAAACTGGCAATTACCCTGAATGGGAATGCAAGATTTGATAGCTTAAAACTGCGTTGAAATCCTGTAATATTTAACCCTTCAATTTTATATCCTGCAGCAGGAACTTTTTCCATTTCCATCCGGCCTTCTGCACCAACAAATAAAATTTCGATTCCGGGATCAATAGACCGAAGCGCATTAGCAATAGCAATTGCCGGGAAAATATGTCCCCCGGTACCGCCACCACTGATGATCACTTTACGCGACTGCTTCAACCTTTTTCACTCCTTCCTCTTTTTCAAGATCACGACTAACACTTAATATTATTCCAATGGCAATACTGGTAAACCAGATTGATGTTCCTCCCATACTTAACATTGGAAGTGGCTGTCCTGTTACCGGAAATAAATTAACGGTTACTGCCATATTAATCATTGCCTGAAATGTTAAACTGAATGCACATCCTATAGCAAGGAACGTTGCAAATGCTCTTGGAGTATTTTGCGCTATTTTTATTGCCCGGTAAAATAATACCAGGTATAAAATCACAATTAATGCACCTCCCAACAAGCCGTATTCTTCAACAATAATAGCATAAATGAAATCTGAATATGGGTGAGGAAGATAGTTTCGCTGTGAACTGTTACCTGGACCAATCCCAAATAATTGTCCTTTTGCAATAGCAATCTTAGCCTGATCCGACTGATAATTTCCTTCACCTTCATCATTCATAAAAGTCTCGATTCGTTTTTCCCACGTATCAATACGACCTTCATAACCCACTAATTTTGCAATTCCAATGAATAGTGCCAGTGCCACCAAACCGGTACCAAGCAATATCATAATGTACTTTATCTCTACCCTGCCGATGATCATCAGAATTACACAAGTGGTGAACAATACTGCTGCGGTAGAGAAGTTTGCTGGAAGAATAAACATACAGGTTAATACCACCGGACCCATGATTGGCAGAAAACCGGTTTTGAAATCTTTGATGGTATCCTGACGTTTTGATAAAGCTCTGGCAACAAAAAGTATGAGTGCCAGCTTCGCCAAATCTGAAGTCTGGAAACTCAGATTCACAATTGGCAAGGTAAGCCAGCGACTTGCTTCATTCAGATTTGTTCCCAATGCCAGAGTCAGAATCAACAACGGAATTGCAACTAATATGGCAATTTTAGATACTCTGGAATAAACAGTATATTTTAATAAATGAGCAGCATACATCAAACCAAATCCAAAAACAAGAATGAAAAAGTGCTTGAATAAATAGTACTCGGTATTCCCCGATTGATATTTATACGCAAGTGTTCCTGTAGAACTGTAAACAGCCAGAATTGAAAAAATAGAGAGAATGATCACCGTCAACCAGATGGTGCGATCTCCTTTAAAATATGTTTCAAGCCATGACATGTTCATAGTGCTGAATAATTTTTAAATCTTATAAACCTTTAACTGCTTTTTTAAACTGCCAACCGCGGTCCTCGTAATTTTTGAACAAATCGAAACTGGCACATGCAGGAGAAAGTAATACAACATCACCTTTACGGCCTTTTTCGTAAGAAGCCTTTACTGCATCGGAAGCACTTCTTGTTTCAACTATTTCAGGAACGATATCCTTGTAAGCTTCAATGATCTTTGCGTTATCAGCACCTAAACATACAATTGCCTTAACTTTAGTCTTCACCAAATCTTTAAGCGATTCATAATCGTTACCTTTATCAACGCCGCCAACAATCCAGATAATTGGCTTTTGCATACACTCTAATGCATACCAGGTTGAATTGATGTTTGTGGCTTTCGAATCATTAATAAATTCGATTCCATGAACAGTCATCACATGCTCCAGGCGATGCTCAATATTTTTGAAGTCTGAGAAACTCTCTCTCACTACATCTTTACGGATATCAATAATCCTTGCAGCGATGCCGGCTGCCATAGTGTTGTAGAGGTTGTGTTTGCCCTGTAGAGCAAGATCGAATATTGACATATGCAGTAAATTGTTATTTAGGTTGATGTTTAGGTTTTCTTCTTTAAGGAATGCTGTCATGCCCGCTTCGGTCTTTATACTGAAAGGGTATTGAGTAGCAGCTATAGTTCTTGTTTTCAAAGCTTCAGTAGTTAAAGTATCATCGGCACAATAGATAAAGGCATCGGCACCGGTCTGATTCCGTGTAATTCTGAATTTTGAATCGATATAATTATTTACATCATAACCATAACGGTCGAGATGATCAGGAGTAATATTGGTGAGGATAGCTACCTCTGCTTTAAAATCAAACATACCATCCAGCTGAAAGCTGCTTAATTCAAGCACATAATGGGTGAAGTCGTTTTCTGCAACCTGCAAAGCAAAACTTTTACCCACATTACCCGCCAAACCTACATGCAATCCGGCTTTTTGCAGGATATGGTAGGTTAACATGGTTGTTGTTGTTTTACCGTTTGTTCCGGTGATGCAAATTTTAAATGCATTGGTATAACGGGAAGCAAATTCAATTTCTGAAATTACCGGAATACCTTTTTCATGCAATTTTTTGATTAATGGTGCCTTGTCGGGAATGCCCGGACTTTTAATCACTTCATCTGCATTCAGAATTTCTGCTTCCGTATGTTTTCCTTCTTCGAAAGCAAAATTATTTTTTTGTAAAAGCGTGCGGTATTCTTCTTTAATTTCTCCCATATCAGAAACAAATACTTCATAGCCCTGCTTCCGTGCAAGCACAGCAGCTCCATACCCGCTTTCGCCGGCACCCAGAATGGCTATTTTCTTATTTGTTTTCAAGTACTATCGTAGTTTTAAAGTAACAACACTTAATACAGCAAGCATAATTCCGACAATCCAGAAGCGTGTTACAATTTTTGCTTCATGATATCCTAGTTTCTGATAATGGTGGTGAAGTGGTGACATCTTAAAGATTCTTCTTCCTTCACCATATTTTTTCTTCGTGTATTTGAAATAACTTACCTGAATCATCACCGACAAATTCTCAACCAGAAATATTCCACAAATAATTGGAATCAATAATTCTTTACGAATGGCAATTGCAAATACAGCAATGATACCACCCAATGCGAGACTACCGGTGTCACCCATAAATACCTGAGCCGGATATGCATTGAACCATAAAAATCCGACACATGCACCAACGAATGCACTCATGAATACCATTAACTCACCGGCATTTGGGATATACATAATATTGAGATAATCGGCAAAGACCATGTTACCCGATACGTATGCAAAAATTGCGAGCGTTGTTCCTATAATTGCCGATGTTCCTGTGGCCAGTCCATCAATTCCATCTGTGATGTTTGCGCCATTTGAAACAGCTGTCACAATTAATATCACTATTAATATGAAAGCAATCCACGTGTATTTTTCAGATCCTTCACCCATCCATGCCACCAGTTTGGAATAATCAAATTCATTATTCTTCATGAATGGAATGGTGGTTGCAGTTGATTTTACATCTTCCGATGAGTACAAGGTATTTTCACTTGCCTGAATTTCATCAATAAGATTGGCAGCATTATTCTTCATTACAATCGGATTGTCTGGCATACGTTCTCTGACTACAACTCCCTGATGGAAATAAAGTAATGCACCCACGATTAATCCCAGACCGATTTGTCCGATAACTTTAAATTTACCTGCAAGTCCTTTTTTGTCTTTCTTAAATACTTTAATATAATCATCCAGAAAACCAATTGCTCCCAGCCAGATGGTTGAAACAATCATGATGATCACATAAATATTATTCAGTTTGGTAAACAGTAAAACAGGAATTAGTATCGCAGATAAAATAATCAATCCTCCCATTGTTGGAGTCCCTTGCTTTTTAGCCTGACCTTCTAAACCAAGATCACGGATCGTTTCACCAACTTGCTTTCTTAACAGCAGGCGAATGATTCCTTTTCCCAAAAATAAGGTTATGAATAACGAAACAATAATCGCCATTGCCGCCCGGAATGAAAGGTAACGGAACAATCCCGCTCCCGGCAGATCAAATGTTTTATCGAGGTATTCAAAAAGATAATAGAGCATCAGCTTTCGATTATTTTAAATGAATCTTCCAGTACTTGTTTATCATCAAACGGGTGCTTTACACCTTTTATATCCTGATATTTTTCATGGCCTTTTCCTGCTACAAGAATAATATCTCCGGGAGCAGCTAAACTGCAGGCAACTCTTAACGCTTCTCTTCTGTCGGTTACCGACAACACTTTTTTGTAGTGCTGAGGCTGAACACCGGTTTTCATTTCTTCAATAATCTTTTCAGGTTCTTCTGAACGGGGATTATCGGAAGTAAGAATAACTTTATCACTCATTTCACAGGCAATCTTTGCCATCAACGGACGTTTGGCCGCATCTCTGTCGCCACCACAACCAACCACTGTTATTACTTTTTCGTTTCTGGTTCTGATGTCGCCAATTGTACTCAACACATTTTGTAATGCATCGGGAGTGTGCGCATAATCAACAATCCCTATTACTTTACTTTCAGATACTATATATTCAAAGCGTCCTTCAACGGGTGTCAGACTGCTGATTCCTGTTAATACATTTAATTTTTCTTCACCCAGTAAAATTGCAGCACCATAAATACCGGTGATGTTATAAGCATTAAAACTTCCTATTAGGCGACATAGTACTTCGTTGTTATCAATATTCAGCAAAAGGCCACCAAAACTATTTTCGATAACACGTGTTCTGAAATCGGCCATCGATTTCAATGCAAAGCTGTGCTTTTGTGCTTTGCAGTTCTGCACCATTATTTTTCCATTCTTATCGTCAGCATTATACAAAGCAAAAGCATCTTCACCCAACATATCGAAAAATCCCTTCTTAGCTCTGATATATTCATCAAATGTTTTGTGATAGTCGAGATGATCATGTGTGATATTGGTGAAAATACCACCGCGGAAAGTCAACCCCGCAATACGATGCTGAGCAACCGCATGCGAGCTCACTTCCATGAAACAATAGTCGCAGTTCTCACGAACCATCATGTATAACAATCCGTTTAATTTAACCGGATCAGGGGTTGTATGAGTAGCAGGTAAAACTTCTTCGTTAACCTGATTTTGTACAGTAGAAATTAATCCGCAACGGTATCCTAATCTTCTGAATAAATGAAACAAAAGTGTAGCAGTTGTCGTTTTACCATTGGTACCTGTGATACCAATAAGTTTTAACTTAGCAGAAGGATTATCAAAAAAATTACCACATATAACAGAAAGAGCAACGGCACTGTCGCTTACTCTCACATAGGTGACACCCTGACGGATCATCTTGGGAAAAGATTCGCAGACAATTGCAGCAGCACCTGCATCAACAGCTTGCTGAATAAATTCATGACCATCGGTCACAGTGCCACGCACAGCAACAAAGAGACAACCCTTCTCCACTTCACGGGAACTGAATTTCACAGAATTCACTTCCACCGAAGTAGTTCCCAGAATCTCCTGTAATCCTGCTTTGTAAAGTATGTCTTTAAGAACCTTCATCAGCCTAATTGAATTACAATTTCCTGTCCTTTTTCAACTTTCGAACCGGCATTAATTGATTGACGGGTTACCTGGCCACGCCCAACTATGCGAACCTGCAAACCGCGACTTTCCAGAATATAAATAGCATCCCTTAATCCCATTCCCAAAACATTAGGAACCTGGTCGTGACGGAATTTCATGCCAGCAAAATCAAGCGTTTCAGAATTCGATTTTGATGCTATCCAGTTATCGCGACTCGCAGGAAGTTTTGCAGGAATCGATAATGCAGTTAATACTTTTTCAGTCTGCTTGAAATGACCTGCTTTAACAATCGGCAAATTATGTTCAACATCCTCCTCCAGCTTCAGCTCTTTGTGAAGCTCGGGATTGCTAGCATAAACTTTATCGGCAATTTCTTTGAAAATCGGACCAGCAACTGATGCAGCATAATACACATTATTATTTGGCGCATAAACTACCACAATGCACGAATACCTGGGATTATCGGCCGGAAAATATCCAACAAATGATGCCTGGTGACGCACTTTACCTACTTTGTAACCTTCATTCGCATTTGCAATTTGCGCTGTTCCGGTTTTCCCTGCAATTTTATATTGTGCGTGTTTCAAATTTGTTGCTGTTCCTCGTTCCACGACTCCTTCAAGCACCTGACGCGCTTTGCTGATAGTTGCCGGAGAAGCAATACTATCTTTCAAAATCACCGGCTTAAACTCCTGCACAACCTGACCGTGATAACGAATTTCTTTTACAAAACGTGGACGCATCATTCTGCCATTATTCGCTACTGCATTATAGAATGTCAACACTTGAAGTGGCGTAAATGAACATTCATATCCAATTGAAATGTATGGAAGCGAAACTTTCGACCAGTATTTATCATCGGTATTTTTCAGGAACGGACGTCCTTCACCTGGAATTTGCAGGTCGAGTTTCATTCCTAAACCGAAACCTCGTACCCGGTCAATAAATGCCTGTGGATTTTTTGAATAATATTTATTTACAACTTTCGAAATACCAACATTAGAACTCACTTCAAATACATGTTGCATCGAAGTTTTTCCGTATCCACCTTCATGAGAATCTTTCATAACACGATTGGCATAACGAATTGCTCCGCCCTGCGTATCAATAGTGTCATCAAGATCCACATAGCCATCTTCAAGCAAAGCCATGATAGATGCCAGTTTGAAAGTAGAACCAGGCTCTGTGCTTTCACCCATTCCGAAATTAAATTCCTCACGGTAAACACCATCATTGCCACGTTTCAGATTGGTAATCGCCAGTACTGATCCGGTTTGTACTTCCATCAAAATAGCACAACCCTTATCCGCATTATGCTTCATTAATTGAGTCTCGAGTGAATGATGTGCAACGTCCTGAAGGTTCAGATCAATAGTTGTCACAACATCTTTTCCTTCTTCAGGTTCCACTTCATTTTCGTGGTACAAAGGCTTCCAAACATTCCCTGAAATACGTTGCATCATCCTGAATCCTTCTCTTCCTTTCAGGTATTTGTCGAATGCTCCTTCAATTCCAACCGGCTCAACGCCTTCTTTAATATAACCTATGGTTCTGGCTGCAAGCATATCGTTTGTTTTGATACGCTTATTTTTCTGATCAGCAATAAGTCCGCCTTTATAACGTCCCATTTTAAAAATCGGGAACTTCTTTACTTTCTGTAAATCTGAATGACTCACATCGCGCTTCAGCAAATAATATCTTTCTCCATCACGTCTGGCTTCTCGAAGCATCCTTTTGTATTCGCTCGCAGGCTTATCGCGGAATAATCCGGCAAGAGCCTGACTTAATGAATCAACTTTTGAATTAAAAACTTCATTGGTGATAGCATCTGAAAGCATATCAACACGTAAATCGTAAACGGGAACACTGGTAGCTAAGGGACTTAAATCGGTTGCATAAATATTGCCACGCGCAGGTTCAATATTCATCATTTTCGTAGTTACACTGTCGGCCATAGCTCTCCAGTGATCACCCTCCACATTTTGCAAATGCCATACCTTAAATATAATGGCACCACCAAACAAACAAATGAAGGCGAAAACAATATAAACTCTGAATAAGATGTCCTTTCTGGTATCTCCCATTCTGTTAATCCTCCCTGGTTTCGTTAGCTGAAGTCTTTACTACAATTTTTCGGGCGGCATCTGTTGATTCTACCAAACCAATGGGTGCAACTGCACGAGCTACTTCCGATTGTTTGCTTCTGATCATTAGTTCTGAGCTCGCACTTATTCCTTCCGACTTCAAAGTCTTCAGTTCTTTATTTATTTTATCAATTTCACGAATTGTATTTTCAGCATAGTAACTGTTAGCTATATAAACCAAAGCAATTACAGTCAGGAAAAAAATGTATGGCATGGCCTGCACAACCATATCACGCTTTACCATATTGAACACATTCAGGAACTTCACATACTTGCGTGCGGAAGCCATTCCTTTTCCGGGAGCTTTCTTTTTTTCCGGTGTTGGCGCCGGTGCCGCTTTCTTTTCCCTGTTCATTGTTTCAAAGTTTTTCTGCTATGCGTAACCGGGCACTGCGTGATCTCGGATTACGGCTTATTTCTGATTCATCAGGAACTACCGGTTTTTTGGTAAGTGATTTAAATACCAGACCGAGTGAGTTTCCGTAAATGTCTTTATGGTCGTCTCCTTCGAAGTTTCCTTTTGATATAAAATTTTTCACCAGACGATCTTCCAGTGAATGATATGACATCACTACCAATCTTCCTCCTTTTTCGAGCGATGCTGCACTTTGCACAAGCAAATCTTTTAAAGCTGCCAACTCATCATTCACTTCAATGCGTAAAGCCTGATACACCTGAGCCATGTACTGAGTAGCTGCTGCTTTTGGTACCAGATGAGCAATTGCATTTCGCAATGAAGCTGCATCGGTGAAAGGTTGTTTGTTACGTTGCTGAACAATTACTGCAGCAAGCGTTTTAGAATTTTTCACTTCACCATATCCCGAGAAAATTGCTACCAGTTCTTTTTCCGAACCTGTATTCAGAATTTCAAGAGCAGTAGTACCGGTTCTGGTATCCATTCTCATATCCAGATCATGATCGAAACGGATTGAAAATCCACGTCCCGGTTCATCAAACTGGTGCGACGACACTCCAAGATCAGCAAGTATTCCGCTAAGCGGAAGTGCTTGTTGTTGGCTCAGGTGTTGCTGCATATTTCTGAAGTTATCTCTTATTAGTGTAAATCTTTGGTCGGCAATCTTGTTAACCTGTGCATCTTCATCCTGATCGAAAGCAAATAATCTCCCTTTTTCTCCCAGATGTTCCAATATCGCCTTTGAATGTCCCCCGCCCCCGAATGTTACATCGGCATAAGTGCCGTCCTGCCTGATGTTAAGCCCCTCGATGCATTGCTGCAACATGACAGGTTCATGGTAACTCATTTAATTATCCCCATCCTCATCTTCATCACCAAACAGATCTTCTGCCATGTCAGAGAATTTATCGCCATCCTCAGCTGTCGGTGTTTGTTTCTTTTCTTTCGACCAGATTTCAATCTTCTTCAATCGCGTTGCAATCACAATTTCACGACCCAGACCAGCCCATTCTTTCAGGTGTTTTGGTATCAACATCCTGCCATTGCTGTCGAGTGTTATCTCCACTGCCCCATCCACAAAAAACCTTTGATATTCACGAACCGACTTTTTCTTGTCGTTCATTTTTGCAATGCGCTCGGCTTCCTTCATGAAAACAGCATAGGGACTCATGGCAACACAGTTTTCGAAACCGCGGTGCAACACAAAGCGATCCTGCATATCGGGTGGTAATTGCTTCCGCAAGGCAACGGGTACCATTACCCTGCCCTTGTCGTCAACTTTTACCTCGTATTCGCCTATGAAATGCATCGCTCTGAATTGATTTTTACTGCCGTTTTTATCCCCGTTTGATCAGGTTCCGGAAGCAGTTGGTAAAGGTAAAATAAATTTTCCCACATTTTTCCACCAAAACGCTAAATTGTTAATAAATTTTCTATTGGCGCGTATTTCTGACTTGAAAAAATATTGCCTGATTCGTCATACGCTCAATAATAACGAGGGTTTCAGGGGGTTATTACAGGAGTTGTAAAATAGTGGGAAATTGTGGAACAAAAATAAATTCATGGACTGAACAGAAAAACGTAACTTTGGAGTCACACAGGGAATTATTTCTATGCAAAGTGCTGAAAATAAGAAGTTTATAGATATTGATGCGATTTTTAAGGCGAAAAATCCCGGCTTATACCGGATTTTGCCCCGTTTTATATTTTCCTATTTAAAAAGGGTTGCCCATCAAGACGACATCAATGATTTTATCCGCCGACACGGACACCGGCAAGAATTCGATTTTGTAGATGCCATTGTCGATGAATTCGGAGCTCACATAGAGGTTGCAGGCACTGAAAACATCCCGAAAACAGGAGGTTGTATTTTCGCTGCCAATCACCCACTCGGTGGACTCGATGCAATGGCTTTGGTACAAATTGTTGGTCGTACCCGTAAAGACATCCGGTTTATTGTAAATGATATCCTGCTGCAGCTGAAAAATCTGAAAGGGATTTTTATCGGGGTAAACAAGCATGGAAAAAACACCCCCGATATTTATGCCAATCTCGATGACCTTTATGCTTCCGGAAGTGGTGTGTTAATTTTTCCGGCGGGACTGGTTTCCAGGAAGCGAAACGGTAAAATTCGTGACCTCGAATGGCGTAAAAGCTTCATCACCAAAGCCCGCAAAAATGAACTTGATGTAATCCCGGTTTTTATCAAAGGAAAAAACTCGGAGTTTTTCTACAATTTGGCCCGTTTCCGGGAAAGAATTGGTATTAAAGCCAATATCGAGATGCTTTATCTCGCAGATGAAATGTATCGCCAAAAAAATCAGACAATAACCGTTATCTTTGGCAAACCAATTCCATATCAGATGTTCGATAAATCGAGAACTGATCAGGAATGGGCGCAATTAGTGAAAGAACATGTATATTGCATTGCCGAAGAAGGTCATCAACGAACGATGAAAATTTCCTGAGTATTTATGCAGGCTATTATTGATCCGATTTCAAAGGAAGTACTCGAAGCCGAGTTAACGACATCCAAATTGGTGCGTCATACCAACAATGGATCGAACATTATTTATACCATTACGCACCACGACTCTCCAAATGTAATGCAGGAAATTGGTCGCTTGCGTGAAGTTACTTTCCGCGCTGCCGGAGGTGGCACGGGACTGGCATGCGATATCGACGATTATGATATTGCAGACGCTCCGTACAAACAACTCATTGTCTGGAATCCTGCCGAAAAAGAAATTGTTGGAGGTTACCGGTATATCGAATGTGGCAAAGCTCCGAAATGGCCTGATGGAAAAGCTAAGCTGGCTACCACCGAACTATTCGAATTTTCTGATGCATTCAATAAAAATTATGTGCCGTTTACGATTGAATTAGGCAGATCTTTTGTTCAACCAAAATATCAGCCAAGCAACGAGAATCGTAAAGGCCTGTTTTCACTCGATAATCTCTGGGATGGACTGGGTGCAATTGTTGTTGATCATCCGCATATCCGTTATTTCTTCGGAAAAGTAACCATGTACCGCCATTTCAATCAGGTGGCACGCGATATGATTCTGACATTTATGAATTATTATTTTCCGGATACTGAAAATCTGGTGAAGCCAATTCATCCACTACCTGTTACACATGATATGTCTGCTTTCCTGCAGGAAATTAAAGACATGAATTATAAGGATGGCCACCGCATTCTGAATGCACATGTAAGATCATTGCATGAAAACATACCACCACTGGTGAATTCTTACATGAACCTGAGTGCAACCATGAAAACTTTTGGCACTTCTCTCAACGATCACTTCGGTGAAGTTGAAGAAACCGGAATTATGGTCACCATCGACGAAATTTATCCAACTAAAAAAGAACGGCATATCGCAACTTATAACAAGCCGGTTTAACTATGAATATTCAATCGGCAGAGTTTGTATGCAGCAATACCAATTACCGGAAATGTCCCGAACCTAACAAACCTGAATTTGCTTTTATCGGTCGATCCAATGTTGGAAAATCTTCCCTCATAAATACGCTCACTAATCGTAAAGGACTGGCTAAAACATCCGGCACACCGGGAAAAACACAGGTCATCAATCATTTTATAATTAACGGAGCCTGGTATCTGGTCGATTTACCAGGATATGGTTTCGCAAAAACTTCTCTCACCAACCGCGAAAAATGGGAACAAATGATTCGGGAATATCTCGTTCACCGGACCAACTTGTTGACCACTTTTGTACTTATCGATTCCAGAATAAAACCACAGACTATTGATCTGGAATTTATGAGCTGGATGGGAAATCACAACATCCCTTTCGCTATTGCATTCACCAAAACCGATAAGCTCACTAAAAATGAGCTGCACAGGAATATGGTTGCCTATGAAAAGAAATTACTTGAGTCGTGGGAGCAGATCCCGGAACGTTTTATAACCTCATCAGAATCGGGAACAGGAACAATGGAAATTCTTAGTTATATTGAAACTACAATTCCATTGTTCGAATAAACATCCTTACTTTACTACTCCGTTTATTTTTCCGAATTGCTGCGCAAATGCAGTGATCGCTTCCGATGCTTTGGTATCATTGGTGGCACGTAAATAAGTATCTGCCATACTCCGGAATGTTTCATAAAATAAATGCTGCATTTCCTCAACCATCATATCCTTCGTCCACAAATCAATGCGCAAAGTACTTTTATCTTTCCCATCCCAGATGGAAATCATTACAGCACTGCAATCTTTTTCACCTTCAATTCCTGAATCATCAGCTTTCCACTGAATTCTTTCAGGAAATTTTTGTTCATTAAGTGTAATACTAAAATTAATATCTGATTTTTTCATAAGTTATTTTTCTGGTTTATATCCCGATACTTCCAGAATTTTTTGCGCATCACGCTCCCGTAGTAAGTCGGTTAAATTAATATTTTTAGATTTTTCCATGTAAGTGTTCACAATTCTCCAGCCTATCCATGCTCCTATTTTTGCAGGCGATTCTTTTGGAAATCCATTGGTAGTTGGTCCGTCATTTATATATTTCGAATATGCAGCCTGATCGGTGCTGAACAGCAATTTATTTTCAATAAAAAACGACCACATCTCCGTTTCATTTCCTTCACACCACTTCAATTGTTCACCGGTGAATCCTGTCAGCAATGAGTCGTGCATTTCCGGTAACATGGCTTTCATATAATACAATTGCTTACCCTGATAAATCATCTGACTCAACAATTCATTCTTCACCATTGATATATCGTAATCACTCTGAAACCAGGCTTTCACCACCGAAGGAATAATATATTCCCGGCTAAACCGACTAAACATATATTTTGGAATTCCCATTCGTGGGTAATAGTTGATAGTTGGTCCTAAAAACATATCCAGTCCAATACCAATAACAGAGTCGGTTGTAATTACAGCATAATTAAATGCTGATATATATGTTACCACCTCCGGCAAATGTCGCTCCGGAAAGTAATATTTATGATGCAGGTAAAATCCTTCAATGCCCTCTTTTATTTCGGTTACATCCGTGAATACACTGTCACTTAGTCGTGCCACATCTTTAATTTCGGCATCATTTACAAACATATTGAGACCGGTTGCAACCGATGAATCGGGCCCTTCAGGTAATCGGATCATGTTGAAAAAGAAAATATCAGCAAAAGAGCCATACTTTTTGCGCAGCCTTTCAACATCGGAAGCCGTAATTTCAGAGCCTTTCGAAAAAAGATCTTTTTCGAACCGCTCGACATTAAAACTCACTTCAATACCCTCTAAATCAACATCATGCTTGTTGCTTCCGCATGCCGAAATCAATGCTAAAACAACAACCAGAAAATAATATATCCCCTTCTTCATCATAATTTTGCGTAAAATTGCACTTTAAAACGCCAAAATTATGAAGAAACTTGTCTTGTCTGCGATGCTTATAGGAGCATTATCAACGAATTTATCAGCTCAGGAAATAACCGGTTCATACGATGACCAAACTTTCAATTTTGGTCTAAAGGCTACTCCCACAATTAGTTGGCTACGTGTTGATGCCGATGGAATATCCAATGATGGCATCCGAATCGGATTTACTTATGGATTAGTTACTGAATTTAAGTTTTCTTCCAATTATGCTTTTGCCACCGGAATCGATGTTTCTTACCGTGGCGGGAAGTTTAAATACAGCTTAGGTAATGACGATGTATCCTTCACTCAGAAGCTGCAATTTCTGGATGTGCCGGTTGCATTGAAATTAAGAACCAATGAAATTGGATACATGAAGTATTATGGAACATTTGGTTTTTTACCAGGGGTAATCATTAAAGCTACCGAGTCAATTGACTCTGAAAGTCCATTTGTGGAGGATCGCAGTAACCGCAGTAATCAGAGTGATTTCACGGTGTTTAACATCGGATTACTGGTTGGTGCAGGTGCAGAATATAATTTAGGTGGTAAAACCAGCATTACTGCGGGAATTACTTACAACAATGGTATTATTGATATTCTTAAAGAGAAAGATGCCCAAATGAATACAGATTGTATTTCTTTAAATCTGGGAGTATTCTTCTAAACAACTTATTTCTTCATTCAAATCCCGCTTATGGCGGGATTTTTTATTTTCTACCTTTGCATTATGAAAATAGCACTGGCACAAATCAACAGCCATATTGGCAATTTTGAAAGTAACACCGCTACCATCATTGATGCTATCCGGAAAGCAGAAAAAGCCGGTGCTGAACTGATCGTTTTTCCGGAACTAGCCATTTGCGGTTATCCCCCACTCGACTTCCTCGAATTTTCTCACTTTACTACCCAATGTCGGGATGCAATCGATAAAATCGCAGCTCATTCAGGCTCTATGGCAGTTATCATTGGTAGCCCTTCCGTAAATCCTGTTCTTAAAGGGAAAAATTTATTTAATTCCGCTTTTGTAATTGAAGATGGTAAAGTAACTGATGTCGTTCATAAAACATTGCTTCCAACTTATGATGTGTTCGATGAATACCGCTACTTTGAACCAAACAGTAATTTTCATACGGTAACTGTTAAAGGTCGTAAGGTTGCTCTTACTATATGCGAAGATTTATGGAATGAAGAAGATGATCCGCTATATGTCCATTCACCTATGGAGGAACTCATCCGGCAACAGCCTGAAATTATTGTAAATATTGCGGCTTCTCCATTCGATTACAACCACGACAAAAAAAGGAAAGCCATTTTACAACGGAATGTCTCCAAATATGGACTTCCACTTATCTACGTGAATTTTGCCGGAGCCCAAACCGACTTGTTGTTTGATGGAGGTTCGATGGCATATAATAAAGATGGCGCTCTGGTAAAACAGTTGGGTTATTTTGCTGCTGACTTTGCTATTGTAGATACTTCATCTGATGAATTCCGTATTCCTGCGACAATAGATGAAATGGGGAAAATGGAAAAATTATACCATGCGCTAATTATGGGTATCCGCGATTATTTTCAAAAGATGGGATTCAGACAGGCGACTCTGGGTTTGTCGGGTGGTGTCGACTCAGCATTGGTACTTGCATTGGCCGCCGAAGCACTTGGAGCTGAAAATGTAATTCCGGTGATGATGCCATCTCATTTTTCTTCTGATCATTCTGTTTCCGATTCTGAAGTGCTTGCTGAAAGATTAGGAGTGAAAACACTGAAAATTCCTATTCATACTATTTATGATAGTTTTATTGATGCAACTTCAACGGCTTTTGAAGGAAAACCATTTAATGTTGCTGAAGAAAATATTCAGGCACGTACGCGCGGAACGTTATTAATGGCCTTGTCGAATAAACACGGCTACATTTTACTAAACACATCTAACAAAAGTGAACTGGCTGTTGGTTATGGAACCCTTTACGGGGATATGTGTGGCGGCTTATCAGTTATTGGCGATTTGTATAAAACCGACATTTACGGTCTTTGCCGATACATTAACCGCAATGGTGAATTAATTCCCGAGAATATTCTCACCAAACCACCATCAGCCGAACTTCGGCCCGGTCAAAAAGACAGCGATTCGCTCCCTGATTACGATATTCTGGATCAGATTCTTTATCAATACATTGAACTACATAAAGGACCCGATCAGATTATTGATGATGGTTTCGATGAAATGCTGGTCAAAAGGATACTTAAAATGGTGAATATCAATGAGTACAAACGTTTTCAGTTTGCTCCGGTGTTGCGTGTATCGTCAAAAGCTTTCGGCAGGGGCCGACGAATGCCATTGGTAGCCAGATATCTGAGCTAATGACCGGTTAATCCATCTTCAAAAAAAATAAAAAAATCATTGTATTGTACAGAACCGTGATTATATTTGTGGCGTTATAACATAAAAAACTGTTCAATTATGAAAAAATTACTCGTGTTCTCTTTCCTGCTGAGCATTTTCAGTGTATGCGCATACGCTGATACGCAGGCTTACAAACTCGACGACGCAAAGATCGATATGATGTTTGAACAGTCGACTGATGTAACTGCAAACCTGATGTCAGGTGCTGCAGATTTGTCTTTTGCGTCATTTGCGGCTCCTGCTGCATCTAGCGCTAGTGCTATGGTGGCTGGGAAAAGCCCGATCGTTGCCTTCATTTTGGCATTCTTTCTGGGTGGACTTGGTATTCACCGTTTCTACATGGGAACTAAAACCATGACAGGAATTGGATACATCCTTACCTGTGGTGGTCTTGGTATCGTATCTTTTGTTGACTGGATTCTGCTTCTTATCGGAACCATCAATGATGACATCGATAAGTACATCGATAATCCGAAATTCTTCATGTGGTAATCAATTACCCTGAACCAAATAAAAAAGGCTGTCTCCAACGAGATGGCCTTTTTTAATTTATTGATGTGGTAATGTGCTGATGCGCTACCCTGAGCTCAGCCGAAGGGTGCTAATTATTATTCCTGAGTAAAAAGATGTAACTGCTATCGATTTGGTGATTTGGTAATTTGATGATTTGGTAATTTTTTGTTCCTCTGTAAAAAGATATGACTGCTTATTTCAGTGATCAGTTATGAGTGACCAGTACTCAGTGATCAGTATTCAGCGATCACAGTTTGGGAAATAAATTTCAAGATTTCGTTTTTCACTTATGATCTCTTTTGGGGCTGCTAAAGTTTGTAGTTTCTCGTCTTCAAGATGGTTTTATTGAATAATGATTAACAAGAATTGAAAATTGAATTGTGATAAGCTATTTGGCTTCAAACAAAAAATCCTTAGTTCTTAATCCTGAATTTTTAATCCGCGTCTCTCCCTCTCCAGCCCGAAATGCTCCACGGAGGAGGATGCCTATGCTGGAGAGGGCCGGGGTGAGGAGGTGCGAAAAACTGGAGATGCTAAAGTTTTTGGTTCGAAGTTATCAAGATATTTCTATTGATCCTTGATTAGCATGAATTGAATATTGAAGAATGATACACTATTAGGCTGTAACCAAAAATCCTTAATCCTTGATCTTTAATCCTTAATCCTATTGAATATTGACCATCACGAAGTGAGAATTGAATAATATTTTGCTCCCTATGTCCTTATTCAATTTGTAATATTCAATATTTGTTATTCAATATTTTGAAACTGCTATAGGACACAATTTAATATTTCTACTGCTGAATTATAGTTCTGCCTGTCTTCATGATACTTTTATTGAATAGTGAGGAGCAAGAAGTGAGAATTGAATAATGACTTACTATTCGGCTAGAATCCAAATCCTTAATCCTTAATCCTTAATTCTTAATCCTTAATTCATAATCCGTCCGCCCTAAGCATATTTTCTGAGCAGTCATTTAAAATGACCGAACAGCATCCAGCACGTGTTGGTGGTTTGCCGTCTGGCGCCGTGACTCGCGCCTTTTTTTACAAGACAGTTTTTTCTTAGAAAAAAACTGTCTTAGTAAAAAGCAGCGCACGGCAAACCACCAACAGCTTAGTATCAATAAGGTAAAACATAATTCACTAAAAACAACAAGACACGGAAGGACAGTGCCTGATGCTGTTCTTGACTTTTTGGTTACTTTTTGGTCAAGCAAAAAGTAACAAAGCCTGCATGGCAGATGCAAAACAGAATGAGAAGCAGAAGCAGAATGAGAACAAAAAACTGATTCAGAGGCAGCTGTGGAAATTATTTTGAGAGCAGCAATCTATCAATCTTCTCTCATTTATATAAAAACATCTGTATCCCAACAACCATATCCTTCACCGGATCATTAAACTTCCGGTTATTGATATAATTCCTCTTATCTACTAAAAACTGCACCCTATTTATCCCACCAAAATAAAAATGCTGAAACATACCGGAACCAATAGTGAATGCACTCACAAAATGACTGATATAAATATGATATCCTATGAATCCTAAAGATGCTGCCTGAAGCGTTAAATTCATAATGCCTTCTCCGGTATAGCCTGCATAAATATGGCCGCTTCCAGGTAAAAATGTAGCCCATTTAATTGCTTTGTTTTTATCCTTGAGCTTTGGATAATTCAATTCATTATAAGTTGTATTTACAATAAGTAATAAGGAATCTTTTATCGCTGATGGAGCATCCGACCACAATACCATTTTTTGAGCAATTGTTTTTGCTTCATTCCATTTCCGCATTTCATTTAAAACCAATACATGCAGAAAAAGTGTTTCTCTGTACAGCAAGCTATCCTTAGCAAAAAAGGACATCTGTAACAACTCCGAATGTGCCTGATTAAAATCGCGGTCCAGGTATGAAACCAATGCAGCCTGAAAACGTGCTGCTACCATCAGTGAATCACTAATTTCGCTGTACGGAACTCGTGCAATAGTTTTAAATGCACCTACATAATCACCCGTCTGTTTTAAGCATTCCGCCTTCCCAAGTAAAGCATACGTACGATCTACAGCATCACCACCTGAATATATCCGGCGTTCATATTCCAATGCAGCATCCTGCCACTCCCCTTTTGCAAAAAGTGAATCGGCATTTCTGCTGAACTGTGCACGCGTTTGTCCCGGATTAACGAAAAATCCGGCGCAAAGGAATATGCAAATCCACCATGATGTTGTTGTCGATGCGTTGGTAAAAATCATTTCTGTTTACATGAACTGAAAGGGCACTGCCCCATATATTTCCTACATAGAATAAAGAGAATAAGGTCCCGAATATGATAAACCCGGCACTTTCCGGCCCCGACCGGAAATAATACTCAGCTGTGGCACCTCCCAGAGCTGCTATTTCTAGAAATGCTGCCAGTCCCTGACCTAACTTTCCTGAATATACCTTCCCCGCTCCCGGAATTATTGCCGAAAGAACTCCTGCAACAACTGCTGAACGCTTCGGGTAATTGCGAATGGTATCGGCATATAACTTCAGACTCTTTTGCTCTTCACTGATAGCATAAAAACTATAATCAAACGATTTCGCCAAACTATCGAATGCGGGTAAATCTTTTTCAAGCAAAGCAAGTGCTGCAAGATTTAAATTGGTGAGCGATTGATATTCTTTGTTTTGATAGGCCATTAACCGGCTGCGGCATTCTTCATACTGCTTGGAATAAATTCTGTTCAACACACCATAAAAAAATGAAGGATCATAAAATCCGGATGATGCCGAAATGCGATCAAAATAAAATATAGCACTGTCACTGTTCCTGATCTGGTGTAAATTCCACGCTGTAAAAAAATTAATGGTATCGGTACGACCTGCACTGAAAGTTGTTCCGGTCATTGTCAATCGCTTCAGTGCAAGCAATGCATCCCGGTTTTCTCCTCTGTTGTTTAAGTAAGCAATAAAATTCAACTCCTGTTGAATGGAATCTACCGGTAAAATAGTTTCAATAGAATCAACAGATGTTAGTGGTGCTATGGAATCCTGCTGAGCAGAAAGCAACAAGGGGAAAAATAAAAAATATAGCAGCAGCAACCTCACCGATGAATATGATATTTGGAAGGTGTGTCAAACATTCTGAAATTTACATCGTAATCTCCGGGACGGGCATCAATCATGGCCACACGATTACATTTCATAATTCTGTCAGCCGACAATGCAATTCCTTTTAATAATCCGAAACGGGAAATCGATTGCTTACTGAAATTGGAACAACTCAACTGGAAACGGCATTCGGCAGAAATTTGCGGACTTAATGCTGCCTGATAAAAATACATCATGGATCCGAAAAATAAAGTCACAGGATTGTACTTTACTAACGGACTTTTACTCTTGGAAGTAAGAAAGTGTATCTCCCTTTTTTTGTATTGTGCCTCTTCAAATTTTTGAGCTCCTATTAATCCCAGATCACCTGAACTCAATTGCGCATGCACAGTTTCAGAAATGAAAAAGAGTCCGAGTATTCCAATTAAAACAATGAATTTACTGCTGTACACTCTGCGCATTGGAAGGAATTTTAAAATTCAACTGAGTATCATCAACCGCCTCATTGGTTTTTATATTGGAGTAAACCTTCTTTTCAATGGTGGAATCGACCGGTGATGTAAACCGGAATTCAGTCACAGATAACGGAAAACTGACATCTTTTACTTTCGTATAATTACTGTAATATACTTTCAGCAAAGGCTCATTTTTGGAATCAAAATAAGCCATATAAACCGGGAGATATTTTTCGTGTACCAACTCTACTTTGCCCATGGCGCCAACCAGTACAGAAGGAGGCAGCCAGGTTGTTATCACCATACCATTTTCAAAACGCGTGTCGCCGATGCTAAAGCCTGCTGCTTTTAAACCCATATCGCCGGCATGACCATTTAAAATAAAATACATAAAACTCGATTGCGATGATATGCCACTGTTCGGTTTAATCAGGATGGTATTTGCTTTCGGATCGTAAATTTTTAATTCACCCTTTGAATTAATCATCATGTAACTCAAAAAAGGTTTCAGTGTTTTGGTGGTCATGTGTCCACCATCTTCTGATGTATAATACACCATGGCTTCCGTGGTTACCGATTGCCCTTTTTTCAACGATTTGGAAACAACCTGCATACTCATTCGCTCAATTTGCTGCTGTGGCAGGAAACTGGTGAGCGAAACACTGAAAATTAGCAGTAATGAAACTAATACTGATTTAGGCATCTGATATTTCATATCTGAGGTTAAAGAGGCGACAAATTTACAAAATTGATGCCTAAAATGACATTCATACCTGTTATTAAACACAATTCCCACCTTCATTTAATTAAATAACAGGGCAATGTTGATAAAAGAATCTGATCTTTCTCCTTTATTGGCTCAGAACAGACTTATTTTGCACTATGAAACACATTTTTAAAAACATGAAAAAATTAGTTCTTATTGCTTTTATCCTTTTCACCGGCATCCTTCAATCATATGGTCAGGATGGCACCTTTTCGAAAGGTACCAGTAACATTGGTGTGGGCTTCGGACTCGGAGGTGCTTATGGACTTAATTCCTTTTCAACTACAACACCTGCCTTCGGAGCGCATTTCGACCATGGTATTGTGGATCTCGATGGTGGTGGTACCATTGGTGTGGGTGGCTATGTTGGTTACAAAGGATTCGTTTATAAAATTGATAAGTACCGCCAAAAATGGAACTACTTCATGGTTGGTGCCCGCGGAACCTTTCACTACGATGTATTTGAAGTAGAAGAGCTCGATACTTATGCCGGAATTATGCTGGCCTATTATGTGCTTAACTATTCCGATGATATTCCGAATAATGTGTTGGTAAACACGAATTATTCAAGTTCAGCTTATGCTTCCGTATTTGCAGGAGCCAAATATTACTTCACACCTGAAGTTGCCGCTTTCGGTGAAGTTGGATATGGTGTATCTTGGCTGACTCTGGGTGCTGCATTCAAATTCTGATATTATCTCCGACCCCCTTTTCCCCTTCTATAACCAATGAAAAAGCCCCGCAATTGCGGGGCTTTTTATGTTGATAATGATAAGGGATTAATGAATCTCCCAAACATCACGACCTTTTAATAATTTATCGAGATCGCCCTCACCTTTTTGTGCCAGTGCAGCAGCAATCTGCGCATTCAATCCATCTTCATAACATGCACGTTGCTCGGTATAAAATACTCCAAACGGACGTGGGAAGTGATCTCCACCTTTTTTAGGATTATCGAAGAAGCGACTTAGAATTCCTGCCTTCACGCGATCTGTTTCATCGTGAATCCATAAATCATTTGCAGAATGACCTTCCGCAAGATTTACAATGACAGGTTTGAAACCATCCAGCTTCACACCTTTATCGTTGTTCGCACCAAAAACCAATGGTTTTCCATTCTCCACAAACAAGGTCTCCAGTTTCTTCGTTTCCTTATCGGTGAAGATTTCGAATGCACCGTCATTAAACACGTTACAGTTCTGATAAATTTCAACGAACGATGTTCCCTGGTGTGCGTTTGCACGACGAAGAATATCTTTCAAATGCACCGGATCACGATCCATGGAACGTGCAATAAAAGTTCCATCAGCACCTAAAGCCAAAGCTGCAGGATTGAACGGATGATCAATAGAACCGAATGGCGTTGATTTGGTAACTTTTCCTTCTTCTGAAGTTGGAGAATATTGGCCCTTTGTTAATCCGTAAATCTCGTTGTTGAAAAGCAACAGATTTATGTTAAAATTACGGCGTAATAAATGAATGAAGTGATTTCCACCAATTGATAACGAATCACCATCACCGGAAATCATCCAAACGCTAAGTTCTGGACGGGTTGCTTTTAATCCACTGGCAAATGCTGCTGCACGACCGTGAATACTGTGCATACCGTAGGTCTCCATGTAATATGGAAAACGTGAGGAACATCCGATTCCGGAAATGAATACAATATTTTCGCGTGGAATTCCCAATTCAGGAATTACAGTTTGTGCCTGTTTTAATATAGAATAATCACCGCAGCCGGGGCACCATCTCACATCCTGATCGGTTACCAGATCTTTCGCAGTAAATGATGGTTGTGCGGGAGTTGTTGTTACTTCTGACATTTTATACAGATTTTTTTTGTTTCGAATTAATTATTTACCCAGGATACTTTCGATTTTCTCTCTGATTTCACCGGCATTGAATGGTAATCCCTGAATTTTATTGTAAGCAATTGCAGGTATCATGTATTTATCACGAATTACTTTTACCAGTTGTCCGTTATTCATTTCAGGAATCAATACATGTTCGAAATTATACAGTACCTCACCCAGATTTTTCGGGAATGGTTTCAGATAACGAACATGAGCATGAGAAACATCATAACCTGCTGCACGGGCTTCAAGCACGGCAGTTTTGATAGCACCGTAAGTTGAACCCCATCCTAAAATTAACAACTTTCCTTTTTCAGTGCCGGTGTCAATAGTCTGCAATGGAATATGATTTGCAATACCTTCAACCTTATTCTCACGCATGTGAACCATGAATTCATGATTCTCGGAATCGTAAGAGATATTACCTGTTTCATGTTGCTTTTCAATTCCTCCGATACGATGCTCTAATCCTTTCGTTCCCGGAATTGCCCATGGACGCGATAATTTTTCATCTCTCTTGTATGGAAGATATTTTTCACCGTTTTTCTCTGTTGCAAATTTTACATTAATCTCTTTCAGATCTGCACTCTTTGGGAATCTCCATGGCTCAGCACCATTAGCGATATATCCATCCGAGAGGAATAACACCGGAGTCATGAACTCAATTGCCAAACGGGTTGCTTCGAATACCGTTTCAAAACAATCTGCAGGTGAAGAAGCAGCAATTACCGGCATTGGTGCTTCACCATTTCTACCGTATAATGCCTGCATTAAATCCGATTGTTCCGTTTTAGTTGGTAATCCTGTAGATGGACCACCACGCTGAACGTTGATAATTACTACAGGAAGTTCCAGCATTACTGCCAGTCCCATTGCTTCACCTTTCAAAGCAATTCCCGGTCCCGAAGAAGCAGTAACTCCTAAGGCACCGCCGAACGAAGCACCAATTACCGAAGCAATAGCTGCGATTTCATCTTCAGCCTGAAATGTTCGAACACCAAAGTTTTTATATTTTGCCAGTTCATGCAGAATGTCGGATGCAGGTGTAATAGGATATGTTCCGAAAAATAATTGCAATCCTGATTTTTTCGCAGCAGCAATTAATCCCAGAGCAGTAGCCTGATTTCCCATCATGTTACGGTAAACACCTGGAATCATCTTCGCAGGATTTACTACGTAACGGGTCATGATCGTTTCCGTAGTATCACCGTAGCTATATCCGGCTTTCAGAATTTTAATATTTGCATTCAGGATATCCGGCTTCTTTGAAAATTTCTCTTCCAGAAAACGAATTGAGTTGTCGAGTGAACGGTTGTACATCCAATACAAAAAGCCAAGTACAAACATGTTCTTGGAACGATCAATTTCTTTTACTCCCAATCCCGAATCAGTTAATGCCGCACGGGTCATTTTGGTGACATCAATTTTTATAACCCGGAATTTATCCAGTGAACCATTTTCTAATGGATGATCTGTTTCTGCAATATTTGCCAAACGCAGATTCTTGGAATCAAAACCTTCCGTATTGGCTATGATAGTTCCACCGGGCTTCAACTGACGTAAGTTGGCTTTCAATGCCGCAGCATTCATTACCACTAAAACATCACACTTGTCGCCGGGCGAATAAATGTTCGTACTTCCAAAGTGCAACTGATAACCCGATACACCAGCCAGTGTTCCCTGAGGAGCCCTGATTTCAGCCGGGAAATCAGGAAACGTACTGATATCGTTACCAAATAAAGCCGCAGTATTCGTGAACTGCGTACCTGTCAATTGCATTCCATCACCGGAATCTCCGGCAAACTTGATGATAACCCGCTCCAGGGTATCTGTTGTATGCTCCATTATTTATGAAATTATGGTTGTTAATCGTCTAATAGTCGCTTAAAATGCAAAAATACTGTGAAATACAATCCCCTCGGCATGATAGCTTAAATCAAATTGTAAACACCTGTTGGCAAGCACCATAAAAAAACGCAAATAACTGCTTTTCAGTCACTTATTTTTTAATGATTCTTGTCATTTTCCCATTTTTTTTCTAAATTTACTTCTTAAATCCATTTTGCCTATGAAAAAGTTCTTTACTCCTACCCTAATTGCCCTGCTTGCAGCATTGCCCACATTCGCTCAAACACTGGTTACTACAGCTGTTCAGCCCCGAAATGCGGTGCTGGAAGAGTTTACCGGTGTGAATTGCGTGAATTGTCCCGACGGACATTTCCGGGCCAATCAGTTGTATAACGCTTTCCCCGGTCGTGTTGTTCTGATTAATGTTCATTCCGGATCATTTGCAAATCCCTCTGCGGGTCAACCCGATTTCCGCACTCCCTGGGGCAACCCAATTGATGCCTTTGCCGGTGTAGCAGCTTATCCAAGTGGAACCATGAATAGGGTGGTTTGGTCCGGTGCATACAATGCGCCCCCATATTTTCCTCAAAATCCTCCAAATAATCTCGCTATCCGCCGTCCGGGTTGGTGGGATACCGCCTATCCTAATCAGGGTGCCGGAGCATACATTATTCTAAATGGCGGAAATTCACCGGTCAACATTGGTGCCGCTACCTCCTGGAATGCAACAACACGCGAATTATCGGTGACTGTTGAGCTTTATTATACCGCTTCCGAAAGCCAGGACAATAAACTGAATGTTGCCTTCACTGAAAGTGGTGTCATCGGTTATCAATCCGGTGGTGGTGCAAATTATACGCACAACCATATTCTCCGGAATTTACTCACCGGTCAGTGGGGTGAAACTATAACTACTGTTTCACAGGGAACGCTGGTTACCCGAACCTACTCTTACACCGTGCCTGCTAATTTTAATATCGATAATTGCGACATCAATGTTTTTGTTACGCAAAGCGATAATAAAAATACGCACACCGGAATTTCAATTCCTGCAAAAAATGGAACAACAGGAGTTGCAGAAGCAAATTCCTCCAGCCGACTGGCTGTTTACCCTAACCCTGCATCCGATGATTTGTATATTTCAGGAATTCCTGCAAATGCTTCTCAGGTAAAAGTGGTGAATGTTATAGGTAAAACGGTACTTGAATTTGATAATTATGAGAATCAGATTAAAGCAGATATTTCTAAACTTCCTGCCGGTGTTTATTTTGTGAATGTTACAGCCGGATCTAAAAATATGGTTAAGAAATTTATCAAAGACTGATACGATTTTTTGATACTAAATAAAAACGTCACAGCTAAAACTGTGGCGTTTTTTATTGGAATGAAAAGGAAACATAACAAATAGAAAATCCCTGATCCCTGAATTTTTTTTCATACGTAGTTTGCACTGCCATTAACGGATCATCAGGAAATTCAGTGTGTACATCGGTCGATTGCCTGTGAATAGTTACGTTGTCGGCCGCAAGTTTCAGCAAAGTGTAATCGTAAAAAGTGCGATTATCAGTTTTTAAATGCACTATACCTCCCGGCACCAGCAAGGAACGGTACATAGCTAAAAAACGTGGTGATGTAAGCCTTCTGTTTTCTCTGGTTTTCTTTGGCTGCGGATCAGGAAAAGTAATCCAGATTTCACTGAGTTCACCCGGTGCAAAAAATGCAGCTAGTTGCTCTATTTGCGTGCGAAGAAACGCGCCGTTCAGAATTTGCTCTTCATTAACCGTTTTAGCACCACGCCATAAGCGAGCTCCTTTAATATCGATTCCAATGAAATTTTTGTCGGGATAAAAACCGGTGAGTGCCACTGTATATTCCCCACGACCACATCCCAACTCCACTACAATTGGCTTGCTATTCCCAAAGACCTCATTGCCCCACTTGCCTTTCAATTCAAAGTCTTTATCTAGAAATAATCCCTTTGGCTGAAAAACCCGGTCTAAAGTTTCCAGTTCTGCAAATCGCCTTAATTTATCCTTTCCCACTACTGCTGAATTTTGCCGCGAAAATACACATTTCATTCCGTTGTGCAATCACGATACATTATCCTACTTTTGCAGGATGCCATCCAAGCAACCAAAAGTTCTGGTTTCCCCTCTAAACTGGGGATTAGGTCATGCCACCCGCATGATTCCTGTGATCAGGGAATTAGTAAACATGGGTTGTGAAGTTGGCATTGCTGCCGAAGATGGCGGACACGCAATTCTTAAACAGACTTTTCCGAATTTATTGTTTGTTACATTGCCGGGAATACGAATTTCTTATCCCGAAAAGGGTTCCATGACCATGGCAATTGCCAGACAATTTCCTTCCATTTTGAAGGCTATTGAAAAGGAACATGAAGCATTACTGCATCTGATTCAGGAACATGGTTTCACGCATATAATTTCCGATAACCGCTATGGTTTGCATCATCCTGAAATTCCTGCTGCTATTATCTGTCACCAGATAAATATTCAGGCAGGAAAATCACTACGATTCCTGGAACCTCTCCTACTACGATTACACAAAAATCGCTTGCAAAAATTTGATGAATTGTGGATTCCTGATCTCAAACCACCACACAATCTTTCCGGAAAGCTTTCTGAAATAGATGAAGATGATCTGCCCCACAAACATATCGGCCTTTTATCGAGATTCACATCCTTACCAAAGCCAGCTGAAAAAAAATATCACTTCATAGCACTGCTTTCAGGTGTCGAGCCACAACGAACCTTGCTTGAAAATAAATTGCAAAACTACTTTCAGAATTGCGGACTACCATCATTGATCATCCAGGGAAAACCCGAAACTAACTCCACTCAAACGGTTGCAAACTGCACCACCATTTCTGCAATTAGTGATGAACAACTGCTCACCATTTTACATCCCGAAACATGGGTAATTTGCAGACCCGGTTACTCCACGCTGATGGACCTGCTTGCATTGCAACATCCGCGAATAGTTACCATTCCTACTCCCGGACAAACCGAACAGGAATATCTGGCTGCACACATATTTCATATATACGGAATCCGTTATATACAACAGAGTCAATCATTACCCGATTTTGCATCTATTCCGAATGCCGTTTTTGAACCTATACAAAATCAGGAACTACATTTTGTTCTTACAGAATTCCTGAAAAAATAAGGTAATTTGAAATACCGATTTTAGTTTTGCGATTGCTTTCCTAATTTAAAAACTATTCCGCCTAAAACTGAAAATTGATAGAGGTTAGATTTCGTTTTTAAACCAGGTAATTTTCCGGCTTCATCGAAATAAAGTTCACCCCCCATAGCTTGTACTGCTGTTATTAATTGCGTTTGCAATTTCAATCCCACTACAGGTGAAAGAAAAAGATTGCAACCAGCCTTGGCACCCCAGGTGAAATTCACGGAACTCGCATCATAAGAAGATGCATCTTCACTGATGGCTGCAAACAGAATACCTGTTGTTATCCCACCATAAACATCGTACAAACCATTGTCAGAAGCTAAATGTTTGTTGAAACCAAATACCACGTTGTGAAGTGTCAAATCAAAATCAGCAAAGGCCCTTGACGAATCAATACTAAATGTTGTTGGAGCAGTTGTGGATTGGAAAAAATAATTGAAATCGATGCTGTAATTCGTCGGCATCACGTATTCAACTCCGGTACCAACCTGCAAGCCATCCGAAACTTTACTGAAATAATAGGAATCGTCTTCATAAAAAGAATCAAACTTATCTCCAACCATATATCCGCCTGTAAACGATAAGTTGACTTTCTGAGCCATGGTTTGAGCACAACTAAACAGCAGAATTACAAGTAAATACTTCTTTATCATAGAATTAGACAATTTATTCCAAACCCTAAAAGTACTATTTCCCCGATTAAAGGGGTCAAAAAACTTTTAAGGAATTAGTTTTGTTTAACTTTTAAATACTATTATTGCACAAAATATGGTTAATCGGATTCAATTCCGGTTATTAAAAGGGAATCCCGGTGAAAATCCGGAACAGTCCCCGCTGCTGTAAGCCTGAATTGAACCTTTAGGGTATTCATGCCACTGGATTTCTCAAAAATCCGGGAAGGCACCCAAAAGGAAGGTGAGTCAGAAGACCTGCCATATTACTATAACTTAAACAGTCTTTCGGAGGAAAAGCAGTGAGTTGAAACGATTCATTAACCTGAATCATATCCGCTTGCCATTTCATCGAATTCGGAAAATTACTTTCGTATGTCATTGTTCAGGATGTTTTGCTTCTTCACTGTTACAGGATTAATTCCTGTATTAAATAGTGTTGCACAAACATCTGATACTATCCGATTGAAAGAAGTTGAAATTCATTCCGACCGCAACAAACTTTTTGATCAGGGTACACACATCACCAAAATTGATTCGTCAACTATTTCACTTGCACCCAACCAAACTATTGCAGAGCTGTTGCAGCAAAATTCTGCTATGTTTATTAAGAGTTATGGTGCCGGTGGAGTTGCAGTAATTTCGGCCAGAGGTACCGAAGCCAGGCATAATAATGTACTTTGGAATGGTTTTAATATTAATTCTGCAAGTCTGGGATTAAGTGACCTTTCAATCATTCCATCATTTATCACCGACAATATACAACTGGTTCATGGTGGTTCATCGCCGGTGAATGGTAATGCTGCTTTGGGTAGCACATTAATACTGAATAACAACAAACCGGAATTTAAAAAAGCATTTAAATCGATGCTGAATTTTGAAACCGGAAGTTTTGGCAACTATCAGGGGAATGCATCAGTATCTCTTGCCAACAAGCACCTTACATCAGCAACCAGAATATTTTATCATACTTCCGAAAACGACTTTACTTACATCAACACAACACATCGGCTGAAGCCGGAAGTTAAACAATCACATGGTGCTGTTTCCGGTTATGGTTTGTTGCAGGATTTCTGTTTTAAAACTGGATCTAACCAATATATAAGTGCTGGTATTTGGTATCAGTTCACTAATCGCGAAATCCCTCCCTTAATGACCGTTCCGGAGAGTCATGCAGAACAACGCGATAGTGTACTGAGAACCTATCTTAACTACAGAATTTTAGTTAATAAACATAGCTTTAAAATAAGTGCCGGATGGTTTCAGGAATATCAGTTTTATGTGGATCCTAAGTCAGCACTCGACCTCGATTATTTAGTAAGAAATTACAATGGCGAAATTGAATGGAGATATTTTCACAACGATAAAATCACCATCAATTCAGGAGTAAGCTATAGCCTTGCACAAGCTTCTTTCAAAGAATATGATCAGCAACGACAAAGAAATACAACTTCCCTATTTTCCGGAATTTCATTTCGGCCTTTTTCAGGATGGAATTTTAATGCTTCTTTAAGAGCAGAATTTACCAATGTACAAAACCCTCCTATAGCGCCTTCAATCGGATTCAGTGGAAATTTGCTAAAGAACAAATTGTATTTAGTTGCTAATTCCGGAATCAGTTACAGTATTCCTTCCATGAATGATTTATACTGGATTCCCGGAGGAAATGCACACTTAAAAACAGAAACAGCATTTAGTCACGAAGCCGGCATATCACTGTTTCCGGGTGATTCAGTTTTACCGCACTTCCGAATTACTGGCTTCCTAAGTAATGTCGATAACTGGATACGCTGGCAACCAACAACCGGAGGAATTCATTCACCCGATAATTTACAGCAAGTGCAGATTAAAGGTGTGGAAGCTCAAATGTCATGGACTAAATCAACAGGCAATCTGATGATTACTTTTAATGCAAATTATTCCTGGAATATTTCTGCCATTGTTGCATCTGAGAATCCACATAGTGCCGCAATAATCGACAAACAAATTCCATACATACCTGAACATCGTATTGCAGGATCAATCTATTTGCATTGGCATCAGTTTATGCTCGCCTACCAGCAAAATTTCACCGGAATAACATACACAACTGCTGACAATAATAGTCATCTGAACGATTATGCAACTGCCAATGTGACCCTTTCTAAAAATATCAATATTCAAAAAACAGGAATCCGATTGTATTTCCGTGTTATGAATCTTTTTGATACCCAATATCAGGTAATGGCTTACCGACCAATGCCAGGTAGATGGATCAGCACCGGAATAACATGGAATTTAAATCACTACTAACACACATAAACACTACCTAGAAAATGAAATTAAATTTAAAACTTCTACTACTAATAACTATTCCTGTTATTACTTTTTCTTCCTGTTCTAAAGATGATAAGGAAGATACTCCTGCAAATTACCAGACTAACGGTGTTTACATCGTAAACGAAGGTTCATTTGGTGCAGGAAATTCATCTGTTTCTTATCTGAATCTACAATCAGGAACCATGTCGAATGATGTATTCGAAATTACAAATGGTTTTCCTCTGGGTGATGTGGCACAGTCAATGACCATCCTGAATAATAAAGGGTATATCGTTGTAAATAATTCGCAGAAGATTGAAGTCGTTGACCTCAGCAATATGCAAAGTGTTGCCACAATTTCCGGATTTCAAAGTCCACGTTATTTCGTATCATCTAATAACAAAGGATATGTAAGCGATTGGTTCGACAATAATATCAAAGTAATTGACCTTACCACAAACACCATTACGAACACTATTCCAACAGGAAATGGCCCGGAACAAATGGTCATTAACTCTAACAAATTATTTGTGGTGAACGTTGGTGGTTTCGGCACCGATAACACCGTGACTGTGATTGATCTCACAGCTGAAACAGTTTTAACAACAGTTACAGTTGGCGTGAACCCTAATAGCATTTGTACCGATGCGAATGGTAAAATCTGGGTGCTTTGCAGCGGAAGTACCGGACCCGATTTCACAGGTGGTACTGCCGATGACATTGCAGGCTCACTATGGAAACTAAACCCTTCCGATCAAACTATTGAAACTAGTCTTCCAATGGGTCAGTTTGAGCATCCGATAAAACTCACTAAAAATGGTGCCGGGACAGAACTTTATTTCTTAAACGGTTCTGATGCATATACCGGAAAAGTATGTAAAACAAGCATTGCCAATCCTTCGGTAAGCGGGCTGGTTCCGGTAATAGATAAATCGTTCTATGGCCTCGGAGTGGATCCTGTTTATGGAACCATTTATGGCGGATTTGTACCCGGTTTCACGCAAAATGGCCATATCTTCAGATATCAGTCATCAGGAAATGTAATTGATTCAATGGAAGTAGGTATTGCCCCTAACTTTTTCGTTTTCAAGTAATTAAAAATACTTACAGCCGGTTTCTGCATAAAAGGTTAACAATATGCGGAAACCGGCGTTTTCATGTAACCTTACCAACAGGTTTGAGTATCATTTAATATGTGTGGATTAGCTGGATTTATTGACTTTTCGAGGTCTTCCAATGAAGAAATTCTTGGGAAAATGACCCGATCAATTGCGCATCGCGGACCCGATGATGATGGTGCTGAAATTCGTCAATTTGGTGATGCATTGGTAGGATTAGGTTTCCGGAGGTTGTCGATTATCGATTTGTCGCCCTTAGGACATCAGCCAATGGTGAATGAAACCAATGGTGATATTTTGGTTTTCAATGGTGAAGTGTACAATTATGCTGAAATCAGAAAAGAACTGGAAGCATTAGGACATTCATTCAAAAGTCATTCAGATACCGAAGTAGTTTTAAAATCGTTCCAGGCATGGGGAAGTGCATGCGTCCATAAATTCATTGGCATGTTTGCCATTGTAATTTATAATCCTTCAGCCAATAAAGTTCACATATTCCGCGATCGTGCAGGCGTAAAACCACTTTATTATTATTGGGATGGCACATTATTTCTTTTTGCATCGGAGTTAAAAGCTTTTCATCAACATCCTGGCTTTAAAAAGAAAATAGATTTCGATTCGTTGCGACTGTATTTCCATCATGGATACATTCCGGCTCCCTACTCTATTTTTAAAAATACCCAGAAACTAAGTCCGGGTTCACATCTCGAATTTAATCTGAGAAGCAGAAAAATAGAATTGAAATCTTATTGGAATATCCTGGATGCATTCAATAAACCAAAACTAAAAATATCTTACGAAGAAGCAACTGATGAACTCGAGAAACTTCTGATTTCATCATTCAACTACCGGATGATTGCCGATGTTCCTGTGGGAGTTTTCCTGAGTGGTGGTTATGATAGTTCCGGCGTTACGGCTCTGATTCAAAAAAATCAAACTCAGAAACTAAAGACTTTTACTATTGGGTTCGAGAATGAATTATTCAACGAATCGCATTTTGCAAAAGGTGTTTCAAATTACCTGGGAACAGATCACCACGAATATTTATGCAGCGAAAAAGAAGCTACCGAAATAATTCAGGACCTGCCTGATGTATATGATGAACCTCTTGCCGATGGTGGTGCAATTCCTAACATCTTAGTCTGCAAACTTGCCGGTAAACATGTGAAAGTGGTGCTTAGCGCAGATGGTGGTGATGAAGTTTTTGCAGGTTATTCGAAATATTTTGAGGCTCACAAACAAATTGAACGCTTTATTAATTTGCCTGATATTGTAAAACGGGGCGGAGCAAAAACTATTGAATTCATCAACAGGTTCCGAACCAAATCTATTCATCATGTAGATAGATTAAGCAGAGTTCAAAGTTATCTACAGGCACGTGATGGTGCGATGATGCTGAATGCTCTGAATCAGACTTTCACAGAAGCAGAAATAAGTTCTTTTCTTAAGATAAAAACAAAACATTTATACAGCAAGTTCATGAATGGGCACTTGCTGAATAAAAACAATGAAGAAATTGACCGGGTAATTGCAATCGATTATCAAACCTATTTGGTTGATGATATCCTGGCGAAAGTCGACAGAGCAACATCTTTTCTAAGCTTAGAAGGACGCGAGCCTCTTCTCGATCACAGAATCGCAGAATTCGCCGCAACATTGCCTGCCGATTATAAAATGCGAAATGGTGTAGGAAAAGCTATCCTCCGCAATGTGGTGCACCGACACATTCCTAAAGAATTAGTCGACAGGCCAAAACAAGGATTTGGTCTACCAATAAGTACCTGGGGATTGAAAGAACTGAAGCCTTTATTTGACGAAGCCTTTGATCCGGCATTTTTACGTCGTCAGAAAATATTTTCTGTTAAGAAAGTTCGTGGATTATACGAATACTACATGGCTGGCAATGAACATTGCTTCGACAGGATCTATGAAATTTTTGTTTTCCAGATGTGGTACAAACGCTGGATGGAATAATTACTGCACCTGTGTAATTACTGTAGAAGTTGTAATGGTGTTGCTTTTATTTCCGGCACGATCTAAAATATACACATCATATTTAATGGTGTCGTTTGGCTGGAGTAAATTAAAGCTCATCGAAATGGAAATATCACCTTTCAACGATGCATTACTTCCACGAGGTTCCATGTAAGGAAGAGCATATTTCAAAAACGGATTGCCATCATCCCAAGGCACAAAAACACCATTTTTCATTTCATACATGGTCGCAATAACATCACGAGTTGCAGTGTCATTGGAAGCAACACCCAAATCACCATCACCATCGGTAAAAGAAAAAGTAAGTGACAACGAATCAAATGGAGTTGTGTAATCGAATTTTTCAAGACTCACGAATTTAATCTCCGGAATATCTGAATATTCGTCCTCATCCTGACAACCTGCCAGTAAGGCCAATCCGGCCATCGCCACAAACAGCAAATAAATTGATCGGTTTCGCATCGTTCCGTAAAATTACAAAAATTTCCAATGAACTGGTTATCTTCGTTCCCATATAACTGAAAATTATGGCACTTATTTTACCTGTCAGAGGCATTTTACCGGTTTTTGGTAAAGATTGCTATCTGGCTGATAATGCAACCATTACCGGCGAGGTAATCATGGGAGATGAATGCTCCGTTTGGTTTAATGCAGTCGTTCGGGGAGATGTGAATTCGATAACCATTGGAAATCGTGTAAATATTCAGGATCAGGCTGTTATACATTGTACATATCAGAAAACTGCAACTTTAATTGGTAACAATGTTTCTATCGGACATGCTGCCATTGTGCATGGTTGCACGGTTGAAGATAATGTGCTTATTGGTATGGGAGCAATTGTAATGGACAATGCTGTGATTGGAGCAAATTCCATGATTGCAGCAGGAGCAGTAGTGCTTGAAAATACCATTGTGGAACCAGGTAGTATCTGGGCAGGCGTTCCTGCAAAAAAAGTGAAGCAAATGACGCCCGAACATTTCAAAGAATTTAATGAACGGATTTCAAAGAATTATCTTTTCTATTCTAAGTGGTATCAACAACCATAAAAGATAATGCGCCGGGAAAGGATTAAGTCTACTTATTGTACCAACTGCGGAAAAGAACTTCCGCATCAGGAAAATTTTTGTCCCGAATGCGGACAGGAAAACGATAACAAACGACAGACTTTTCGCAAATTAATGGTTGAATTGATTACCAATTTTTTATCGGTAGATTCAAGATTTACCCATTCTGTGCCAGCACTACTTTTCCGTCCCGGATTACTCTCGAAAGAATATTTGAGAGGGCGCCGACAGCGTTATCTCGATCCAATCAGAATGTTTATTACAGTAACTGTTTTGTATTTTCTGATTGCATCGTTTGGGAATGAAGATCCGAAAAAGGAAATCGACCAATTAATTGCTAATGACACAACAGGAGTAATAAATGTTGAAACTGATTCCATGATTGTGATTGAGCAGGGTCCGTTTTCTTACAAGATTAAAGATGAAGCTACTGCAGTTTTGCTTGATTCGTCGGATATTAGTGAAGACGAGTTAGTAATTGATGACTCTAAATATGCAGACATCAAAGCAATGGTAAAAAGAGGCCACATCAACACCGTTGAAATTATGGATTCATTAAATATAGAAAATACTTTCTGGAATCGTTTTTACTATGGTGAATTGGTAAAATTTGCCAATTCCGATTTCGATAAATTCAAGGATTATATTTCAAGCAAATTGCCCTGGATTATATTTTGTCTCATTCCCATTTTCGCATTGGTTCTCCAGATATTATACATCAGAAGAAAATTTCTATATATAGATCATCTGATATTTTCCTTCCATCTGTATTCATTTATATTCGTGATACTCATCCTTCAAACCATTTACGAGAATTTAACGGGTGGCGATGCAGCAGGATGGCTATTTTTAATTGTTTCAATTTATACCTTGTTCGCTTTCCGTAATTTTTACGGACAATCATATCTAAAAACAATTTTAAAGATGATGATATTGCTGTTTTTATATACCATTGCAGCAATATTTTCACTGCTTTTTATTATGATAGTAATGTTTGTACTTTATTAAAACTACTTCCACAAATTTTTATGTTCGAGCTTCAGTTTATCCTTAAAAAAGATTTTGGTACTCTGCTCAAATGATTTCGTAAAATCAGAAATGTAGAAACGGTGCTTACCGGCTTTTCCGCTGTGAAGTAATTTAGATGCTGCTAACGATTGTTTGACAAAGCGGGCAACAATGGCTGCAGAATCAACTATGGTAATATTCCCTTTGTAATATTCATTTATCTCAGCTTTGATCAACGGATAATGAGTGCATGCCAGAATGAGTGCATCTATTTTTTTAATTTTTGGACGCGATAAATAACTGTTGATTACGGTGCGACTGATTTTATTATTGAAAAATCCTTCTTCAATCATTGGTGCCAGTAAAGGAGTAGCCAGAGAAGAAACTTTCAGACTTTCATTCTGCCTGACAATTCTGGTGGCATATGCATTAGAACGAATGGTAGCTCTGGTACCAATTACTCCTACATGAGTAATCTTTTTCATACTGCTAACCTCAGCAACCACCGGATTTATTACATCAATTACAGTTGCTCTTCCTCCTACATGCTCCTTCACTGTTTCATAGGCAATACTCGATGCAGTATTACACGCAATAACTATCATTTTGCAACCATGCTCCAGCAAAAAATCAGCAATTCTTACTGAATAGGCTCTGATAGATTCAGGAGCCTTATCGCCATATGGAAGATGGGCGGTATCACCAAAATAAATTAAAGTTTCGGAAGGCAATAATTTATGGATAGCATCGGCAACAGTTAATCCGCCAATACCACTATCGAATATTCCAATCGGACTCGACGACTTAACAGTTTTGGATGCTTTCATTTGGCTGCTAATATAATAAACATATGTGTTTACCGATATCGGGAAACAAAAAAAGCCATCCTTACAGATGGCTTTTCAAAGGTTTAACCCTGGATTATTTCAAACCAAGTTTGGCTTTTACCAAAGGCATAACATCGTCTGATTCCTGAGCATAAAGAACAACACCAACACTTGTGTCGAATATGTAGGAGTATCCTTTTTCTTTTGCTATTCCTTTAATAGCATCTTCGGCCTTTTTAATAATTGGGGTATAGATTTCTTCTTTCTTTTTTTGCAATGAAGTTTGTGCAGACTCCTGGAAATCCTGGATTCTTGTTTCAAGATCATTGATTTCTTTTGCTTTTGCCTCTTTTATAGGCTCCGACATAGTAGCTTCATTAGCTCTGAATTCAGTTACTTTACTCTGATATTCATTGGTCATAGTTTTTAGCTGTGCTTCCAATGTGGTTCCGAATTTTTGTAATGTAGAATCGGCCATTTTGGTTTCCGGCATCTGCGTAAGCAACTGGGTTGAGTTAATGTGACCAAACTTAAGGGTCTGCGCTTGAATTGCACCTGTAGCCAGTATAAAAATAATAGCCAGCAGTTTAATAGATTTTGTCATAGGTTGATTTTTGAATACTATACTTGATTAGGGTTAAATTACTTTGGTTTGATATTGGAATTGTCTGAATCAGATGGTGGTGTTTCTCTTGCGGGAGGGGTTGTTTTTGGTGATGATCCTCCCGGAGTTGAACCTGTCTTTGGACCGGAACCGCTGCCACCTTCTTTATTACCTGTTTTATAACCGAGTGCATTTAAAATGTCATCACTCTTGTCGTATTTAGGATTTGCATAAAGCATGATCAGATCTGATGATTTGTCGAATACCACTGCATAACTCTGATCAGTTGCCATTTTTTTGATGGCATTGTAAATTTTATCCTGGATTGGTTTTACCAGTTCCTGCTTCTTCTTAAATAATTCGCCTTCATAACCGAATTTAGTTTTCTGAAAATCTTTCACCTCTTTTTCTTTGGTGACAATTTCATTCTCACGTTTACGCTTCATCTCATCAGTAAGCAATATCTGCTCTGCCTGAAAATCTTTATATAATTTATCGATGAAAGCATACTTGGCTTCAATCTCTTTTTGCCAGTTCACCGATAACTGATCAAGTTGTTGTTGTGCCGCTTTATACTCGGTGATATTATCAAGGATGTATTCGGTATCGACATAACAATATTTCTGAGCAAATGAACCAGCCGACAGCATGGTGGCCAGAACGGTGAAGAGCACGGTTAACTTTTTCATAATGAACTGTTTTTAAGGGTTTGCAAAATTAATAATTTTTTAGAACTGCTGACCAATTGTGAAGTGGAATTCACCTCCGTTTTTGCCCGTAGTTCCCGGTAAATTGTCGAAACCATAGCCCCAATCTAATCCCAGCAAACCAAACATTGGCAGGAAGATCCGAACTCCTCCTCCGGCTGCCCTTTTTACGTTAAAAGGACTGTATTCCCGGAACCGGCTGAAGGCATTTCCTGCTTCCAGAAATCCTAAGGCATAAATGGTGGCTGATGGGTTCAATGATAAGGGGTATCTGACTTCGATCGTGTACTTATCATAAATTGTGCCACCACCGTTCGGATTGAGGGAATTGTTGGGATAACCGCGCTGTGCAATGATTTCACGACCATCCAGCGAGAACCCTGATAATCCATCCCCACCCAGGTAAAAACGCTCAAATGGCGATTGGCCGATTCCTTTATTGTAGTAGCCTAAGAATCCGAAATTAGCCTTAACATTTAATACCAGTTTGTTCCATGCCAAAGGGGTAAACCAGGACGCACCGAACTTCCACTTGTGATACTCAATGAATTTGTACTTCTCCTGATCGGTAGCTGTGGAATAATCTTTATTGGAAAATAAAGAATATGGTGGTGTTAATTGTAAAGTGAATGAGAACTGTGAGCCAATCCTTGGATAAATTGGTGCATCAACTGAATTCCTGCTGATGGTTTCCTGGAAACTAATGTTGTTGGCATATCCATCACTGAAAAGGAATGTGGAACTGTAATTGTCGAGTTCGTAGTGCTGGAAGCTGGCCTCATGGTAAATGTTAAAGTAATCGTCAGGAACATTTAACCGCTGCCCTAATCCTACTGACAACCCGTTAATAGCGATCGATTGGCGACTCTCATCTGATTTTTTCAATCCGTTTGTTTGAACCGATCTGAAGACAGAAACACTCAAAGCATTTGGTTTTTTACCACCTAACCAGGGCTCTGTGAAAGATGCACTGTAGGACTGATAATATTTACCATTGGTTTGTGCTCGTAAACTCAATCGCTGTCCATCACCCGATGGCAACGGTTGCCACGATGCTCCTTTGAAGAAGTTTCTTGCTGAGAAGTTATTGAAGGTTACACCAAGTGTTCCTACAATCTGACCGGCACCCCATCCTCCTGATAATTCAACCTGATCGGATGGACGTTCTTCAACTACATACTCAATATCAACAGTACCTTCTTCCGGATTTGGTTTTGGATTTACACCAAGCTTTTCCTGATCAAAATATCCCAATTGCGCCAACTCACGCTGTGTTCTGATAATATCGTTTCTTGAAAACAACTGACCCGGCTTCGTACGAATTTCACGCATGATAACCTTGTCGTTTGTTTTAGTATTTCCAACAATGGTAATTTTGTTTACAATGGCCTGCTTGCCTTCGTAAATTCGCATTTCATAATCGATGGAGTCACCTACCACCTGAACCTCAACCGGAGTTACAGAAAAGAACAAGTATCCATTGTCCATGTAAAGTGAAGTAATGTCGCGCCCCGACTGACTGCCAAAAAGTGCCTCATCGAGTTTCGCCTGATTAAACACTTCACCTTTTTTAATATTCAAAACACGATCCAAATCACGAGCTGCATATTTCGTATTTCCAATCCAGTTAATATTTCTGAAATAGTATCGCGGACCTTCATCAATGGTTACCCTAATGTCTACAGACTTGGCATCATGTGCGTACACAGTATCAGAAACAATTTTTGCATCACGATATCCTTTATCCTGATATTTGGCAATAACTTTTAATTGATCTTCCTCATACAAATCTTCAATAAACTTAGAAGTGCTGAACAAACGATACCAATGTTTAACTTTAGTATCTTTCATAGTTCTGCGGAATTTCGACTCTTTAAATTGCGTCACTCCTGCAAAAGTTAAAGAATTAATTTTTACCCGGGGGCCTTTCATCACATTGATGACCAACATCTGATTGTTGGGAGCTTTAGGCTCATCAATGATATCAATTTTAGTTTTAGCATTCAGAAAACCTTTGTCAACAAAATGTTTGGTGACTTCATTCTCGGTAGTCTGAATTAAATTTTCGGTAATGATTTTTCCGGTAACAAGTTTAATTTTTTCACGCAGTTTATCTGCATCCGATTTACTTACTCCGGTGAAAGAAAATTTTGATAAACGAGGACGTTCTTGCAGGCGCAGCTCGAGGAATATTTTTTTATCCTGAATTTTGGTAGCAACAATTTTAATGTCAGAAAGCAATCCCTGTTTCCATAAGTTCTCGATTGCTTTCGAAATTTTATCACCAGGCACACGAACTTTGTCTCCTACTGATAATCCGGATAATGTACGCAGTACATTATCATCCAGAAATTTTACTCCGGTAACAGTAATGCCGCCGATTTCATAATCTTTGGGATTTGCATAATCAATCAGATTATCATCATCGCCACCAATTGCTACCTGAGCAAATGTGGTAACGGTATAACAACAAATTAAAGCTGTTAACAGCAGGTACTTCCTAAGCATGTTGATCATCAGATTGTTTTTCATTGACCATGCCATATCTGCGGTCGCGTTTTTGGAAATCAACAATGGCCTCAAAGAGATCTTCGCGCCTGAAATCAGGCCATAATTTCTCTGTAAAAAATAATTCCGCATAAGCTATTTGCCAAAGCATAAAATTACTGATACGGTGTTCACCGCTGGTTCTGATTAACAATTCCGGATCGGGGCAAAATGAGGTACAAAGCTGTTTGGCAAAAACTTCATCATCAATTTCCTCCGGTTTCAATTGTCCCGATGCAACCTGAGATGCAATTTTTCGCGTTGCATTCACAATCTCCCATCTGGAACTGTAGCTTAACGCAAGAATGAGAGTCATTCGTGTATTAGCCGAGGTAATATTTATGGTATCCTTCAATTGTCGGCGGCATTTAGGTGGCAAACTATCCATGTCACCAATTGCTTGCAGACTTATATTATTGTCCATCAGCGTTTTAGTCTCCTTACTGATGGTGTCCACCAGCAGTTCCATCAAGGCATCCACTTCCCATCTGGGACGTTTCCAGTTTTCAGTGGAAAAAGCATATAATGAAAGGAATTTCACTCCCAGTTCCGCCGCTCCTTCAACGGTATCGCGAACAGCTAAAACGCCACCTTTATGGCCAAATGTTCTTATTTTCCCCTGCTTTTTAGCCCATCTGCCATTCCCATCCATAATAATGGCAACGTGCAAAGGCAATTTTTCGGCAATGATTTGATCTTTGAAACTCATCAGTTTTTAAGGAAGCGTCAAAGGTAATAAAATAAGCTTTATGGCTTTTCTCATTAACGCAGTTTCCCACGAAAAGGGGTACAATTATCGTTGTATTTTTTGGAAAGCGAGTAATTGATGGTAATTCCGGTAAACATATACCAGTCGCGATCGGAAGCATTTCCCCGCTGACGGTTGGTATTGTTCAATGCTTGACCGTCGATGCTCCTGTCAGATAAAATAACTGACAATTCCCCATTTTCCGCCAGCAAAATATCCTTATCGGCATAGGTTGTACTCACATCATCGAAGTAATCGGTGAATAACCTTCTCGCACCGGCTTCAACCGTCATACCAAAACGTCTCGATAATTTAAATTTGAATCCACCTCCAAATGGAATGGCCACTTTCAAACGTTTGTATTTTTCACGATCGGGATAAGCAGTAGTACCTTGACCCTCAGTGCCTAATGGTTGCAAATTATACCAATCGTCACCTAATTCTGCCTGCGGATTAAAGCGGTAGACCGATAATCCTCCAAAAATAAATGGTGCAAACCGGGTTCTGTTATTGGCAATCTGGTATGGTAAGAAGTTGAACTCCCACAAAAAATGTCCATCGAAAGTCCGGGACCGGAAACTCAGGTTTCTACGCTGTTGGTAAGGATCATCGGAATCGGCATCACTCGCATTTGGAGTTCCATAGGTGATTCCAATCCGATATGCCCAATGACTATTCAGATTTCTGCGATATAAAATTCCAACAGCAGGTTTGAGCGACTTCGCATTAACCAGCGAATTGCTGATCTCTCCTTTGTAGGTTGCAGTACCCAAAAATATTCCCATCTCGGAACTTTGTGCATGCACAACTCCGGTAGTGATTAATAGTAAAAATAAGAGGAATCTAATTCTGATCAGCATCAACATTACTTCGGCATATCAGCATGTGAAACGCCGCAACTTTTTAAATATTACCTATACCTTAGAACATTGGGAAGGCTGAGCGACCGGTACGGATTTTATAGTTGATACTAATGATAGCAAACATATAAGCATCTTTATCTCTCGGGTCACCACGTTGCTGTCCGGCAGCAGTGATATAAGGGAATTCCTGATCCGATTTATCTGCCATCGCCGCAGCTACAGCACCATTGAAAGAAAGAATTTCGTTATTGTCATAATAAGTTTTGCTGGCATCATCGATATAATCGGTGAAGGTTTTACGGATACCGTATTCTAAACCAACTCCCCAGCGACGATCGATTGCATACTTAAATCCAATTCCCAAAGGAATGGCTAATTGTACTTTGCTGTATTTTTTACGGGTACTTGAAATTCCCTGTCCTTCTGTTCCGAGCGATTGTAAATTTACGTATTCGCTTCCTAATGAACCCTTTGGATTGAAGTAAAATACACCTACTCCTATAAATCCATAAGCTGAAATCTCAAAACCACGTTGTCCGCGAACACCTTTCAAACGGTAGCGGTGACCAACTTGCTCGCGAATAAATGCAATTTCCAGATTGGTACTTGCTTCCCAAATATTGGTTTTGAAATCGAGATTACGATAGTTACGGAAGAATTCTTTGGTTAAATCGTCGCTTCCGGAAACTTTACCATATGACAATTTGGTATTCAAAGCGAGCATCTGACTCAATTTGTAACGAAGTCCTGCCGCAACAGCCAAACGTGTTTGACCAAATTCAAGATCCTTGAAATAATTGGTTCCCACCTGATCGGCACCACCTAGTTCACCCAGGAAGTTACTTGGCCCGATACCGAAGTGTAATTCGGAACGATATGATTTCCAGCGCTGTTTGTAACGTTGTGCTTCCACAATTCCTGGAAGAATCAAAATTGAAAGGACGAGAAGTATGTAGCTTTTTTTCATGATCAGTTCAGTCGTTATCCACAAAAATAAATATTATATTGTTAATAACAAATTTAGGTTTTACTTTTTTTAGGTCAATTTCTGGCATCCAAACCCCACATCAGCTTGTCCCTCAGCGTCACCAGGAAATTCTGGTCATGTAAACGGACAATTTTTGCCATGAAATCTTCTTTCCGGGCAGCTAACTGGATCGAGGAGTCAATTGTCACCGACCGGCTGTCGAGGGAAGCCAGAAAATACTGACTGCGCCCTTCAACTTCCAGCGAAATGACATACTTATCCGATACTACGATGGGACGTACATTAAGGTTATGGGGAGCGATTGGCGTAATGACAAAATTTTCGGATTGTGGAACTATGATGGGACCACCACAACTTAATGAATAACCAGTTGATCCTGTGGGAGTTGCGATGATCAATCCATCTGCCCAATAGCTATTGAGATACTCACCATTCAGGTAAGTATGGATTATGATCATGGAAGAACTATCTTTTTTGTGGATGGTGATCTCGTTCAAAGCATAGTTCACCTCCCCAAAAAGTGACCGGTTTGTTTCCAGACGAATCAATGACCGTTGATCGAGATCGTATCTGCCCTGAATGAGACTGTCGAGGCAACTTCCGATTGCATCTTTCGAAATTCCGGCAAGAAAACCCAGGCGACCGGTATTAATTCCGACAATCGGAATGCCACTGTCGCGGACCAATGAAATGGTATCCAGCATGGTACCATCACCACCCAGACTAAATAAAAAATCGACCTTACCTCTTATTTCATCATGGGATGAAAACGTTTCATAGTTGAGATCGATGGTTGAATTATGTTTGAGAAAGTTTAAAAACGGATGATAAATCACTCCTGTTAATCCTACCCGCTTCAGTTCTTTAAGCAGATTCTCAACAAAAGGTACAACGGCTACCGAACCGGAACGACCATAAATCGCAATTTTCATCATCTTAAGTTCTTAAATCAAATAGGTGCTGTAAAGTGCAGAAAAAATCCGTTTTCACCAAATTTATTGAATGAATATTCCATTCTGAAAACAAGATTGTAGTAAGTCACGTAATCTAATCCCACCCCATAACCTAACTGTAAAGTGTTAGCCAGCGGATTTAATCCCCGGGTTTGCCGGTCACGTACATATCCCAAATCAAAATTTGCATTGAGATAAAATGCATAGGGAATGGTTCTGAATTTTTCCAGGAAGTTAAATGGCAAAGCAAGCACTCTTGTAGGTAATAAAGCAAATTTGAAACTATTTCTTGATAGCAGATAATTTTGTCCGGGTATTACATAAAACTCATAGCCACGAACCAGTTCATTGCCATAACCAAACCCGCGGGTATTGAAAAATGAAGCATCACTTTGTCCCGATAATTTTCCTTTAACAGTGTGTGTTGTATACCATCTTGGTGCCAGTTGTTTGAAGTATTTTACCTGTGCAGCGAGATAGAGCAAATCGGGTTCATTAGCCAATACACCAATGCCTTGCTTCACTACATCCACATCAAATAAATATCCTTTCAACGGGTAGATTTTAAAATCGCGGTGATCGCGGCGAAATTGCCAGGACAGTGTGATTAATTCTTGTCGGGTTCGTCCTTGTCCAAGAAATTCCGGATTAAGTTGTGCGATGGTATCCGAGATACTGTTGTATCGATACTCTGCCGCAAAACTTCCGGTATCGTAAAAACCATTTCGATGTGTATATCTGATTCCTGCAGCAATTTCTTTTCTCACAAAATCATTTTCATCCTTAAATAAAATCAATTTACTTTCATCAACTTTATATCCGGCTTCTCTGTTACGCGAATAGCTTGCACCTACAATTAAACCTTCTTCCTGGTTTTTATTGATAAAAGGAATAGCATACGAAACACCTATTCTTTGTGAGTATCCCCAGCGAAAAAGCAATCGTAATGATTCATTCATACCTCTGAAATTATCCCAGTTCAGATAAGCTCCGTAATTGATCCTCGACCAGTCACCCGACTTCACAAATTCATTAAAATTCCTATCCACCAACTCGAAAATTGGAACCGGAAAAACATACCAGCGCTCTTTCAAATCAATAATTACCGCATATTCCGTTTTCGATAGTTTCTGGTGTTGAATGGTAACGAAATTGAAGAGATTGGTATTCATCAGATTCTCCTTCGTACGTTCAATAGCACGTTCAAAAACAATTCTGGGCAGCGTATCAAGTTCATGAATTACCAGTTCCCGTTGAATAATACTCATGCGTGTTACCTGATTTCCGGTAATGATGAGCTGCGAAATAATGATGGTATCGTTGTCGGTTAAAAGCGTATCGGCTTCCGAAGAATGATTGAGTGGGAACGATTCAGCACTTCTTCCCGCAAAGGAAAATACAAAAGCAAAGAATAAGAATATTCCGGTAAATCTCATCTGCTATAAATTGCAGCAAAGTTACATTTTGAGATAGTTCATGAAAGCATCATAGCGTGATTGCAGATCCTGCTGAAATTCACTTTGATGATAAGATGCTTTCACATCGTAATTGTTGCGGTAAAATCCTGCCAAAATACGGGTAAGATCGATGCGGTTGATTTTTAAAGTAACTTCAATGCGGTCAGGATCAGCAGTTACAATAGCACTGGCACTTAATATCTGGGCTCCCTCCGATTCTGCAATTCGGGAAATTTCTCCCAAAGAATAATCTTTGCGATCGACTTCCAAAACCACAATACCTCCGGGATTTTGAACCGAATTGGCTTCTGCCAAAGCATGGATGATATCGAAAATAGTAACTAAACCGATGTACTGATCTTTGTCGTTGAGCACGGGAATAACGGAAAAGTCGTTGTTAGCGGCAAACTTAATAGCATCAAAAATATGCTGGTACTCATTCACAAACAATCGGTTAAAGGGAATTGAAAGGCTGTGAAGCGGCACATCCAGGTTTTCGAGTTTCTGCAAATCGGTCTCGTAAACCAATCCCATATAACCTGTGCGGCCAATGACCGGCAGGTTGCTATGTCTGAATTCAGCCATCCACCTCAATGCCTGCCGGGCTGTATCGGTAGTCTTGAGTGGCGGAATCAGATCCTTTATGAGATTTCTTAGTAACATTCAGTAAATATACGATTGAAACAGTGGAATGGTTGTACCGCCGCAAACATAATACATTTGTATGACGAATAGTGGCATTATTAATTTATTTCAGATCGGAAAGTATCTCTGCAAAAGGCAAGCCGAATAATCAAACAAAAAATAAATCAGATAAAATCCTGCCATTCCGGGAATGACATGCCTGTAACTTGCTTCAATAAAGCGACATCATCCCTGTAATAGGATGCTACCCAATTCCTTTCTTCTACTGTCATCGCAGGGTAAGCTTGTTTGGTTGTCATCGCAGCGTACATAGTATCTGAAATTCCTTTTCTGAACTTTTGACCAAACGACTTTGGAATAATATGCTTCAGTAACCTCTTAAAAGGATTATTTCCATACATAAAATTCAATCTCTTATAGTATGCATCGGGGTCTGATAACAGTATAGTCGGATTAAGATTTTCTTCTGTAATTTCATTTAATTCGGAAAGATTCAAAAATCTGAAACATGAATTCACTGTTTCAAGAGGAAAGTTTTTTAATTGATTGGTTTCAAGAATCAGGATATTGGTACGATCGAATTTATCATAGATTCTGGAAAGTGATCTACCATAAAGACCAAAACTGTGATAGTATTGTCCTTTATCGGTAATGGAGAGTTGACTGAAATCAGGGGTTGCATTCACGCTTTCCAAAAATGTTTCTTTGAAAGGCATACGAGCAAAGCCTCTTCCTCTGAGAAACCAGTAATGCGACCAAACGCGGTCAATGGGATTGCGAAGGATACAAATTAATTTTGCATCAGGAGTATGGATTTTAATCCTTTCAGCAAAAGTATCAAATGCCATATACATGGCACTGGCGTCTCCACGGTATAAATGATTGCTACCGTTCCTGAATAACATTCTGTACGATTCAAGATCAGGATATTTTTTATCATCAATCCAGAAACTGGGTTCTTTGATTTCAGACATAAAAATATCAGGATGCTTGTCTAAATACTTCCACAGGGAGCTGGTCCCTGATTTCATGGCTCCGGGTATGTAAAGATTTGGAAGATCAGACATGAATTTCTATAAACTTCAAATTTCTTGGCGGATAAAAATACTGTTGTTTCGAAAGATATGAAGAATTCCGTTTATGACAGCAATAACGTTCAATTGCTACAGCCTACTTAAGTTCTTTTCGATTGCTCAAAACAAAGCATCTATTTCTCAATGAATTAATTAGGCAGGATGTTGATAGTGAATCTTTGACCAAAAACCCGTAACAACCTTCACAACCTCGGTATTGAAAGCAAGTTCATTGAGAATATAAATTGAAATATTTTACTGTATTTGTTTCTTGAACCTGATACATTTGCAGTGTAAAGTCCTGAATCGTTAAATTCGTTAAGCATGATCAAGTTAAGTGTTAATATAAACAAAATAGCCACTCTCAGAAATGCCCGCGGAGGCAATACACCCAATGTGATTCAAGTTGCAATTGATTGCGAACGCTTTGGCGCTGATGGCATAACGGTACATCCCCGGCCCGATGAAAGACATATCCGGTATAGCGATGTTGTGGAACTGAAAAAAGTAGTAACAACTGAATTTAATATTGAAGGATATCCTTCTCCGGAGTTCATGAAACTCGTACTGGCCATCAGGCCTGCGCAAGTAACACTGGTTCCCGATCCACCAGATGTATTGACATCCAATGCCGGCTGGAATACCATTGAACAAAAATCGCTTTTGAAAAAAATTATCGGTGAATTAAAAGCTGCGGGACTACGTGTTTCAGTATTTATGAATCCCGATTCGGAACTTATAAAACATGCAGCCGAAACAGGAACCGATCGCATTGAGTTATACACAGAAACTTATGCTGTTGGCTATAAAGAAAATAAGGAAAAAGCAATTGCACCATTTATTGTTGCAGCAGAAGCAGCCCATGCTAACGGTCTGGGTCTAAACGCAGGTCACGACTTAAGTCTCGAAAATCTGGCTTTCTTCGCGCAAAACATTCCTCATCTTCAGGAGGTATCTATTGGACATGCACTAATTAGTGATGCACTTTATTATGGACTTGAGAATACGATTCAAATGTATAAGAGGAAAATGATGATAAATGACCCCGCATCATAGCCACTGAAGCAAACTTCAGGGCTCCTTGCGGGGACCTGGGTTCAGTGTGCGAAGAATATGTTTCTGCTCAATAGGAAATCTGTTATGTTGATAAATGATAGATTTAAACCATCGCAGAAATAAATTTCGTGATGATGATAAATTATAGATGATAAATTTTAGATGGCATTCTTCGCAAAATCAATGTGTCACTCGGCATAAATGTCATTGTTCAATATTCATTTCTTGTTAATCAACATTCAATAAAAACAATTTGAGGACGAAAAGAGATTTTCCTGAGCAATTATATTTATAAGTAAAAACATAATTCTTAAAAATTAAAAGTGAAAAACACTGAACTCTGAATAGAAAACTAATGCCGTTATTAATTTTT
>JAEUTI010000031.1 GCA_016788065.1 Bacteroidia bacterium | reverse complement strand
AATACTCCAATACATTAGCATCTGTCCCTTTGAGAAAACTCCCTTACATGAGGTTTTTTCAAAGGGTAAATTACAAGAAATTAAAGAACGAAACTTCAATCAATTGAAAATCAATTACAATTAACGCAACGCTAGTGATTTATCATCTAAAATTTATCATCACAACGAATTTTCTTTCTGGGTAAAAACAAAAAAATCTTAATTCTTTTCCGTATTTTAGCCTCATGAAGTTATTTCAGACCAGCCTTTTAATCATTGTTTTCAGTATCATCAATTGTGGAGTTCAAGCTCAACGAGGAAACATTTGGTGTTTCGGTGACAGTGCTGCTTTAAATTTTAGTGGCGGAACTCCATTTCCAACTTCTAGTTCTGTTGTTTCTCGGGGCAGTTGTGTATCTATTGCGGACACCAATGGTGATTTGTTATTTTATGGAAACACTCGATCACAAGCTAGCGGACCTAAAACTGGATTAATCTGGAACAGAAATCACAATTTATTGTTGAATTGAGATTCTGTTGCCGGTGGTGGATGGTACCAGGAAATGGTAATCATTCCAAATCCTGCAGATGACTCCAGTTATTATCTTTTCTCTGTTGGAGTAACATATCAATTTGGTTTGATGTACTCCATCATTGACATGCGAGGTGATGGAGGTCTGGGAGCCGTCACACAAAAAAATGTTCAATTGATGAATATTTTAATGGTGGATTGCATTTTGGCTATCAAACATGGAAATGGCCGGGATTGGTGGATTATTGTACGACCATCTACATTCCATCTTCAAACAAGCAACAATTCATGGTATGTTTTTGAGGTTTCTCTTGCGGGAATTACTTCACTTCCAGTGCAAAATGTCGGCGAATTAAATGGGACCAATGGCGGAAGATTATCCATTTCACCTGATGGGTCAAAAATAGGCTTTGTTAATCTTGGAGGAATCATAGAACTACTCAGCTTTGATCGTTGCACAGGTTTAATATCTCCACTTACAGTTATTGAACCACCGCTATCAGTTGGTCCATACCCCTATTACTGGTCTAGTGAATTTTCATCGTCAGGGAGGTATTTGTATGTAAGTTCTAATACTGTCCCAATAAGTAAACTTTGGCAATTTGACACCTGGGTACCTAATATTACTGCAACTAAGACATTAATATGGCAGACTGCTGTACCACCATACACTATTGGAGCATTGAAACGAGGACCTGATGAAAAAATATACCTCAGTTGTGGATGGGTCCAGCCAAATGGAGGCTATCAATACCCATATGATTCCACCATGTACTACACTGAGAACATGAACCTAAGTGTCATCAACTCGCCAGATTCTGCAGGCATTGCATGCGATTTCCAGCCATGGAGTTTCTATCTTGGCGGTAAACGCACTTACTGGGGTCTCCCCAACAACCCCGATTACGACTTACCCGCACTGGCTGGCAGTCCGTGTGATACGTTGGTAGGAATTAGTGATGTCCCACAAATACCACTAGCTGCACTAAATGTTTTCTACCACTCAGCGTGGGAGAAAGCGTTTATTAATGCTTCCAATATAAAAGGCAAAACAGGCAAGTTGTTGGTATATGATATGCAAGGGAAAATTATTCACTCCGAGCCGCTAAGCATACAGAATGGATACTATACCAGAGAGCTGTCAATGATTGGCAAAGCTAATGGTATGTATGTCGTGGTCGTGCAGACAGAACAGGAGCGGTTGGTGAAGAAGGTTTTAATTGATTGATGCTTGCCCTGAGCGCAGTCGAAGGGTGCTAATGTGCTGATTTGCTAATTGAGGTCTCTAGAGTAAAAAGATGTGACTGCACTTTGATGTGCTGATGTGCTGGTGTGCTGATTTGCTAATTGAGGGTTCTAGAGTAAAAAGATGTGACTGCACTCGATTTGATGATTTGATAATTCTTGCCTTGAGCTTGTCGAAAGGTGATGGTTTGATGATGGTTGTTCCAGAGTTAAAAGATGTGACTGCAATTTTAGTGACAAGGGGCAAGTGACAAGTGGCAAGCGATGCCCTGAGCAACGCCGAAGGGCGCCCCCCCTGAGCGTAGTCGAGGGATGCTGATGCTTGTCAAGAGCCGGAATTCTCCTCTTCGCGATAGCGAAAATCTCTGCGTCTCCCTAACTCTGCGTTCAAAAAAATAAAAATGAAAGATTGATCAAATTGTTGATTGGATTATTCTTAATTTGAAAGTTTCTACTCAGCAATTGGAGCTGTTCATAAAAAATGTTTGCTGCGGAATTAAAAGTGATAAACACAAAACTAAAATTAATAGTGGTATTAGTTATTTATTCAGAGTTCAGTGTTTTTCACTTTTAATTTTTAAGAATTATTTTTTTACTTATAAATATAATTGCTCAAGAAAATCTCTTTTCGTCCTCAAATTGTTTTATTGAATAGTGAGTAACACGAATCGAAAATTGAATAATGACCCGACATTTGACTAGAAACAAAAAATCCTTAATCCTTAATTGAATTCTCTCCCTCTCCAGCCCGAAATATCCCACGAAGGAGGATGCCTATGCTGGAGAGGGCTGGGGTGAGGCGGTGCGAGTGCCAATGGCTGCTAAACTTGCAGGTCTTTTCGTCCTCAAATTGCTTTATTGAATAGTGAGTAACACGAATCGAAAATTGAATAATGGCATCTTAGTCGAGCACCAAATTGATGCTGAGCAGCACTGATCGTGACATTTATCATCAACAATTTATCATCACAACGAATTTTCTTTCTGAGTAAAAACAAAAAAATCTTAATTCTTTTCCGTATTTTAGCCTCATGAAGTTATTTCAGACCAGCCTTTTAATCATTGTTTTCAGCATCATCGCTTGTGGAGTTCAAGCTCAACGAGGAAACATTTGGTGTTTCGGTGACAGTGCTGCTTTAAATTTTAGTGGAGGGGCTCCGGTTCCATCTTCAAGCTCTGTCGTTTCTCGCGGCTCATGTGTTTCTATTGCTGATGCCAATGGCGATCTATTGTTTTATGCAAATACGGATGCAGATGAAGCTGGATCAATTTCAGGATTGGTTTGGAATAGAAATCATGAATTAATGGTTGGTGGCGATTCAGTTGCTGGTAGTGGATGGTACCAAGAAATGACTATTGTTCCAAATCCGGCGGATGATTCCATTTACTTTCTTTTCTCAGTTGGGGTGACTTATCAATTTGGATTGATGTACTCACTCATAGACATGCGAGGTGATGGAGGTCTGGGAGCCGTCATACAAAAAAATATTCAATTGATGAATATTTTAATGGTGGATTGCATTTTGGCTATCAAACATGGAAATGGCCGGGATTGGTGGTTGCTGGTAAAACCTTCACCGGTAGGATTTATGCCAAACAATATTTGGCATAAGTTTTTGATAGACCCAAGTGGAATTACAGCGATGCCAAATCAGAACTTAGGTACATTGAACCAAACCAATTCTGGTCGTTTAACAGCTAATTCGGATGGAAATAAAATCTCATTCGTAACTTCTATTTCCTTGATAGAGCTATATAATTTTAATAGGTGTACAGGCTTAATTACCAGCCCTGTTCAAGTTGAACCACCCTTGTCAATTGGACCTTATCCCTATTACTGGTCAAGTGAATTTTCATCATCCGGCCGGTATTTGTATGTCAGTTCTACTACAATGACTGTGAGTAAACTCTGGCAATATGATACCTGGAGTCCTAATATTTTTGCTACCAAAACATTGATATGGCAGACATCCGGTCCACCTTTCACAGCAGGAGCATTAAAAAGGGGGCCAGATGATAAGATATACTTCAGCTGTGCTTGGGTTCCACCGAACGGCTCCAACAATTACCCTTACGATTCAACCGAGTACTTTACTGAGAATATGAACCTCAGTGTCATCAACTCACCGGACTCAGCAGGCACGGCATGCGACTTCCAACCCTGGAGTTTTTACCTTGGTGGCAAACGCACTTACTGGGGCCTCCCCAACAACCCCGATTACGACTTACCCGCCCTTGCAGGCAGTCCGTGCGATACATTGGTAGGAATTAGTGATGTCCCACAAATACCACTAGCTGCACTAAATGTTTTCTACCACTCTGCATGGGAGAAAGCGTTTATTAATGCTTCCAACATAAAAGGCAAAACAGGCAAGTTGTTGGTATTTGATATGCAAGGGAAAAATATTCACTCCGAGCCGTTAAGGATACAGAATGGATACTATACCAGAGAGCTGTCAATGATTGGCAAAGCTAATGGTATGTATATCGTGGTCGTGCAGACAGAACAGGAGCGGCTGGTGAAGAAGGTTTTAATTGATTGATGTGCTGATGTGCTGATGTGCTGATTTGCTGATTTGCTAATGTGCTGATTTGCTAATTGAGGGTTCTAGAGTAAAAAGATGTGACTGCACTTTAATGTGCTGATGTGCTGATGTGCTGATGCGCCGCCCTGAAGCGTGTTTTATCTCTGCTTCAGGATGGTCCTGATGCGGATAAAAACAAGATTGTTCAGAGATTGAATTAAATTTATCAACTACCTGAAAATTTCAAGTAGCATGATCTCCATTTTTTAAGCAGAATCAATCTTGTTCCTTGTCTTGTAAAATCTGCTTAATCTTGTTGTGAAAATTAACGGATCATTCGGACTGCTGAAAATTTGTTCAAGAAACGAAAATCAGTATGCATATTTAAGGTTTAGTATGTGAAGCTCCAGGTTCTTACATTTCCATTGTGTTCATTTTTAGCTATATGTTTTCTTTTTAAAACGGATTTAACAGATATTGGTAATTATAAATTATCGATGATAAATGATAGATGGAATTATAGGTCAGAAAAATGCCGTTTTACACGAAACTTTCAAATGATCACTAATGACTTAATGACGCGGCTTTGCCGCTAATGACCTAATGACAGCAGCTTTGTTGCTAAATCATTTGGTCTGCTTCACTTCAACACTTTCAGCGCAAAGCATTTCTTTATCACGCTTGCGTTGCACAAAGACAATCACCTCTTTATTCCCGGCAACTTTAAAACCTTTCAGCGGAATTCTGACTATGCCGTTTTTCCTGACTAAGTTAGTAATGGAAAGTAACTTTACAACTGATTCACCTTTTAATGTCTTGCCTTTATTATCGCCGGCAGTAACCTGCGTGGTGAGTCCCGATTCGGTTATAGCTATGCCAAGATAGTGCAGCGCTCCTGCTTTGCTTTTTGGTAATTCTTTATTCAGTGCATAAGTCACATCTAATGTATCGTCAAATACCGAGTAACTAAAATCAATTTCCAACGCTGCCGGTTTGCTTTGCTCTGCAAGTATAGCCGCTTTAATTTTTTCTTTGTTGGATGCATCCACAATTTTGTTACCATTCAGAATGAGAAGGGGTGTATAGGTTTCTTTCAAACCCAAAACAGAGGTATAATTGTGCAGTCTGTTAGTAAACCGGAATGTGCTGAAGGGATCTTTCCATCCATAGCGATTCCAGAAATCGACATGCATTGCTAATGCATAAACCTGATTTTTGGCACCACCTGTTTCTGTTAAAATTTCATGCATTATTTTTTCTGCCGGAGTTGAATTAATATCTCCCTGCGAAGTAAATAATTCAAGTACTACTGCCTTTTTAGAAAGCGAATCCTGACTCATCCCTGCCAAAGGGAAAGCGAAAGGAATACAAAACAGCAAAAATAATTTCAGGCAAATACGATTCATAAATTAAGTTCTTTCCCGTTTACATCAAATAAATTTTGTTCGATTCTCACCTAACCATTCCAATGCTGTACCCGACAGTAACAACTCTTTTGTTGCATCATCAAATTCCATACTCTTAATAAGTGTTCCGGGAATATCTTCACCTAAAGGAAAAGGATAATCAGATCCAAGTGCCACACGATTTGCACCGGCCAGATTCACCAGGAAACGCAACATATCTTTATCATGAACCAATGAATCGAAATAAATTTTACCAAGATATTCTCTGGGGTTAACTTTATTATCAATTGCAACTAAATCGGGTCGGCAATGAAAACCATGTTCAATTCTTCCTATGGTGGAAGGAAATGATCCCCCACCATGTGCAAAAGCAACTCTTAAATTTGGTAATCGCTCCAGCACGCCTCCAAAAATCATGGAGCAAATTGCTAAAGATGTTTCAGCAGGCATTCCAACCAGCCAGGGCAACCAGTATCGCTGCATTTTTTCCTGTCCCATCATTTCCCACGGATGCACAAATATGGCAGCACCCATTTTTTCGGCAGCTTGAAAAAACGGAAATAATTCAGGTGCATTCAGGTTCCAGTCGTTCACATGACTGCCAATCTGCACCCCTCTCATTCCAATTTGCATGCAACGTTCCAATTCCCTGATGGCCATCTCCGGATCCTGCAACGGCACCGTTCCTAATCCCGCAAAACGTTTCGGATAAGTATTGACGATGCCTGCAATATGATCATTCAGAAATTTTGAAACCTCGAGACAATCCGAAGCTTTCGCCCAGTAACTGAACATTACCGGAACAGTCGACAACACCTGAACATGCACACCATGGTGATCACATTCTTTCATTCGCGTTGGCGCATCCCAGCAATTTTGTTCTACCTCACGAAAAAACTTATCGCCAATCATCATACGCGCACAACATGGCTTATGATGATCGAGATGTATAAAGCCACCATACCCGAACTTCCCTTTGAAATCAGGGATATTTTCGGGTAAGATGTGCGTATGAATATCGATATGTAGCATACTTTGCAGAAATAGGTTATCCTGCAAAGTTAATTAACGAAACGAATGATCGTTTCGTGCTGTAGGAATAAATTACTACAAGACTATTCAGCAACCTTGCTGAATCTCGCATAACCGGTTCCGGCTGCAGTAACTGCCCGCAGTAAATATAAGCCTGATGAAAAACCATTGAGGCTCAATTGATAGCGACCATTAATAGTAGTAAGCTTAACATTTACCACCCGGCCTGTCATATCAATTATATCAACTTTATCGGGCTTAATGCCTTCCGGTAACTGCAACCAAACTTTATCGCTGGCAGGATTTGGCACCAGTGAAACAGGGAAATCACCCGCTAATTCCGGCATTCCCGTTGGAGATGCAATAAAGCAATTTCCATAAATGTAGGCTGTTGTACGTTCTGCATCCTGGTTGACAATATCGCGGATTTGATCAATACAAATGAGTGTATCGGTGATAGCAGAAAAATATATTCTGCATAATGGTTGCGCAAACTGACTTCTGTCGAGTGCTGAATCTACCTGCGAAATAGCGAATATTTCATTGGTACCACTTATTACATGCGCATCAACCGGAAAATCGACTGGACTTGCTAGACTTACAACTGACGAAACAGTAATTCCTTTCATCCGGAACTGGTATGCTTTAATATCGGCAGTTTTACTTTTTAATTCAATATCCAGATAACCTGAAGCAAAATTTACATTGGTAATTGCAAGTCCGGTTGAATCGAACGGATTCAGAATATCGTGAGGGAAATTACAATCGTTGAAATTGCTTCCTGCAGGATGCGGATGATGCGGAGTATTTACACACCACAATGCTAATGCAGCATCGTAAACCGACAACGATCCGTCACCGTTAAGGTCGTTACATGTTGATGCAACACCACTGTTACTCTCCAGCAAATTCACATACTCATCAACATCAATGGAATCGAGTTTGGTATCACCATTCAGATTTCCATAAATACCGGGGCCTGCACAAACACCATTACAATCGGGCATAGCAGCACCACCTGGTATTCCCATACAATCTACGTAAGGAGTACAACTTGGCAACACCGTAAATGATGGAATACCTGCAAGGTTTCGGGTAATATTAATACAAATTTGTGTTGCATTATTCACGTGATTTATTTCATAGTGATTAAATGCATCCGGCAAATGATGTGAATTAATAATCACCGCCATTCTGTAATCGCCATCAGGCACATCGGTAATATCGACCCATTGACACTGCGTTCCGGCCCCATAAACATCATAACAATTCACAGATATTCCCATATTGCCACAGGTGTACTGTCCGAAACCGCATAAATCAATTACACAAAAACCGTTTTTATGTCCGGCCGGAATCAGATTTCCTGCCATATCATATAAGCGGTAATCGCCATAACCTTCATAATGTGCGTGACCGTGACAATTCACTGTATTAAACATAGTTGGCTGACTGCCGGGATTACCAATATAATAATCAAGAGTACCAATGTTATTGATTTTTGTGGTGAACTGAATTACATGCCTTAAACCATATCCGGTTACGCATCCTTCATCGACATCACAACCGGAAGCAGTAATCGTAGTTAAAGATAAACTGCTAACAAATGTGAGGGAATCGATTTCCAGATCGGGTCCCGCACATCCGGGATCAGGATAATACAAACAACTGCCATCATCAACAACCGCAAGTGCATTGTAGTTACATGCAGTCGGATCCATACATCCTTGTATTGGCCCTACATAACTGAATGTAAAATTAACAGCTCCGGGACAATCATCGAGTTTGTCGCCTATTCTTACATAGTATGTTGAACCGGCAATCATCACTACATCCAGCACCGCCTGAAAACCACACGATGCATCATCGTTGTAGGCATACGATCCGGGAGGTCCTTCATCAATCATAGCTCCATTACAAACATCGTAAACCCAGATCTGTGTGTTGCAAGCATTCATGCCACAGGTAGTAATATTGTAAGTACCACTAACGGCTGGTGTATATGTGTAGAAGGTGTTATCGAAACTCGCAGCAAAAGTGCCAAAACTTAATGGCAACGATGAACTGCAAAACATTCCTTGTGGACAACCGATTGGCAATGTTGCACTGGAACCAAAGTTAAATCCTGTTGCAATAAAAACTCCATCGATATAAATCCAGTAACCACCCGGTGCATATATCCCATCACCAAAGGAATCCATAATGGTAAAAATAGCGCAGGAGTTGGTTGGGATGCAAACTGTATCTCCAACTGAAGTTCCCGAAGCAATAATAGTTCCGGCATTATCGGTCAAATTCCAACTGGTCTCCCACGGAAACTGATCGGGAATAATTTGGATAATAACTTCACTAAAACCGGTCTGACAAGATGCATTTGCATTTTGTATAATAACTGACAGCGCCAGTACCATGGTAAGCAGGAATTTTTTCATGATGCAGGGTTTAAGAATATAAAATTAGGAAAAAATTGTTCTGATTAACCAAGACGCAAATAAAAAGTAGTTGGCTGCAAATTATAAATTTCCCTATTAAGGCAACAGAATATTGAATAGCTTTGTCTTTAAAGTATCTAACCAAAACCCAATTAGCCATGCGTCAAGTTCTACTCTCAATATTATGCATTACACTGTCTATTAATGCATTAGCCCAGAATTACGATTGGGTTCAGTCCGAAAAAATCAATTTTCAACAGAACCCGTCTTATATTAGTTACCCCATCGCATTCGACAAATTAAATGGTCGCGTAATTGCTGCCCGGCCCGATACAGGTTCGTTTATTTACAACCAGGATTTGTATGGTACTACCTTTCTGGAGAGTCGCGATTCGAACGGACTACTCCTTTGGCAACTGGCCATGGGCCCTGCTGTTTCGGTGCAGGAATTAACCTGTGACGATTTTGGAAATTATTATGTAGCCGGTGTAATGGATGATGATCTCATTCTCGGAAGTAATGATACCATTCCATTTTTCAACATCACACTGAGCAATAAAAACAATTTTATTTTTCAGGTGGATGCTTCGGGCCAGATTGGATGGAAACGAAATGTCTCTCAGCAATGGCCAACATACAATGGTATTCAAGGTTTAGCGGTAAGCCCTTCCGGGGATGTGTGGTATGCAATGTCTGATTTTTTTCTTGCTAAAATTGTCAGACTCGATGCATCCGGAAATGATACTCAAATACGAACAATCGACAATGGAAAAACCATTGGTGCAATTGCTTTTGATCCTTGGGGTGGTATGTTTATTTCAGGAAGTGCTGAAGAAGGTGATTACATCATGGATGGCTCTACGTGGTATGCACCTCACGATTACAATATGAGTCTGGCTTACTACACGCCGGCCGGTGTGCCGGGATGGGCTTTGTTTGGACATGATATTACCTTTCAGCATCCTATTATTGCAACCGATGATTTCGGAAATGTATTTTTTACCAACAACATTTATGATTCAACAACTTTCGGTGGAATCTTTTTTCATAATCCACTACCTGCAGCCGACTTCATGGCATTCAAGGCAGATACTTCGGGTCAGGTTTTGTGGGGTGTGCAACAGCCACCTTTGTTAATAGGTCCGTTTGGCCGACTTGATATCGGATTAAATATCTGTGTTGATGCTGATGCTGCTGGAAATTTTTATCTCGGGGGCACACAAAGTGGTACCGTTGACTGGGGAAATGGTCTGGTTTCAGTTCTACCGAATTATACCGATCGCCGAATAGCAGTTGCAAAAATATCACCTGCAGGATCTGCACAATGGGTAAAGATGGGTGGCTCCAATGGATATAATGCAGCACAAGGAGTTGCTGTCAGTCCGGGTGGAAGCTGCTACTTCACCGGTGTGTTTTCCGATTCCGCTTACTTCGACAGCATCTTTTTCCCAACAACCAATTTCACCAATTCCTGCATTGGAAAAATATTTGATTCCGGATTTACTGGAATCGAAGAAAATGAAACAAGTGAAGTACTCATTTATCCCAACCCTGCATCTCACGAAATTATTTTACCGGTATTACCTGCTGCAACAATTATTAAACTGTTTGATGCCGTTGGCCGGATGGTGAAACAACAAAAATACAGCGAATCCCCAACCATGAATGTGGAAAATATTCCAACCGGAATTTACTTTCTAAATTTCGAAAAAAATGGAATTACTGTTACAAGAAAAATTGTTAAAATGCAGATGAATGATGATAGATGATAAATGATTGATTTAATTCTGCGCAGAAATAAATTTCGTTAACTATTGTTGTGGGGATGCATTAAATCAGATGTATAAAAATTGGGTCGTATTGAAATTGGGTCGTATAAAAATTTAATTTTTATTAACAGGGAGACGCATAATTATGCGTCGTATTAAAATAGGGGCGCATTAAAAGGGAGACGCATAATTATGCGTCTCTGGCGCCTTAGGCGGCGCCTGTCACTTGTCACTGGTCACTGAATATTCGTTCCAGCTTTTTGTTTTGTAAATATCTTCACCATAATAGTAAAGAATTTTACGCAAGACTGCCGGCGATAAATAAAAAGGAATCGCATCCAGCAACTGATTATTTTCATCCAGCAAGGCTACTGTTGGCAATACCATATTGTTTTTTGCAAGAGCCATTGCCATTTGATGAAATGGCATTTGCGGTTGTGCGGGATTAATCAGCAGTTGTCCCTGAAAATTTATGGAATCTCGGTATTCGGGATTAAAATCTACAAACCTATAGGTGGTATCGGCATATCCGAAGACAGCGTCATCAATAAACGAAGTGCGCTTCATTACACGACACGAATTGCACCAGTCGGTATTTATAAGTACCAGCGTTTTCTTTTTGGAACTGGTAACATTGTGAAATGCTTCTTTCGGAGTAAGCCATTTTAATTTTTCAGAGCGCTTCTCCAGCGTTGAATCCCGGAATGCTTCTTCGAATCGTGCAGCAAATTCATTGTATTCGCTGTTGCGGAAAACATTTTCCAATGTGAATACCAGCATCGGTTCAATTTTCTGGCGATCGAGATAACCGGCAGCAAGCATATTCAGACGAAACTCATTCTTTTCAGCATCATAACCATTCATAAAAATAGTGCTGGGATACGACAAGCTTCCATTCAATAATTTAACAGCAAGTTCATGAGGTGCTTTGGGAGCCGCCGATGTTGGCTTATACATCTTGCCTAAGAATTCAATGGTATCTTTTCCTTCGGCATTAAATTTAACAGGGTAAAAATAATTGTTGATGTATTGTGCCAGATCAGGTTCCGAATAGGTGGTCTTCATCATGTGCTTACACCATCCGCACCAATCAGTATAAAAATCGAGTAGTATCGGCTTTGGCGTTTTCTTATTCAATTCCATCGCCTTTTCCAATGGAATCCATTTCACCAAACCATTTGCAGGATCAGCAGTAACAGCCTGAGCCATGCAGCCCGCAGACAGCAATAAAAAAGTTAGTATGGAAAAAATAAAACGCAATCGGACGAGAATTAATTTTTCTAAATGAAATTTGTTATGAACCACCATCACCAAACCATCAAATTTTCAAATCACCAAATCGAGTGCAGTCACACCTTTTTACTCCGGAACAATTAATTAGCACATCAGCACATCAGCACATCACTCAACAGTTACCGACTTCGCCAAATTCCTTGGCTGATCAACATTACACCCTCTCATTACCGCAATATGGTATGAAAGAAGTTGCAACGGAATAACCGAAACCAATGGCACCAGTAACTCATCTGTCTCAGGAATTTCAACGCAGAAATCTGCTATCTTACGCACTTCCGTATCGCCTTCAGTTACGATGGCAATAATGATTCCTTTACGCGCTTTTACTTCCTGAATATTGCTGACTACCTTTTCGTAGCTGCTGTTTTTTGTTGCTATAACCACTACCGGCATCTGATCATCGATCAATGCAATTGGTCCGTGTTTCATTTCTGCTGCAGGATATCCTTCAGCATGAATATAAGAAATTTCTTTTAATTTCAGTGCACCTTCCAGTGCAACCGGGAATCCGTAACCACGACCCAGATACAGGAAGTTACGGGCATCCTTGAAACGCTCTGCCAGTTCTTTAATCTGGTCATTCGACTTCAAAGCAATTTCTACTTTTGAAGGAATGCTTTCGAGTTCATTCAGTAAAATATGGAAACGTGACTCAGTAATTGTTCCACGTTTACGTGCAATTTGAAGCGCTAACAAAGTTAGTACTGTCACCTGTGCTGTAAATGCTTTCGTTGATGCTACTCCGATTTCAGGACCGGCATGTGTGTATGATCCGGCATGTGTTGCTCTTGGAATACTTGATCCAACAACATTGCAAACACCAAAAATAGTTGCGCCTTTCGACTTCGCCAATTCGATGGCAGCAAGTGTATCGGCAGTTTCACCCGATTGTGAAATGGCAATCACTACATCTTCTTCATTGATAATCGGATTGCGATAACGGAATTCAGAAGCATACTCCACCTCAACAGGGATGCGTGCTAAATCTTCAATTAAATATTCTGCTACCAATCCCGCATGCCAACTGGTACCGCAGGCAACTATGATAACACGCTTGGCATTGATAAATTTATTTTCATAATCACCCAATCCACCTAAACGAAGTCTGCGGTTTTTAGCATCGATACGGCCTCGCATACTATCCCAGATAGAACGTGGTTGCTCATAAATTTCTTTCAGCATGAAGTGCTCATAGCCGCCTTTTTCAAGCATCTCTAATTGCATCTCCAGTTCCTGTACATATGGAATTTTAATCTGATTCTCTATAGTCTTCACTGTTAATTTACCATCCGAAATAATAGCGACCTCACCATCATTCAAATAAGCAACATTTTTGGTGTACTCGATAATTGGTGTTGCATCGGAAGCAACAAAAAATTCATCTTTACCAATTCCTAAAACAATGGGACTTCCTTTACGGGCTGCAATCATTTTGCCCGGATCTTTTTTCGAAATTACTACGATAGCATAAGCACCAATTACTTCACTCAATGCTAAACGAACAGCTTCCTCCAGATCAACATGCAGGTTGTTATAAACATCTTCAATCAGATGAATCAACACCTCCGTATCGGTATCGCTGTTAAACGTATGTCCACGCTTCGTTAGTTCCGCTTTTATGGGCGAATAATTTTCAATGATTCCGTTATGGATAATCGCAAACGTTTTCGATTCCGAAAAATGCGGATGCGCATTCCTGTCGTTTGGCTCTCCGTGAGTAGCCCAACGGGTATGTCCCATTCCTAAGGTGCCGGTAACATTTTTGTCTTTGGTAAACTCGGCAAGATCTGAAACCTTACCGGCTTTTTTATAAACATTCAGGTCGCCGTTTAAAAGGGCAACACCTGCACTGTCATATCCGCGGTACTCGAGACGTTGTAATCCCTTCATTATAATTGGGAACGCCTGACGATGTCCGATGTAAGCAACAATTCCACACATGGTGTTAGTTGAGTTTAGAGTATGTAATTCGTAAATGTATTTTATCTCCTGTTCCGGAGGCAGGCCCCGGAATAATTGTACGGAATGCATTAACTGCTCCGCCCGATGAAATGAGACTTAACCCATAATCGGTGTAAGTTCCTGCAAGAACCCGCTGCACGTAGCGAGCCACATTGAAGGTATAAGTTTCTGTGGATGAATTAAATCCACCCCCATAATAATTCGCAGATTCCAGTAAATCTTGTATAAGTGCCTCTTTACCAACTGAATCGACTCCAAAAACCAATAAGTTAGTATGGCTTTTATAGGGATTGTTGTTGGTTACCGGGATCACTAATTCTGCTTTGTTAATGGATACGGGACCAAGGGCATTCAGGTTCTCCAGAAATGGAATTTTAATTCGCACTTTGGTTCCCGACATCGACTGAATATATGCCTGTGTTTCGCCCGTTACCGGAAAAACCGACCCAAAGGTGCCTGCCGAGTAATCGTGTGTATAATTATTGAACCTGGAACTTCCCGAGTTAATTTCGAAGTTGGCGGTCAGTCCTGTTCCGGTACTGTTGCTGTAATAGAAGGTAAGTCTGCTGATAGATGCCAGCAGATTGAACGAAGCAATATTTCCGGAATTTACACCCGATGCAGGAGCAGTTTTCACGTGAATTCCTTTGAAGAAATTAACGAAAGCTGCATTATCCAGATAATTGGAAACATCGGCGGCCAGCATGGCATCACCAAATGCCTGATCCAAACGCAAACGCAAATGCGGCGCAAAGGTACTGGTACCCAACTCCACACTGTCTTTAGGCGAAATCGTTACCGTTCCATTAAACAACTGATCACTAAATGCAATCTGATCATTCGAGTAATAGCTGGTATCGGCAATCATGTTTTCGGTTAAACGAAACACCTGATAATTCATAGGTGAAAGTGTATCGCCATAGTAATCGGAATAACCCAGGGTAAGAACAACAGAATCTAAAACCGGTGAAGTTCCAAAGCTGAAATTTGAATTATTATTTGGCAATTTCACCTCAGCAAAAAACGAAGCATTGTGGATCCCAAAAACAGGATCGAAGTAACTGCCGGCTAAATTCAGGGATGCTACTTTTTCATCGGTCACCAGAGAATCTTCCCGAATGGTAGTTACATCCAAAGTAACCGTGTCGGTATAAAATACATTGATATTGTCACTCTGAGGCTGCACCTCTATTCCAATAGCATCGGGTTCACCACAGGCAGCAATAGCCAGACTTCCTGCAACAAGGAATGCAGACAGGAGTCGCTTAATTGATAAAATCATCGGGTAAAAGTAGTAGTTTGTTATGAGATCTGCGAACAGGAAATTTCCGGCATACGAGTTCAGCAACAGTTAAACAGGTTAATCGTACAGTCAAAACAGGTAACACCATGTGATAACGCGGACTTTTCCGGTCTGGTATGCGACGAAATTAATCGATTAACACCGTATCTTCTACAACCAGCTCATCATAAAGCGCATTGTAAGCATCCAGATATTCTTCAGGGGTTTTGAAACCGACAAATAACTTTCCGCTTTTCTTAATTGCGGTCTTTAAGGTTGCCGAAAGCTCTTCACTTCCCTGAATAATTGCATCCGATTTTGAAATAGCATTCAAAGTAATTCCCTCCCATGTTGGAGTCTTCAAATCTTTCACATCACCGGCTACCATACCTTCCATCATCACTTTACGTGAATAATCGGCTTCAAATGACTCTTCAAAATTGTCATCGTAAATAGAATAAACCACCTTCGCATCCTTAAAAACAGGATCCTCACGATAGCTGGTTTTTATCAACATTGGAATTAAACTGGTCATCCAGCCATGACAATGGATAATATCCGGTGTCCAGCCAAGTTTCTTTACCGTTTCCAAAACACCGCGACAGAAGAAAATAGTGCGGTCGTCATTGTCTTTGAAAAATTTCTTTTTAGTGTCTCTGAATATTGCTTTTCTTTGAAAATACTCTTCATTATCAATAAAATAGACCTGCATACGTGCGGCCTGAATAGAAGCAACTTTAATGATAAGCGGATGATCGGTATCGTCGATAATTAAATTCATCCCCGAAAGGCGAATTACCTCATGCAATTGATTTCTACGTTCATTGATGATGCCAAAACGTGGCATAAAAGTCCTGATCTCTTTTCCCTTCTCCTGGATGCCTTGTGGCAACTGCCGTGATATTTTGCCTAATTCAGTAAGTTCGAGATATGGATTGATTTCGGAAGAGATGTAAAGAACTTTGGCTTTTTTCATATTAGGGTTTTTTTCTTTCAGGTGCAAAGGTACGCAATTTATTCGACTTTCGCAATAAAGCAAGGGTTTACCAAAATAATTTGTTATTATAGCCCGCCACCTGCAAGGGGTTAATTCTACGTTATTTACAAAGTTTTAAGGAAGTATTGTAAATGGTTTATATCATTGATAATGTAGTAGTTAGGATATAATGCGTCCTTTTCTGCATTGTCCCCCGAAATGCTCCATATTTTGATTATCATTGCCGCGCACTTCTTTCCGGTGATATATGCTTATAATTGAGACAACAGCCAAAGGACTCCAAAAATTACTCGACGAACCTGTTTCACATGGATCAACCGTAGGATTCGTTCCAACGATGGGGGCTCTCCATGCCGGTCATGTTTCTCTGGTTGAAACTGCAAAAACTGCCAATGATATTGTGGTTGCCAGCATTTTTGTGAATCCCACGCAATTTAATGATCCTAAGGATCTTAGCAATTACCCGAGAACTATTGAAGCCGATAAAATCCTGTTGGAAAAAGCCGGCTGCGATATTCTTTTCCTCCCTTCCGTGGAAGAAATGTATCCAACTCCGGAGTTACTGGATATGGATTTTGGGTTGCTCGAAAACGTCATGGAGGGTGCTTTCAGGCCGGGCCACTTCCGTGGGATGGCTACCGTGGTCTCCAAATTTTTTAATATGGTGAATCCCGATACGGCCTATTTTGGTGAGAAGGATTTTCAGCAACTGGCGATTATTCGCGAAATGAACCGCAGACAATTAAATGGCATTGAGATAGTTGGATGCGAAACGCTTCGTGAACCCAACGGACTGGCAATGAGCAGCAGGAATATTCACCTGACCGATGAGGAACGCAGTAAATCCGGAATTATCTACAATGCTCTTCAGGAGGCTGCTGCAATTTTCCCGGAAAAAGGGGCCGCCTTTACTGCAAATCATGTCAAACAAATGATTGAAGAAGTTGCAAGCTTCAAAGTGCAATACCTCGAATTTGTCGATTCAATGACCCTGCAACCGATAGAACAACGTCATCCCGGTAAGGAAGAAAGAGTTTGTGTAGCAGTGCTGACTTCCAAAACCAGACTTATCGACAACATTGCGCTCTGATTCGCAGCCAATGTTTTTTCTCTACCTTTGTGCCGTATGGAAATACAAATTCTGAAATCTAAAATTCACCGCGCCCGGGTTACTCAGGCTGAACTGCATTATGTAGGCAGTATTACACTTGACGAGGACCTGATGGATGCTTCGAACCTCATTGAAAATGAACTGGTTCAGGTGCTGAATATCGAAAACGGAGAACGTTTCGAAACTTATGTTATTAAAGGCGAAAGAGGAACCGGAACCGTTTGTCTGAATGGCCCCGCAGCCCGCAAGGTGCAGGTTGGCGATACCATTATCGTTGTTTCTTATGCGGTAATGGACTTTGAAGAAGCCAAAAAATTTAAGCCCTCTCTGGTTTTTCCGGATGCAAATAACAAGCTCATAAAAAGCTGACATTGAAACAAAAGGTCATTGCAACTATCAAGTATGTATTGCTTTTTGCAATAGGCCTTTCGTTGTTATGGCTGACTTTCCGCAATGAGAATCTGGCAGAAATATTTGAGAAACTTTCCGCTGCCGATCCGTTTTGGCTTGGCGTTTCCTTGCTTATCGGAATGGCTGCATTTATCAGCCGCGCCGTAAGATGGATCATGCTCATGGAACCCATGGGTTACAAGCCACCTTTATCATCAACACTTTATTCGCTTTGGCTGGGATATTTTGCGAATCTCGCTATTCCCCGCATAGGTGAAATTACTCGTTGTGGCGCCCTTGCGGGGAAAGAAAAGGTTCCCTTCAATGCATTAATTGGAACAGTGATTGTTGAAAGGGTAATCGATTTGGTGATGCTGGTTATTACGATGACATTGGCAGCAGCACTTGAATTTGAGATGCTCAGCAACTTTTTGAATGAGAAACTGATCTCACCACTAAAATCAAAGTTTGCATTTACTACAAACCCATTGTTCCCGGTTATTGTGATTGCAGTATTTCTCATAGGTATTTGGATTGTTTACAGTTTCTTTAAAAAAGGAGCTAAAGAACGTCCGCTGGTCACCAAACTGAAAGGCTTTTTACATGAAGTTGGAACCGGTTTTAAAACGATTTTAAGAATGAAAAACACCGGTTGGTTTGTCTTTCATACGCTGTTTATCTGGGTGATGTATTTCCTCATGACATACGTCTGCTTCTTTTGTCTCGATGCCACCAGTCACCTTAATGCCAAAGCAGGATTATTTACACTTGTAGTAGGCGGTTTAGGTATGGCTGCTCCCGTGCAGGGTGGCATTGGGGCTTATCACTATATTGTATCACAGGGACTACAACTGTTTGGAATTTCAACCACCGATGGAATTGTGTATGCTACCCTGGTTCACACTTCTCAGACCATACTGGTGGTGGTACTTGGACTCTTTGCGATGCTCATGTTATTCACCGGCAAATCAAAAGCTACTGCCAATGGATAAGACCAAATTTATTACCGACAAAATTCATACTCCGGAATCGCTGCTCAAGCTATTGCATTTGTGGCGTTTTCAGGAAAAGAAAATCGTGTTCACCAACGGTTGCTTCGATTTATTGCATCTCGGCCATGTTGATTATCTGAGTAAGGCTGCCTCTTTGGGCGATGTGCTGGTGATAGGCGTTAATTCAGATGCTTCGGTTTCTCAATTAAAAGGTCCCAATCGCCCGTTGAATGATGAAAAATCGAGACTTCATATTCTGGCTTCTCTCTTTTTTGTCAATGCTGTTATCCCTTTCGGGGATGAAACACCCTATGAACTGATTAAAATGGTTCAACCCGATATTCTGGTCAAAGGTGGCGACTACAAACCGGAAGCAATTGTAGGCTACGACATTGTGAAGCAAAAAGGTGGTGAAGTGGTTACCATCCCTTTTGTTCCGGGATATTCCACTACTGCCATTGAACAGAAGATTCTCAACTCCAAATCGTGAATAATTTTCTGAAATGGCAATAATCCTGTTTAAATTATCTTTAACTTTGTTGAATCACCTTTGATTATGCGAAACAGGGTACTTTTAATTTTGACTTTAGGGATATTGTTCGCTTCCTGCGAAGACAATATGCTGCTGCGCTCTGAAAAAAAACTCAAACAAGATCTGCAGGGCACATGGCTACGCTCATTTCAGGGACTGCCAGCTTATGTTGATTGTGATGGCGATAATGGTTCTATTCCCGCTATTCCGATTTCTGAATACTGGACATTCAAAGATAATCGACTGGTAACTTTTTTTGTTTATGAATCCGTTCCGCTTTGTGAAGTTGGAACACCAGATTCTACCAGAGCAGATAGAAACGATACAATTGTACTGAGTGATTTTAAAATCGACGCAAAAGTATTCAAGGCATTCCTTAAACTACAACTTATTTCCGGTGCTGTTGATTCATCAGGAAATAGTCAGTTTGTCGACAAATGGGAATTTGTTGAATTGAGTAATGATGTCCTTTACCTCGCCGCCGATGATCCTGCAGGCAGCGGAGCCGTGCAACGTGAATTTTCACGCGTGAAATAATTAAGATTAAGTTTTCTAGTCACATTTCCAGACTTCCTATTTTCAAATATGTATATCTAATTTAGATGTTTTCTTTTTTACAACGGATTTAGGGAATGATAAATTTTAGATGATAAATGATAAATGGGATTTCAAATTTTATAGTGAAGAATTTCCCTTATCGCTTATGACCAATGACCTACACCCTCCCCTTATCACCTATGACCAATGACTTACTTCTTTCTGCCGATGCATCTCCCTTATCACTTATGACCTATGACTTAATTCTTTCTGCCGATGAATCTCCCTTATCACTTATGACCTATGACTCTATTCAATGACGCGGCTTTTCTGTTGGTAAAACCATAATTCTTAAAAATTAAAAGTGAAAAAAACTGAACTCTGAATAGAAAACTAATGCCGTTATTAATTTTTTGATTTTTTGTTTATCACTTTTAATTCCGCAACAAACATTTTTTAAGAAAGATTTCAATTTCTGAGCAGAAACATTCAAATTAAGAATCACCAAACCATATGCAGACACTTTTTTTTACTCAGACTTAATAATCATCAAACCACCAAATTACCACCCTTCGACGCCGCTCTGGGCAAGAATCACCAAATCAAGTGCACTCACATTTTTTTACTGCGGAATAAAAAATCAGCACATTAGCACCCCTCGGCTACGCTCTGGGCAAGCATCAATCAATCAATTAAAACCTTCTTCACCAACCGCTCCAATTCTGTCTCCACAACAACCAGGTAAACCCCATCAGCCATACCCATCATAGACAAATCTCTGTTATAGTACCCATTCTGTATCCGCAACGGCTCCGAATGAACAACTTTCCCTTGCATATCATACAATAACAACTTGCCTGTTTTGCCTTTCAGGTTAGAAGCATTGATGAAAGCTTTATCCCAATCCGAGTGGTAGTAAACATGAAGATTGCCTACGGCCGCTGCCCCTGCCAACTCATTTTGCGATACCAACGTATCACACGGGCTGCCAACCAGTGCGGGTAAGTCGTAATCAGGGTTGTTGGGGAGACCAGCGTAACTTCGCTTTCCTCCTAAGTAAAAGCTGAATGGTTGCAAATCACATGCAGTGCCCAGACTGTCAGGTGAATTGATCACACTTAGATTCATATTGATAGAATTATACATAGAATCAGTATAAGGATAAACCTGGCCAAAGTTGGTAGTTAAATACATTTTATTGTCTGGTGCCATTTTTAATTGATCTATTGTGGTTGTCCAAGGTGCAGACCATAATGTCAATTTGCTTGCTGAAATATTTGGCGCTAACAAATCGTACTGAAATAATCTTGAGGAGTCGGTAATAACTGCAGGTATTCTAGTTACATAAAGAATGTTTCCCGAGGGTGAATATTCTGCACTCCATAACCCGGGCCATGGAGCCTGGGCGCTCTCAGGTTGGATGGTAACCGGATTGCTGATAAGACCGTTACACCGGTCGAAGTCGTAGAGCTCGATGAGGCCTACATAATTAATAAATGCCATTTTTGTGCCTTGTGAATTAAATGAAATTCGACCTGAATTCGTTGGGTTTTGAGTGCCTACACTTTGAATGGGTTGACTGGATATCCCACTTGGAGAAACCAGATAAATATAATAATCATTGTTAGGATTTGAGACTGCATCAAATCGTCGAATTATTACCCACCAATCTCTTCCGTTTCCATGCTTTATGGCATTCAAACAATCCACCGTTTTAAAATTTTCCAGTTGCACATTCTTTTGAATTACTGCTCCTAAGCCTCCGTTTAAGCTCATGTCGACTATGGCATAATACAAGCCAAAATCCAGTGTCACACCAATATTAAACACGTAAAATAAATTGTCAGAACCTGGAAAAGGCAGGGAGATAAGTTCATGGTACCATCCTCCTCCCTTAATAGAGTCTCCATTATCAATAACTAAATTATTTTGTCCATAAACTTTCACAGGATCAGTTCCACCGATAGTAACGGTAGGATCATATGCAACATAAAACAAAAGTGCTCCTGATGAGTCGCTTATTGATGTACAACTACCTCTGGATTTTACAGCACTTGTACCAGTCAGAATATTTGAGGTATCACTAAAATCTACCAATGCACTATCGCCAAAACACCAAACAGCGCCCCGCTTTTGAGCCTGCACCCCGCAAGCGATGATGCTAAAAACAATAAATAAAAAACCTGCCTGGAAAAACTTCATCAGGCTAAAATACGAAAAAGAATTAAGATTTACCCAGAAAGAAAATTCGTTATCATGATAGATGATAAATGGGATTTCAAATTTTAAAGTGAAGAATCTCCCTCATCACTTATGACCTATGACTCTATTCATTGACAGCAGCTTTGCTGCTAATGACCCAATGACGCAGCTCCGCTGCAAATGACGCGGCCTTGCCGCAAATGACAGCAGCTTTGCTGCTAATGACCCAATGACAGCGGCTCTGCCGCAAATGACTGCAGCTCCGCTGCAAATGACGCGGCTCCGCCGCAAATGACTTTTTCCTTATCTTTACATCTGATTTTCATTTTAAAATTACCTATAAATTAAATGGCTAAGACAAAAACAACCTTTTTCTGTCAAAATTGCGGCGCTTCGGCACCAAAATGGATTGGCAAGTGTCCTTCTTGTGGAGAATGGAATACCTATGTGGAAGAAGTAGTTTCTACAACACCTTCTCAGGTACCTGCCTGGCGATCCTCTTCCACACGAAGTGAAACAGCGGGGCGACAAGCTACTCCGCAACTACTGGGTGAAATTGCACCCGATAAATTAATTCGCATGCCCTTACCGGGTAAGGAGCTGAATCGTGTTTTGGGTGGAGGACTCGTCCCTGGATCATTGGTATTGGTTGGTGGTGAACCCGGAATTGGAAAATCGACTCTAATGCTGCAGGTTGCCATGCGGTTAAGAGGTGTGAAAATACTTTATATCAGCGGTGAAGAAAGTGAACAGCAAATTAGTATTCGCGCCTCACGCATAGGCCATGCGAATGCCGATTGTTATATTCTCACTGAAACAAATATGCAATCAATTTTCAGACATATTGAAACGCTTCATCCGGGAATGGTAATTATTGATTCCATACAAACTTTGTTTTCACAGGATATTGAATCGGCACCGGGAACAGTATCACAGATTCGAGGATGTGCTGGCGATTTGCTCAAATATGCCAAAGAAACTTCAACACCGGTATTTTTAATTGGACACATCACCAAAGAAGGCAGCATTGCCGGACCAAAAGTGTTGGAGCATATGGTTGATACCGTTTTGCAATTCGAAGGCGACCGTCACCATGTATATCGTATTTTACGCTCTACAAAAAATCGTTTTGGCTCGACTTCCGAAATTGGAATTTATGAAATGAGTGGCAGCGGATTGTCTGAAGTTTCTAATCCGTCGGAGGTACTGCTTTCACATATCGATGAAAACCTGAGTGGCATTGCCATTGCATGTACCATGGAAGGTTTACGTCCGTTGCTGATTGAAGTACAGGCATTAGTGAGTTCAGCAGTTTATGGAACACCACAACGCTCTTCAACAGGATTTGATTTGCGTCGCTTAAGCATGTTGCTTGCAGTTCTTGAAAAACGGTGTGGATTCCGTCTCGCAGCGAAAGATGTATTTTTAAATATTGCCGGTGGCTTAAGAGTCGAGGATCCTGCTATTGACCTGGCAGTAATTTGTGCCGTGCTAAGCAGCAGTGAAGATATGTCGCTGCCTGCCCGAGTATGCTTTACAGGTGAAGTGGGATTAAGTGGAGAAATCAGACCCGTAAACAGAATCGAACAACGAATTAAAGAAGCTGAAAAAATGGGGTTTGAAAAAATATTCTGCTCAAAATATAATCTGCAATCTCTTTCCAAAAAATCTTTTCCTGGAATTGAACTTGTTTCTGTAGCTAAAGTCGATGAGGTATTTAGTCAGTTGTTCGGAGGACAGGGATGAGGGAAATGATAAATTATAAATGATAGATGATAGATGAGATCCTGCTCAGAAGGTATGCATAGGATGGAGGGATTAAGGATTAAAGATTAAAGATTAATGATGAAGAATGAAGCCCCCCCAACTTTCAACTTACAACCTTCAACTTACAACTTGGTGCAGCTATATTTTTTTACATAGTAACACCCATCACCAAACCACCACCTTTCGACAAGCTCAAGGCAAGAATCATCAAATCACCAAATCAAGTGCAGTCACACTTTTTTACTTAAGCACACCCATCACCAAACCACCACCTTTCGACAAGCTCAAGGCAAGAATCATCAAATCACCAAACCAAGTGCAGTCACATTTTTTTACTCAAATCAAAAAATCAGCACCCTTCGACTCCGCTCAGGGCAAGCATTAGCACATCAGCACACCAGCACATCAACTCATTCCTGCAACACTCCCAAACTATCAAGTTCTTCGGGTGTAACTGATGGCGGAATAATATTTTTTCGGATTTTGTAGGCCACGAAATCGCCGGCTTTTTTTGCTGCTGCTTCACTATAAAACCCATTATTCCCCATTACAGCAGGAACATTGGGCTGATGAATATAAAGACTTCCATTAAGTTTAATATTGTATCCCCAACCTCTGATGCCGTTGTGATCGAGTGAGTCTACTTTAAACACCTGGACCTCGACTACAGCATCTTCATAGGGATTAGGTTGGATATTTTCTTCTTCCGTATCAACTGCTGCTTCGTCGGTTTCTTTGTTGTTGCTATTACAACCCATCTGCGTAAGCAAAGCAATTGAAAAAAAGAAAGCAACTAAATAATGATGACTGAATGGGCGAGTGGTGTTTGGTGTTTGTTTCATATAATTAACATTCTGATAACTGTTGATTTGCATTATCAGCATCAAATATACAAATTTCTTACATTATCCCATCACTGTTTCCAAAATTCGATGCGACCTTATTGTTGCACCATGTGTTTGGTGCATTTCGAAGTATGCCACCAGTGCTGCCAGTAATTGCTTCGACAATGCTGAAGGGATCGGTATGGTATGAAAATTTTCGAAATCGGTTTGCATGAGATCATAAAACAAAGCTGTTACATCGGGCAGCAGGTAATCGGTGTGTAGCGGAATGGAGTCCCGGAATAATCCTTCGCGCAAATCGAGTACACTTACACCACGAATGCAGGTTCCATGCGGATAACTTCCCAGGTGACGAGTCAGCTGTGTCATGAAAAACAGGTGGAAACGTGAACAGTTTTCCCGACTCAAATCGAGAATCTGAATGCCACTATCCATGAAGTGAAACAACGACGGATTAGGCTCTTCTTCTTTAATGGAACGATAAATAACTTCAGCAATAAAAATGGCGATGGAGCTTTTAATAACATTCTCCGGAATCCCCGAAAAGGGAGGCGATAAATGGATCTCGGTAATCCGATACATGGTTTGCCCAGGCTTTCCCGATGCAACCACTTCTACCAGTGATAATGGTTGAAAAAGTGAACTTTTAAACCTGCTGTTTTTTGTGCGAACACCACTGACGATAAATGAACACAATCCGGATGTTTCCGTGTAAATTTTAACTACAAGACTCGATTCACTGTAGTTAGTAGTGTGTAAAACAATGCCACGTGATTTAATTTGCATCGTTCAGAAAAAAAATCAATTGATGAAAAGTAATTTCGTAACGCAGGTATTCTCCCCTTCTTCATCCGTACTGAATACCAAATAAACTCCCGTGTGTGCCTTCTCACCTTTAAAATTTTTTCCATACCACAAAGCCTGAGTACCATTCGATTTGGTTTCGAAAATGAGATTGCCGCTGACATCGGTAATTTTTACACTTCCATTGGGCACTAGTCCTTTTATTGCAATGGGCCCTGTGTAATCGGGACGGACCGGATTCGGATATGCAAGTACGTCAGAACATCCTCCTGTGCCTGCAATCGCATCTCCTTTATAAGAAATCACTCCTCTGTTGGTACCGAAATATATGACTCCTGTTTCCTGATCAATTGCAATTGAAAGGATATAATTCGATAATAATGGCGAATTGATCTCATTAAAATTCAAGATCTGTTCAGTTCCATCCGGAGACATCAAAAACACACCTCCCGATTCCGTTCCAATCCATTTCCTGTTGGCTCCATCGACTGCAATGGCTGTTACAACTTCCGATTCCAGTAAATACTGATTGATTCCATCCTGCTTGATTAAAATTTGCTGTGCATCAAAATTATTCGATGTAAGCACTGCCGATGGTGAATAAATTACAGCAACACCTTTACCGGTGCCTAACCAGATTTCATTCTCGAGATCTTCTGTTATTGCACGAATATCGGTGCTGGGCAAATTTCCCGACCCTATTCCCGACGAGATAAATCTTGCCTTATCATCAGTGGCATCTTCCAGCGTACCATTATCACTGAAAACAGCAATACCATTTCCAAGCGGTGCATTATTACCAATTACATTGATCCATTTTTGTCCGTATGAATCAACTGTTAGATCGCCGAACAATGGCGCTCCTGTAATTCCCGGAATAGAAAAAGCACGCCAGTTGCCTGCTGTAGTTCGTACATTCACAGGTTTCGCAGCCAGTGAATTTAAAGCCCACAAATTATTATCAGAATCGAATCCCATTCCTACCACCTGACATTGAGTAGGATTGCCAATTCCAACCTGAAGTGTACTGTTGGTATCGCGATATGAAGCAACTGCCACACCATTCAACATCTCAATAATTCCCTGTCCCTTAGAACCAACATAAACATGATTTTTATTTCCCGGATCAATTGCTACCGACATCATATCGAAAAAATTCCCAATGTTGATAGCAGAACCCGGCATGGTTTTGTTGTTGTACGATTTCCAGTCACCATTATCATATTCCGAAAAATTTCCGGCAGCATAAGTATTGAACCAACCTGCTGTGCGGGTGGCATGTGTCATCCACAATTTTTTATCAACTACCTGCATAGCACTTACCAGATCTGATGCGGGTCCGTCGGGCATTATGAAGTCGTAACTCAAGGATGCTGTCATGCGCAACATGCCGGAACCATTATCAGCAATCCATAGTATTCCATCGGCATCATAAACAGCATCCCGAGGAGCTGCATCTGCATAAACACCCGGATCAATATAAATAATGCGGTTGTAGTTGTTATCGTAAATACTCAGACTGTATGAATTGGTAACCAATAATCTTCCACCGGATGCACGCACCGAAAAATGTTTGATGTTGTCCTGAATAAATCCACCACCTGCAAGGGTCCACGAAAATCCATCATAAAGATATACCTCATCATTCGAATTATTGTTCAAGGCTCCGGGCTTTGCATAATTCATGATTACCTGATTGTTGAAGACTTCAATCATGTTGCAGTCTCCTGCATTGCCATTGTCGGGAAATGTAATGGTCCAGTTCGAAAAATCAATCAGATTGGGATTGGTAACGGAAGCACTGTAAACGCCATTTTCGGTTGCAGCAAAAATGAAATTGTTCCAGATAGCTACATCAAAAACCTGTATTTCTGTTCCTAACGGTCCGATGATATATGTTTCTTTAATTTCACGACGATCCAGATCCAATGCTACTATTCCGAAACCACACGATAAATAGGCGATGTTATTGTAAAATTCGATTCCGTAAATACTTTTGTCGCCGGTTAGATTCTTACGTTTGATATCAGAAATATTGATGATTTTATTGTTGATGATTAAATCGATATTAGCATTGGAATAAGCAATTACCAGACAACCATAGGTGGGATTGTAGGCAATGGTGCTGATTGTAATTTCGGATAAACCAGTAACTTTTGAAAGTGTTGCAATACTGTTATCCTGCTTGTTGTAGTAAAAGAGTCCTTTTTCTGATGCACAATAAACTTTAGTACCCGTATCGGCAATTTTCTTTGCTGAATTGTAAGGCAGATGAACCTTCCATTGACCAAGTGACTGATTTTGCGCCGATATGCCGGATGAAAGGAAGAATAAAAGACTGAAAATGTACAGGATTTGCTTCATAACCAGGTTGAATGTTGACAGGTAATACTAAGTAACTTCAAAAAGGGATAAATATTTTATGAAATATCTATAATATTGCTGCCCCGTAATAAGTTATCAGGAACAAATTTATACAATTTTCCGCAAACACTAATTAATTGATATTTAATTATTTATATTGAAAATAGCTGTCAATACACGCTTATTACTTCCCGGTAAACTCGATGGCATGGGGTGGTTTGCCTGGCACACCCTTAGCCGAATGACAGCAAATCATCCCGAAACAGAATTTATTTTCTTCTTCGACCGACCTTGGTCTGATGAATTTGTCTTTGGAAAAAATGTTACTCCGGTAGCATTATTCCCTCAGGCACGACATCCCTTTTTGTACTATTGGTGGTTTGAGCACTCCATTCCGGCAGCACTGAAAAAATACAAAGCCGATGTCTTTTACAGTCCCGATGGCTACCTGAGTCTTTCAACAAAGGTACCTCAGGTGGGTGTAATTCACGATTTGAACTTTGAACATTATCCCGATGACCTTCCATTTCTTACGCGTTTGTATTATCGCTACTTTTTCCCGCGTTTTGCAAAAAAAGCAGGACGCATCATAACGGTCTCCGAATATTCGAAATCGGACCTGGTAAAATGTTATCATATCGCACCCGATAAAATTGATGTCGCATTCAATGGCGTGAACGATTTATACAAACCGGTATCAATCGAAACGCAACAACTTATAAGGAATAAATATACCGGTGGTGCTCCCTATTTTATTTTTGTGGGAATGTTGCATCAGCGAAAAAATATTGCCAATCTTTTGCGTGCATTCGAAAATTACCGCCATCGCCCCGGTGCAAATGCAAAACTTTTAATTGTTGGTCACCGTAAATGGTGGACAAACGAAATGGAAACGGTTTATACCGGCATGAAATACCGTGATGAAGTAGTGTTTACAGGAAGACAACCCATTGAAGAACTTGTTCTACTGGTTGGCTCTGCACTGGCAATGACTTATGTTTCTTATTTCGAAGGCTTCGGTGTTCCCATTGTAGAAGCCATGCGTTGCGGAGTGCCGGTAATTACTTCCGATGTAACATCCATGCCTGAAGTGAGCGGCGATGCGGCTATCTTAACCGATCCTTTCAATCCGGAATCAATTGCCGATGCCATGAATACCATTGCAACAAATGAAACATTAAGAAAAACACTCGCTGAAAAAGGTATTGAGAGAGCTAAACTATTCGATTGGGATAAAACTTCTGCTATTGTGTGGGATAAAATAATAAAAGCCTCCGGGAAATAGTTGAACTTTTCTATACGCCGGCTTACCGGAACAAATAAGCGGCAATGCGGTCGGCAATGAGCTTACCTTTTTCTGAAATAATATATTTCGTTTCCTCCTGCAGCAGATCACCACTGCTAACATATTCCGCAGATCTCATCAGAAAATCATCCACAAATGATTCTCCAAAATTCGATTTGATTTCATTGGTATCGACTCCCCACATGGTGCGCAAGCCGGTCATCAAATATTCATTATAACGATTTTCAATTGTCAGCAACTCCGATTCACCGGGCACCTCACCTTTGCGGATGGAAAGAATATAGGCAGCATTGGCAGCAATATTCCATTGCCTGCTAACTCCATTGTACGAATGTGCGGAAGGACCAATTCCTAAATAAGGCAAATTTTTCCAATACGAACTGTTGTGCCGCGAAATAAAACCGGGTTTTGCAAAATTAGAAATTTCATAATGCATGAACCCGTGCTTTTTTGCAGCATGCATCAGCATTTCAAAATGTGTTGCCGCCTCCTCCTCTTTAACAGGATCAATTTTTCCGTCACGTATCAATTTATCTAGCAGAGTACGATTTTCGACAGTCAGACTGTACGCTGAAAAATGTTGTACCGGCAACGAAAAAGCCTGATCCATATTTGCCTGCCAGTCGCTTTCACTCATTCCCGGAACTCCATAAATGAGATCAATGGTAATGTTGTCAAATCCCGCAGCAGCGGCATTGGCAACTGCATCAATTGCCATGCGTGAATTATGTGCACGATTCATTAATTCAAGATGCGAATCAAAAAAAGATTGCACCCCAATACTCAACCGGTTGATGGATGCTGCCTTTAAGGCAACTAATTTTTCAGGTGTTAAATCATCCGGATTAGCCTCTAGTGTAATCTCGGCATTCTTGCTTATTACAAAGTTTGCCCTGATTGCATCCATGATACGAACCAATTGTGAATCTTGAAGCAATGAAGGCGTTCCACCACCAAAATAAATGGTTTGTAATTCCGGACGGGAACCGTTTACATCTAAATAATTTTTGCGTAGTTCTATCTCCTGAATCAGTGCAGCTACCAAATCTTCCATCTTATCATGATTCACCGAAAAATGAAAATCACAGTAAGAACATGCAGTACGGCAAAATGGAATATGAATGTAAATCGACACTACAACACAGGAATATAAACTGGTTTATTTAGGCAATACTATTCTGAATGTAGTACCTTTATTCATCTCGGAACTCTTCACAAAAATATGCCCACCGTGATACTCCTCAACAATGCGTTTCGAAAGCGATAATCCCAGTCCCCACCCACGGCTCTTAGAGGTGTAACCGGGCTTAAATACGGTTTTAAATTTCGATTTTGGAATTCCTTTTCCGGTATCGCAAATATCAATATACACAAATTGTTGCTGGTCGGTGATTGAAACAGTAATAGCACCCTCGCCCTCCATAGCATCAACCGCATTCTTGAAAATATTTTCAAGCACCCATTCGAAAAGTGGAATATTTAATGGCGCATATAAATCATGATTCGAACCATTAGTCAACGAAAAATTAACCCGTGATGATGACCGGGAACGAATGTAATTCAGCGAATTTACAATCACCTCATTCACATTTTCTTTTTTCAATGAAGGCGCAGAACCAATTTTTGAAAAACGCTCCGTGATAGTATTTAATCGCGCAATATCTTTTTCAATCTCATCCAGATGTCCGTCTTTATTGCCCTGCATTCTTAAATACTCAACCCAGGCCATGAGCGAAGACAACGGTGTTCCCAATTGATGCGCCGTTTCTTTTGCCATTCCTACCCAAACCTGATTTTGTTCTGCTTTTCTGCTTGAACTGAATGCCAGATAAGATACCAGCAGGAATAAACTTATTACTGCAAGTTGAAAATAAGGATAGTATCGCAATTGGCGAATCAGTGATGAATCACGATAGTAGATAAAATTTATTTCTCCTTCTTTACCAAAGCTAATTTGAATTGGTTGTTGTTCGGCACGCATTTCTTCAATCTGCGCTTTCAACCACGACTCATCCATCGATTTAACAGAATCGAGATTCTTAAAGGAATTGATCTGCCCCTTTGCATCGGTAAGAATCATCGGAATTGTATTGTTGCTTCTCAATACCTCGAGGGCAAAACTTACATCACCTGCCTCCACCTCTACTTCTGAAAGTTGCCTGACAGCACCCGCCCATAATTCTACATTCTTCTTTTCCTGAAGTGCCAGTTTCTCAACTAAAATGTTCGTGTACCAAAGCGAGGCAATACCTATCACCATTGCGGCAAGCAATAATGCAAGTTTCCATCGTTGTTTACGGGTATAAATATTCACAGTTAAAATTTACTACTGTTATTAAAAATTCAGTTTTCTATTAGTTCAGATATTATTCGTCTTCATATTCTATTTGCAGCTCCTCCTGTTTTTTAGGAGGATTTGGTTTTGAAGGATCCTTCGCCGGTTTTGTTCCAAATTCTTCCTTCAATATACTCTTCAATGACTGCGTTTCCTTTTTTATCTCTGTGGTTATCTTTTGCTCCACACTCTTTCTGTCGATGGCGAACTTTGGATCACTTGCGGTCCCCTTCATGGTCAGAAATACCATCGGCCTTCCCAAACCATCATCCTCAATGGTTCCAAATTCGGTGTTTTGTGCCCTCACCTTCTTGCCAACGAGTTGCGAAAGGTACAACCGTAGTTTGTAATCGACAATATTATCGAAAGTATGCTCGCCGCTGGCTATTATATCCTGGGCGCTACTTTTTATTTCCATCATCGGTATGATGATTTTCCGGTTCCTGATTTCGATGGTGTTCGTCAAGGTCGAGAATTTAATAACCCTCAAATCTGCGCCCTTCATGAACCGCGAAAGTGCCAACATGGGCTCAAAATTAATCAATTCCCCGTTTTCTATGGTAATATCACTTTTGGCATAAATCGATTTCTCATTAATATTCAGTGACTTAGACCACACCGACCGGAACTGAACTTCGGCTTTTACTATTCCTTTAAGATTCTTATCGACGATAACTTCCTGCCCGAAGTTGCCCATCTCATAAAATAACCGGTTTATATCCAGCTGATTCAGCATGGCATCGTAATCAATTTTCAGACTGTCGGCCGGACGGCTGTCAATTTGCCCTTTTAATCTAACCGAACCACCCACCGTATTGAAATCCAGCAATTTAGTCATCAAAACCTTATCCTGCAAAGCCAAACTTCCGGTCATGGCTTCGGCTTCAAACTTCCTGAACTTCAACTTCTTAACATTGATATCGAGCTGCAGCTTCAATTCTTTCGAAAAGTCGATCCGGTAAACGGTATCGGAAACCGACTTTACCGATTTTTCGCGCTGCATCAGTTCATCGAGATCCATTTGGTTGGAGGCCAGTGTTGCGGTGATATCGAGTTTTTGCTGTTCCAGAAATAACCAGGCAAACAAATTCCGGAAGGTGCCGCTAACAGTAAAGTCGCTGCTCCCTGCTTTACCCGAAACCTCATCCACCACCAAATCGTTGCCATCGAGGTGCAACATCCCGGCCAGACCGGAAAAAGAAACCGGCTTTTGCTTTAAACGGAAAGCCACCTGCTCGAAGCGGATATCGCCGGATGAACGATAAGTAGTTTTTTCACCTGCAATCCCTTTGAACTTTGCATCGACAAATAACTTACCACTAATTTCTTCTAACGTATCGGGCATAAAAAACCGACTCAATGCTTTTAAGTCAGCCTCCATAACTGCGGCGATATCGAGCCGGGGCTTCGTAAAATTTTCAATTGCCACCGTTGCACGCACAGGTTTACCTTCCAGAGTTGCCGAAAAATTACTCAACTGTAAAAATGATACCGGATTCGCTATGCTTTTACGATTGGTAAAATATCCGGTGCCATTCATATTTTTTAAATGATAGGGTGTTCCTTCGGGGTTCAGACTAACATTCATGCTTTTGAAATTAAAAATTACCAGCGGACTGTTTTTGGTGTCGTACTTCCCTTTTAAGGAACCACTAAATTCCATCTTACCATCATACTTATAACCTTTGGTATCGCCACGGAATTTTTCAGGTATCAATGAAAGCAATGCCGGTAAATTTGCTCCCGGACTTGTTATTTTCAGATCCAGATCAACATCTTTTTCATTATTCTGAATGGTGCCATCAATTTTCAGATCGAGTCCCGATAATTTAATTCCTGACTCCCGGAAAGTAAATAGTCCTTTATCACTGTCGACATCAAGTGCAACTTTCAATTCGCAAGGGCGATCCGATAAATAGGTAACCTCATCAATTTTTACGGATGCATGCTCAAGATTTCCGGATGATGTTAATGCATATTGTGCACTTCCAAAATTACCTTTCAGCATACCGGAAATAATCATAAAACTGATGTCCTGTTTTTTGATTACATCATAATAAAGCACATCCACATTTTCAAAAACAACATCTTCAAGTTCCAGACTTATTTTGCGGCTGGTGCCGGATGAATCCGTCTTCCATATTTCATAATTGGTATTTCCATTTTCATCAACCTGTAAGTTAAGCGATGCATCGGAAAGCACAATTTTTTTTAGTTTCAAATCATCACTGAAAATGCCGGCAAGATTAAACAGCAGCGATAATTTTTTAGCATTCAGAATAGTTCCTGTAGTTTCAAATCCGCGAGGTTCTTTGGCGCGAACATTTTCGAATGCCACCGAAGCGTATGGAAAATGCCGGAAAAACGAAAAGCTGATTTCTTCAACTTCTATTTCTGCTTTCAGGTTATTGTTCAGCGATTCAACCACAAGGTTGCGAACCTTGTCTTTGTAAATCCATGCCAGTAAAGTTCCTGTCAAAAACAATCCTGCAGTAATGGCAATCAGCAGTAATGCTACTCTTTTCAACTTTTCCATATCAGGAATGCCATTCCGGGAACGGCTTAATCATTTATAATGCAAAAAAACTTTAAATATTGCCTTGTAAAGGAAACAATGCATTTATAATTTCAACAGAATTATCACCATAAAAAAAGCCCCCGGTTAAACGGAGGCTTTCATTCAAATCTTATTGTTACTTAGCAAAACGTTTTGCTACTTCATCCCAGTTAATTACATTCCAGAATGCTGAAATATAATCGGGGCGACGGTTCTGATAGTGCAAGTAATAAGCATGTTCCCACACATCTAATCCCAGAATTGGTGTTCCTTTCACCTCAGCAAGATCCATTAATGGATTATCCTGGTTTGGTGTCGATGAAATTTCAAGCTTTCCGGCACTGTTTTTCGTTAACCAAGCCCATCCTGAACCAAAACGAGTGGCTCCGGCAGCAGCAAATTTGGCTTTAAAATCGTCAAAATTGCCGAAAGCAGCATTGATAGCATCTGCCAAAGTACCCGAAGGGGCTTGTGATGCATTGGGAGTCAATATGTTCCAAAATAAGGAGTGGTTGTAATGTCCACCACCATTATTGCGGACTGCCATCGGAAACTTGGAGATATTTGCACAAATTTCTTCAATGCTCATTTTTTCGGCTTCGGTGCCGGCAATCGCATTGTTCAAATTGGTTACATAGGCCTGATGGTGCTTGCCATGGTGGATTTCCATGGTGCGGGCATCAATATGAGGTTCAAGCGCGTTAAACGCGTAAGGTAGCTTTGGTAGTTCAAATGCCATGATTTAAAGGGGTTTAGACGTTATTTAGAGTGAAATGTACCTGCAAATGTAACAATATTGCCCCCGTTTGGTTTCACCAATTCACCTCCCAAAAATATTTTTTTGAAAAAAATTTTTAACCTATTGGTTGTAATACATTTAATTCCTATATCTTTGCAGCTCAAATCTTATTCAAGCTTAATTATTTAAACCAACATCACAATGAAAAAAGTATTTGCTGTATTGGCTATCGTAGGAATGTTCTCATTCGTAGCGTGTGGCCCAAAGGCTGAAGAAAAAGCTGCTGAAGCTACTGAACAAGTTCAGGATGCTGCTGCTGATGCTGCTGCTGCAACTGAAGCTGCTGCTACTGAAGTAGCTGCTGCTGCTGATTCTACAGCTGCTGCTATCGTTGACTCTGCTGCTGCAGTTGTTGCTCAGTAATCAGTCACGGTTAAACGTAAAAAAACCCCTTTCAAAAGAAGGGGTTTTTTTTGTGCCTTTATTTTTTTTACAAACATCCTGTTCTGCCACCATCAACAGGAATATTTATTCCGGTAATGTAAGATGCTGCCGGTGAAGCTAAAAATCCTACCGCAGCTGCAATTTCCGAAGGATCCGCAAATCTTCCCATGGGAATTTCTGCTGTCATTTCTTCTTCAATAGCTGTAAGAGCTTTACCGGTTTTTTCCGATTTCACATTTAACAGTGTCGATAATCGCAAAGTGTTTGTTGCTCCCGGTAAAACATTATTTACTGTTATCCCAAAAGGTGCCACTTCCCCGGCAAGGGTCTTCGACCAGTTTGCAACGGCAGCACGAATTGTATTGGAAACACCCAACCCTTTTAATGGTTGCTTTACGGATGTGGAAATAATGTTGATGATTCTGCCGAATTTTTCATTTTTCATACCCGGCAAAAAAGCCTGAGCCAAAATATGATTGCACACCAGATGCTGGCGAAAAGTTGCTTCAAAATCTGCTGTTCTTGCATCCGCAATTGGTCCACCCGGAGGCCCGCCGGTATTGTTCACCAAAATATGAACCGATTGACCCTTATGTAAATAGGTGGTGACTACTTTCAGTAAACCATCCGGATCTGCAAAATCGGCTACCAGATAATCGTGTTGCTGCCCGTTTTCATCCGGCAGCGACGACCTCACCGCCATCAAGGCCGCTTCATTTCTTGCAACCAGTGTCACCGATGCACCCATCGATGCCAGCTCATTGGCAATTGCCAACCCGATCCCTTGCGTACTTCCGCAAACAACCGCTCTTTTACCTGTTAAATTCATATTCATGCGGTAAAGATAAACAGCAGATGTTTTTATTTGTCCTTATTATTTTATTAATTTGTAGTGGTCGAATTAACTGACCGCCGCCAAATCCGGCATTTTCCAATAAGCAACATCTTAAAAATCAATTTACCATGATAACTCCCGCTTTTAACTTTAAAAAATGGATCGATGAAAACAGACATCTGCTGAAACCACCGGTAGGGAATCAGGTTGTGTACCAACCAAATCAGGATTTTATTGTAATGGTAGTGGGTGGACCAAACTCACGTAAAGATTATCACTTCAATGAAACTGAAGAATTCTTTTTTCAACTGGAAGGTGATGTTCAGGTTAAAATCATGGAAGACGGGAAACCACGAACGATTGATATCCGTGAAGGCGATATTTTTTTATTGCCTCCCCGAACACCACACTCTCCGCAACGTGGACCTAATACCGTTGGGCTGGTTATGGAAGTGCAAAGACGTGCCGGTATGAAAGACCGCTTTCAGTGGTACTGCGAAAAATGTAATCACCTGCTGTACGAAAACATACTTGATCTGAAAGATATTGTTAAGGAATTGCCGGTGGTGATGGATGCATTTTATGCAAATGCAGATTTGAGAACCTGCAAACAATGCGGTGCTGTTATGGAGCCACCGAAAAAATTAGCTTAGTTCTTACTGCTGATCTTCTGCTGCATTCGGATAAATCTGGTAATGCTTTTGTTTTACCAGTTCCATCATTTTAGCGCGGAGTTCTTTAATGTTTTCATTGTTGGCAGCAGATATAAAAACTGCAGGAGCATTTGCCTTCGCCATCCAGGAATTTTTCAATTCATCCAATGAAATATTTTCCTTCGTTCCCGGAGTAAGATCATCTTCTTCTTTCTGAACAAAACGATAAGCATCAATTTTATTGAATACCATAAGTACAGGTTTGTCGGCTGCTTTTATATCGGCGAGCGTTTGATTTACCACCGCTATCTGATCTTCAAAATTAGGATGCGATATATCTACAACATGCAACAAAATATCTGCTTCTCTCACTTCATCTAACGTGGAACGAAATGATTCTACCAGATTATGCGGCAACTTGCGTATGAAACCCACTGTATCGGAAAGCAAGAATGGAATTGTTTCTAAAACTACTTTGCGAACAGTGGTATCAAGTGTTGCAAATAATTTATTTTCTGCAAATACATCCGACTTACTCAATAAATTCATGAGAGTCGATTTGCCAACATTGGTATATCCCACCAAAGCAACACGAGTCAATTGTTCCCTCGATTTCCTTCGGGTAAAATTTTGCTTATCTATTTCCTTAAGCTTTTCCTTTAACCGTGACAGCTTATCACGAATCACCCGGCGGTCGGTTTCAATCTCCGTTTCACCGGGACCGCGCATACCTATTCCTCCGCGTTGCTTTTCAAGGTGAGTCCACATTCTTGTTAAGCGCGGTAACAAATACTGATACTGTGCAAGCTCTACTTGTGTGCGTGCCTGTGCTGTGCGTGCGCGATGTGCAAATATGTCGAGTATTAAATTCGTGCGATCCAAAATCCGGTTGCCGGTAGCAGTTTCAATATTCCGGATTTGTGATGGTGATAATTCATCATCAAAAATGATTAACTGCACATCATGCTCTTTGATGTATGCTGTGATTTCAGCAAGCTTCCCCTTACCCACATACGTGCGAGGATCCGGATAATCGAGCTTTTGAATGAATCGCTTTAAGGTGGTAGCTCCGGCAGTTAATGCCAAAAACTCCAGCTCATCTAAATATTCTTTTACCTGATGGTCGGGTTGCCCCTGCTTCGCGACAGCCACCAGTACTACTTTTTCAGGCTTTTGATTGATACTCAAAATATATAATTGCTAAATAGTGACGGAATTAAAACTCCGCCATATGAAAATGAATGAACCGGGATCAGAACCATCCGCGACCGGCTCCTGTTTGGAGGAATGGCCATGGAATAGAAATTAATATCAAAACTAAGCCAATGGTGAAATAAATAAATATCTTTTTAAACTTTTCACCATCGCTGGCAGCACGTTTTGCCATGGCATTTCCAACTGTTATAATCAGAATCGATAAAATCATAACCGCAATATGTTCCACAGCCCAGAAACGAAGCATTTTATCCTTCATGGCACTACCCATATCGGCCAAAGCAGACTGCACAATCGGACTAACCATATAAAGTACAAACCCTATTAATAACTGAACATGGGAAAAGATAAGCGTAAATAAAACCAGCTTTTTGTCGCCGGGAGTAAAGGTGCGGCGGCTTTTCCAGCCATTATAAGCCCTGAATACCGACATAATCAGTAAAATGAGCATTATCCAGCGCACAAGAGAGTGAGTATGAAGTAGTCCGGTGTACATAAATTCCTTTTTTAGTATTCAACAAAAATAGTAATCTATTTTTGAAAACCAAACTTTTATAGGATTAATTATTCTCTGCTCAGAAGGGAATTTCGTTATTATGATAGATGATAAATGATAGATGATAAATGATTCCCTGCTCAGAAGGGAATTTCGTTATTATGATAAATGATAGATGATAGATCACTAGCGTTGCGTTAATTGTAATTGATTTTCAATTGATTGAAGTTTCGTTCTTTAATTTCTTGTAATTTACCCTTTGAAAAAACCTCATGTAAGGGAGTTTTCTCAAAGGGACAGATGCTAATGTATTGGAGTATTTC
>JAEUTI010000024.1 GCA_016788065.1 Bacteroidia bacterium | reverse complement strand
GCACCTAACATTTCAAATGCAGTTGGACCAAAAGCTTCCATAACTAAATTAGCATTAGCGCTTGAAACAGTCAGCAACGCTCCGAACACTGTATACCGTTCACTCAAATACAAAGTTGAAGTTCCAAAGTCGAATGAAATCGGATTGATTCCTGCATTTGCAAATATTCCTTTTGAATGCACATCAAAATTTGCTGTTGCGAATGATCCTTTGTAGACACCAATGGCATCACAATTCAACTCATCAGCCAGGGTGACGGTCCCATTGGTATTTACATTTACTGATGTAAGTAATACACCTGCACTAAACAGTGTGCTTGTAGGTGAACTACCGGCAAACTGCAATTCATAAATACTCCACTGCACATTCGGACTGAGAGTAAGTGAACCATGTAAAATTATAGAGCCTGGAAATAATGACGGTGTTATTTCAGGATTGAAACCTACACCGGTCCAGTTCATATTATTGCAAGTAGCAGGTGAATTGGTAATTGTGACTACCTCACCGTTTGCGGTGAATGAATTGGCATCAAATACCACATCATCAAGCAAGGAAGGAATACAGTTACCTCCGGGTCCACCACTTGTGAGAGACCAGTTATTCTGATCTTCCCAGTTTCCTGTTCCTCCCACCCAATAAAGTGTACGGGCTGTTGCAGAAGTAATGGTCCAACCTGCATTTCCACCTCCATCAACACTGTTATTTGCAATGAAAGTAGCTCCGCCGGTTGCTAATATTGATGTCAGGTTCACATAGTCAATAGTAACTGTTCCTGAAGGCACATTCAAAGTTCCAGAGCCTAAAAAATCGATAGGTTGGAAATGTACAGGTTGCCCACATGTTCCATTCATGGTGAAAGATGTATTTGCTGTCAGTTGTCTGATTTTGAAAAATACATCCGGAACAAGTAATGCAACGGTGTTCGCAGTAAAGTTACAATCTAAGGTAGTGTTGCCAGAAAACGTTGCATCAGAACATGTAACTGTAGTCCATGATGAATTGGTGTAAAATGTTCCGTCAGCAGTTAAATCATTACAATTAAAGGAACCAATGACTTCTGAATTACTCTGAAAATAAACATCATTGAATGTATGACCGGTAGACCATAAATACATTTTAGGAGTAACAGCATTTATAAAATTCAAATTGCTGGATGCAGAATTCAGAGTAACAGTTCCATAATAACTGTTAAAAGTATTACGTATATTTATAGTTGATGTTCCAAAGTCTCCGGCTGCCGTATTTCCTGTGCCACCAAAAATGAATAGCTCAGTTGTAACATCAAAACTGTTGGTTGCAAACAACCCGGCATGAACAAAAATACTTTTAGCTATTAATGATTCTGTCAGGCTATAAGAACCACTACCCTGGAAATAAAGTGTGTCGAGACTGTTTCCTGCCTGAGCAATGGTATTTCCGGAAGAACTACTCATAAAATTCACTCGCTTAATCGAGAAACTCATTCCTGAAATAAGCTGTAAAGAGCCATAAACATTCAATTGGTTGGGATTTCCAAATATTGAAGGGTTAAACTGTGCTCCCGTCCAGTCCATATTATTACAATATATTAAGGTATTGTCCAATGTTACCTGCTGTCCGGTGGCTGTAAATGAATTTGCATCGAAATAAACATTGTCATTTAAGGTAGGAATGGCGGTATGAAAGATGGTACCACCACTGGTGGTTGCCCAATGGCTTCCGTAATCACTCCAGTTTCCACTGCCACCTACCCAGTAGTAATCGGCAGCCTTTAAACCCATTGAGTTTAGAAGGATTAATAATCCCGCAAGCATTAACCTGCTTATGCTTTTAGTCCGCATTTTGTATTCGCCTTGATTTTTCATATTCCGCGATTTTAAAGATAGATAGTTCATGAGTTATTTTCACGGTACAATATTAAATACACATGAACTCCTGAAAAAATTCATAAATCAACGTTTGCCGAAAGTCATTATTTAAAGTATAAATATCTATATGTCTTATTTTCAATGTTTTAAATAAATTAAAATATCAATATTTTGTCATATATTTGCATTTTGCCAAACAATCATGTCTGAAACACCTAAAAATAAGTTATCAGAATTACTCCATTCACTGTCCACTTCCGAGCAAAAGAGCTTCGAAACGTATCTTTCTTCCCCTTTTTTCAGATGCGACAAGGAACTTTTGATGCTTGCTAGCAGGTTACTAAGTTACCCCAATTCATCGAAAGAAGCCGCATTTGCCCATATTTTTCCTGAAAAAGCCTATGATGACAAACAAATGAGGTATTTGATTTCGGACCTGAACCGTCACATTGAGAATTTTATCACTTTGAAGGCTCTCGACAAGAAAGTATTGCTGAAGAAAACGATTGCGGCTAAATCTCTAAGTGACCGTGGATGTGAAAAAGCCTATAATCATGTCCATCTGGAAATCACCTCCGGCAACTATTTTCAAAACAGCGCATATTTCCGGTTACAGTTTGAACATGCAGAAGAACACCTGTCTCATGTGGCTCATGTGGAATCCAGAAAAAACATCCCGGATTACGGATCGGTGATGAACCACCTGGACACTTTTTATATTCTGAAGAAACTGCAGCTTAGTTGTGAAATTGCCAACATGGCCAATATCCTTAACAGGAAAATTGAAATACCATTGTCAGATGAAATCAATAAACTGGCAACTACACCTCCTTTTGTGAATGTGCCTGCAATAAGTATTTACTTCAATTTACTTCAAACGCTAACCAGCAACAACTCCGAAGATTATTTTAAACAAGCAGAGAAACTCATCAAAATCAATTCCGGATTGTTTGACCCAAAAGAACTCAATGAATTATATCAGTACATTAAAAATTATTGCGTAAGAAAAATAAATCAGGGCTATTCAGAATACTTGCGAACGTTATTCGGTATATATAAAGATATGCTTGGAAATAAAAAACTAACGCATCACGAATATATGTCGCAATATGAATTTAAAAATATTGTGAGTATCAGTCTACGTCTTGGTGAAAAAAAATGGTGCAAAGAATTTCTCGAAAAGCAACTTTCTCTTATTCCGCCACAGGAACGCAGCAATGCTTCTGCATATAATACTGCGTATTATTATTTCATGACTAATGAATTTAAAAAGGCAATCCGCAAGTTACAGGAAGTTGAATTAAACGATGTATTTTATCAGCTCGACTCCAGAGTTATTCTTTTGAAATCATACTATGAACTCGACGAAACGGAAGCATTTTTCTATCAGGTTTCGTCCTTCCGCTTGTTTCTGCTGCGTAACAAAGGAATATCTGAATATCAAAAAACGATTTACAGAAATCTGATTAAATTTTTAGCAGCTATTATGAGGGCAGGCATTAGCACAACTAAACTTAAAGCTATCAGATCTGAGATTGAAAAAGAACGGAATGTTGCAGATCCTGCTTACTTGATGAGAAAAATAGCTATTGCTCTTGGGGAGCCATAAATTTTATTTCGCCAGGACCATCAACGAATAACCACCTAAAACCCTTACCCCAAAATCAGGGTTCATGGCATAGAGTAATTTTCGCGGCAACTTCATCAATCCCGATTTAAGTGATCGTGAAGGTAAATCAATATAGGAACCGGTATAAAAATAATCGACCACCTCATAGCCGGTATCTTTTAATGCAGCCAATGCTGTGTCTTTCGTATAATAGTGAATGTGCCCCGAATTCCTTCTTTTACGCATCAAAGGCTCGCCTCTCCACACCGATTGCACCGACAGATCCAGAGGAATATGAAAAACATTGTATTTCCCCTTACCTCTCATCTCCCGAAGGAAGCCATAAAAATCTTCTACATGTTCAAAAACATCAATTAAAAGAACTAAATCAAATACATCTTTAATTTCAGTCAGATTACGCAGGTAAAACTTCAACTTTTCATTCTCTCTGCTTTTGGAAAGTTCGAATGCCTGAGGAGAAATTTCATAGCCGGTAAAAGAAACCGAATCGGCCATTTTCTGCTGAAGCTGTTTCAAAATCTCACCGGCACCACATCCTATTTCCGCTACAGTAGAAGGTGTAAGTTTATTCTTCTCTATTATTTTAAAGATATTCGATGCCTTCCAGCCCGCATCTTCCGTATGCCAGTTTGGATGCTTTTCAAGATAACCTCCCTCAGAATAAAACCCGTCAGCCATTTCTCGTTTCAAAATCTGTTAAGGAAGCAAAAGTAAAAAGAATTCTTCCCTGAAATACATTAGTTTTCACTCAAAGCCATAAAAAAAGGAGGAATTTCTCCCTCCTTTAATTCAAATCTTATCAGTCGTTAATTAAACACCTCTCAATTTCTCTTTGTGTTTGGTGATCTGGCGACGGAGTGCTTCAACAGCAACATCTGTGGCCTCTTCAAATGTCTTACATTGCTCTTTGGCAAATAATGTTTTTCCTGGCGTGTTTATTTTAATTTCTGCAATTTTATTTTCGGAGTTATCAGACTTATCAAGTCGCAGATAAACTTCGCTGTCAATAATGCTGTCGTAAAACTGAAACAGCTTGTCAACTTTTTCCTCAATAAACTGCAACAATTTTTTGTCGGCAGTAAAATGAATCGACTGAACTTTTATTTTCATAGCATATTGGTTTTATCAGGCTTTAGGATGTGCCTGTTTGTAAATATTCTTAAGCTTTTCGATGGTATTATGAGTGTACACCTGAGTAGCAGCTAAACTGGCATGACCCAGCAACTCTTTTACTGCATTGATTTCGGCACCGTTATTAAGCATATGAGTGGCAAAAGTGTGTCTTAATATATGAGGGTTTTTCTTATCACCGGTCGTTACTTGTCCGAGGTACCTCTTTACTAATCTATAAACGAACTTGGGATATACTTTGTTACAACGGTTATCGAGAAATAAATACACTGTATCAGATCCATTTTCAGAAATAAAAGCCGATCGTGAAGAAATATATTCTTTCAACTGCTCAATGACTGTTCCTGATAATGGAATAATTCGCTCCTTATTTCTTTTACCCAGAACCTTAACTGCCTGATTACTAAAATTAATATCTGAAATTTTAAGATTTACCAATTCCGACAAACGCATGCCACTGCCATAAAACAATTCCATGATGGTTCTGTCGCGAATACCTTTAAAACCTTCTTCGAATTCAACACCATCAAAAAGTGATTCCATCCGTTTTTCATCTATGAAGGCTGGTAATCTCTTGGGGACTTTAGGCGACTGGATTTTCACCATGGGGTTATGTTCCAGAACTTTTTCTCGTATTAAAAACCGAAAAAAGGATTTCAATGCAGTAATCTTTCTGTTAACAGAACGGGCTGCAATTTTATCTTCCATTAAACTAACAATCCACGAACGGATGTAGAAATGAGAGACTTCTGAAATTTGTGTGGTTTGATATTCCTTATGAAGGTAATCCAAAAACTGAGTCAAATCTGACTCATATGCTGTTAGCGTATGTGCTGAATACCTCTTCTCGTATTGAAGATGGGATAAAAAACGCTTTAATGGCATCCGGGATGATTTCCATCAAAGATAGTAACTCCTTGAACAAAATCAGCCCGGAAATCCAAAAAAATTACAAGCCTGTGTTTTCTGCTGCGCGCAATGAATCGCGGTAAATAGCTTTTTTCACAGTGGTTCTGCGGGTAATTGATGGCTTTTCAAATGCCTGACGTGATCTTAGGGCACGAACTACACCGGTTTTCTCGAATTTCTTCTTGAATTTCTTTAAAGCTTTGTCGATTGACTCGTTTTCTTTGATTGGAACAATGATCATCTACTTAATTTTTAAGGGATTGCAAAGATAATAAAAATTCTCAATCCAAATGATATTTAATGTAATTTTTCACCTTTAACCTTAAACCCCTTTCAATGTTGCGAAAAGTAACCAAAAAAGTTTTGGAATTGGTGTACAAACCGTGGGTGGTTCGGTATCTAAAAAGCGACAGACCATATAATTACAAAAAATTAAAGCTTGTAATTACTAAAGGTGTCTTCCACCCTGCCTTTTTTAATTCCAGCCCTATTCTGGCAAAATTCACCGAAAACCTGGACCTCCAAAACAAAAAAGTACTTGAAATCGGGTCAGGCTCGGGATTGATTTCATTAGTTGCCGCTTCAAAAGGTGCCATTGTTACAGCCATCGACCTGAACCCCGATGCAGTTGCCTGTACCCAACAAAACGCTATTCGAAATAATCTTTCTATTAATTGTATCCAATCCGATCTGTTTCAATCACTGCCGCCAACAATATTCGATGTCATCCTTATTAATCCACCTTATTTTCCGCAAAACCCTGAAACCAAGGAACAGTTGGCCTGGTATTGTGGATTGAATCACGGGTACTTTCAACGTTTCTTTGAACAACTTCCTAATTATCAAAAAGATACATCAGAATTATTTATGATTCTTTCAGAAGATGTGGCGCTTCGTGAAATTGAACAAATTGCCTTAGAATTCAACTTTAGACTTCAACAAACATCTGCTCATTTTAAAGGGCTGGAATGGAATTACATATATAAGATCTACAAGCGCACAAACAGTTGATTTTATCATTGTCGCCTTGTAATTTATGTCTATATTTGGATAATCTGCACCAAAAACTTTACATGTCTAACCACAACTCCAGCAACTTTTCAACTGAAAGTCTCAAATCTGTTTTGAGTACGTTGGTGTATTTCGATATTTTCAATCACCCGTTAAAAGCGTCCGAAATACTTGAATATGCACACCATTTGCCCAACAACCCTGAAAAGCTGAATGAGGATCTGGCATTTTTGGTTGAAAACAAACTAATTTATTCCCACAAAGGCTATTACCTTTTAAATCCCCGGTTTGAAAATGTTGACCGTAGGGAATCCGGTACTTTACTGGCAGAAAAAACCTGGCCAAAAGCCTATGAACAATCGGTCCTGATAAGTAAATTCCCTTATGTCAGAAGTGTGGTAATTTCAGGTTCCCTTTCAAAAGGATTTATGGATCAGGATTCTGATATTGATTTTCTGATCATCACTGAACCGGGAAGACTTTGGATCACCCGTTCTATGCTTGCATTATATAAGAAACTCTTCCTGTTCAATTCGCACAAATATTTTTGCGTGAATTATTTTATCGATACTAATAATCTGACCTTACCCGATAAAAATATTTTTATTGCAACAGAACTTATGTTCGCAATCCCGGTTTATAATCCGGATGTTCATCGTAAATTTCTGGAAAGTAATAAATGGGCTATGAAGTATTATCCGTCTAAAAAAATGGATATCCCATTTGATCCTGCAAATTTTCCTTTACCACCATCTTCAAAAAAGATTGCTGAAAATTTCCTGAGTGGATGGTTTGGGAAAACACTCGATAAAATCTTGATGAAAATTACGATTGGTTTCTGGCAGAAAAAATTCCGTACCATGAAGAAAAAACAATACGAACGCGATATGAAGTCGGATGCAGGAGTTGCCAAACATCATCCGAACGGTTTTCGTGATCGCGTGCTTCAGGAATATGAAATAAAATACAATCAGATTCTCTTAAAACTGGATTCCTGTAAACAAAATTCTCCCATTAACTAATTTAATATGTTCATGAAGAGAATTTTACTTACTCATTCTTATTTTCTGCGCTTTGACCCGAAACAATGGGAAATAATGCAACCATATGCTCCACTTGGCACTTTGTATGCCGCAGCCGTTCTGAGAAAGGCAGGTTATCAAGTAAAATTATGGGATCCGATGTTTGCGTCCAGTCCCGAAGAAATTATTCCGGATCTGAATGAATTTAATCCGGATGCCCTTGTTATTTATGATGACGGCTTTAATTACCTCACCAAAATGTGCCTCACCAATATGCGTGAAGCGGCATTTACCATGTGCAAATTTGCCAATCAAAAAAATATTCCGGTTTACGTTAATAGTTCCGATGCTACCGATCATTTTGAAAAATATCTCAATGAAGGAGCCACTGCCGTATTGAAAGGTGAAGGAGAGTATACGTTGCTGGAGGTATTGTCTGCAGGATTCTCCGGCAAATCCATTTCAGAAATTCCCGGAGTAATAACTTTACAGGAATCGGGCGTAGTGAAGGCCCCTCCACGCACTGTTGCTACTGATCTTGATGAATTTCCTTTCCCTGCATGGGATCTGGCAGATATAGCCACATATAAATCATACTGGATAAAAAATCATGGCTACTTTTCTATTAACATGAGCACCACCCGTGGCTGTCCATTCAAATGTAACTGGTGCGCAAAACCTATATACGGAAACCGTTATAACTCCCGATCACCTGAAAATGTAGTTGAAGAGATCAATTTTCTATTGAAACAATTTCAAATTGATCACATCTGGTTTTGCGATGATATTTTCGGATTAAAACCCGGCTGGACCAGGCAGTTTGCAGATTTAATTAAAAAAGAAGGATTAAAGATAAAATATAAAATCCAGAGTCGTGTAGATTTGCTTCTGCAGGAAAATAATATTGAAGCATTGGCTGAATCAGGATGCGACACGGTTTGGGTTGGTGCCGAATCTGGTTCCCAGAAAATTCTGGATGCCATGGATAAAGGAACTACTGTAGCTCAAATTGAACAAGCAACTATATTGTTGAAAAAACACAATATAAAACCAGCCTTTTTTCTTCAGTTTGGTTATCCCGGCGAAACCGATGATGATATTAAGCTGACTGCAAAAATGGTAAGCAAATTGCTGCCTTATGATATCGGAATTTCTGTTTCTTATCCGCTTCCGGGGACCAAGTTTTATGAAAATGTAAAATCGCAGTTAAGTCAGAAAACTAACTGGACAGATTCAGATGAACTTGCATTGATGTTTTCCAATACCTACCCATCAGAATACTACAAACATCTGCATCGGTACATTCATAAGAATTATCGCCGCCATCAGGGTGTCGATGTACTTAAGAATTTATTCTCAGGTAAAGAAAAATGGAATCCGTTAAATTTAAAAAGGGCTGCATGGAGCGTTTATCATATTCCCGGTGAATGGAAACACAAAAAGGAAATGACACGGATTGCACAATCTTCCACACCTTCCATTTCAACTAATGGTTCTGTTACACAGACTGCTCAAGCATTCGATGAAATGGCAAGCAATTACGACAGCGATTTTACATTCACCGAAACGGGAAAAATGCAGCGTGACAGAGTGCGCAATTACCTGATCAATGAGGTTCCTCCAAATATCTATAAAAGTGTTTTAGAAATAAATTGCGGCACCGGTCATGATGCCTTCTGGTTGGATAGTATGGGATACGACGTTTTGGCAACAGATGCCTCTGCAAAAATGATTGCCATCTGTCAACAAAAAAAGACTGCACAGCATCGTGTCGAATTTATGCAAACACCTTTTCAGGAATTACAAAAACTGGAAACAGGAAAATATGATTTGATCTTTTCAAATTTCGGCGGGCTCAATTGCGCTCTTCCCGAAGATTTAAAAAAAATGGCTGTTGAATTTCACCGGTTACTTCGACCCGGAGGAAAATTAGTAGCTGTTATCATGGGCCGAAAATGTATCATTGAAAAAGGATATTTCACGTTTAAAAATAATTCAAGACAAAGAAACAGAAGGAAATCTTTTCATCCCGTTAAGGCAAATGTAGCAGGTGAAATGATTGATATCTGGTATTATTCACCCAAAGAATTCGCACATTATACGTCGCCATTTTTTGAGTTTCCATTGCATAGGCCTGTCGGATTATTTTTACCACCATCTTACCTGAATAAGAGCTTTAATAAAATTCCCGGACTGCTTCCTGTGCTTAATCAACTGGAAAAACTGAGTACCATTCACCCCGGTTGGTCCGATTACGCCGATCATTACCTAATAGACCTGACCAAACGATGAAGCTCCTGCTAACGCATGCCTATTACCTGAATGAAGATCCGCGTGAGCTCCTCATTATGAAGCCTTATGTTCCATTAGGCATTCTGTACATTGCTGCATTTCTTGAAGAACACGGATATCCCAATCAGGTTTTTGATGCTACCTTTTCTGACTTTAATTCACATTGTAATTTTCTCATTGAACAAAAGCCGGATGTCATTGGTATCTATACAAATCTGATGACCAAAGTCAATGTTCTGCGACTTATAAGTTTCATAAAGCATGAACCAACTTTAAATCATACAAAAATTATTCTGGGTGGACCTGAAGTCAGAAATCATGCACCAAATTTTGTTGAATATGGTGCCGATTACATCGTACTTGGCGAAGGCGAAGAAACGATGTTGGAACTGGTTCAGAGTTTACATCAAAAAAATGGAAACGAAGCTAAAGTTGCAGGTGTTGCATTCCTAAAAGACAATGTCATATTTTATTCTGAAGAAAGAAAAAATATCCGTGATATTAATACCCTCCCCTTCCCTGCCCGGCAGAAAGTAAATCTCCAATTATATTTTGACGCATGGAAAAGTAAACATGGGGAAAGTGCTGTTTCTGTTAGTACCATGCGCGGTTGTCCATATACTTGCAAATGGTGCAGCAGGGCTGTTTATGGTCAGAGTTACCGGCGACGTTCACCACAACTGGTTGCTCAGGAATTAAAATGGATCGAATCAAATTATGATGTCGATACCGTTTGGTTTGTTGATGATGTGTTTACAATTAGTCATAAATGGCTCGAAGAATTTCGCGATGCACTCATCAGCGAAAATGTAAAAATCAAATATGAATGTATCACACGTGCCGACAGAATGAATGAACAGGTTCTGGAAGTTTTACGTGACTCCGGTTGTTATCGAGTATGGATTGGTGCTGAAAGTGGTTCGCAGAAAATTATTGATGCCATGGACCGGCGTGTGGATGTGAATCAGGTTAGGGAAATGATCCGCAAAAGCAAAGATTATGGTATTCAATCAGGAACATTTATTATGGTAGGATATCCTGGAGAAACGGAATCCGATATCATTGAAACGCTTCATCACCTCAAGACTTCCGACCCTGACTTATATACGATCACCATTGCCTATCCTATCAAAGGCACTCCCCTATACACTCAGACAGAAGCTGAGTTTGTGGTTAAACCGGAATGGCATTTGGGCTCCGACCGTCAAATTGACTTTAAACGAACTTATCGCCGGCAGTATTATGATTATGCAATTCGATGGATTGCCAATCAAATGACTATTCACCGAAGCATCAAAGCTAACCGTGCTTTTACTGATCGTATAAAGCCAACAATCAAATCGATAGCTGCCCGGACTGCAATGACTTTCTATAAGCTTTAGAGCTAAAATTACAATTTGGTGTATGATAGAAAGTTCGTATTTTTGTGCATTCATTAATAATTAAACAGGAATTATGGGACGCGCTTTCGAGAAACGTAAACATAAGATGTTTGCCAGATTTTCAAAAATGGCAAGGCAATTCACAAGAATTGGAAAAGAAATAGCTATAGCAGTAAAACAAGGCGGACCTGACCCCGATAATAATCCGAGGCTGAGGATGGTTATGGTGAATGCCAAAAGCTTGAACATGCCCAAAGATCGGGTAGATGCCGCTATCAAACGAGCTAGTTCAAAAGACATTGAAAGCTACGAAGAGGTTGTTTATGAGGGATATGCACCTCATGGAATTGCCATTTTAGTCGAAACTGCAACCGATAATAATACCAGAACTGTTGCCAATATCAGAATGTATTTTTCTCGCGCCAATGGTGCCCTGGGTAAAACAGGTTCACTTGATTTTTTATTCGAACGCAAAGGCATTTTTAAATTAAAAAATACCGGTGTGAGTGTGGAAGATTTGGAATTGGACCTGATTGATTTCGGTGCAGAAGAAGTTTTTGAGGACGAAGGTGATATTTTTGTCTATACCTCATTTCAAAATTTTGGAGTGATGAATAAAGCACTTGAAGAGAAAAAAATAGAAGTTATCAGCACAGAATTGCAAAGAATTCCAACTAATACGGTTGAATTATCAGAGGATCAACAAAAAGAGGTGGAAGCTCTTATTGAAAAAATTGAGGATGATGATGATGTTCAGGCAGTTTATCATAACATGGCCTGATTGCCGATTTTAATACAAAATACTGATTTATAGCATTTTACGCTTAATTTCTTTTCCAAATTATCCTATTTCCCGGGGAAATCCGCTAACTGTTAACAAGGTGTGATAAAAAATTTGTTGAGCGGTTGTTTGAATCAGCTACTTTTGCAGCTTGAAAATCATGAACTGTGGAAACGAAAACCTCTCCTGTTAAATACATCTTTGTAACCGGTGGTGTTTCATCATCACTCGGAAAAGGCATTATTTCGGCATCTTTAGCTAAACTGCTTCAGGCAAGAGGGTATTCAGCTACTATTCAAAAACTCGACCCGTACATTAATGTCGATCCGGGAACATTGAATCCTTATGAGCACGGAGAGTGCTTTGTAACTAATGACGGAGCTGAAACTGATCTCGATCTGGGTCACTATGAGCGATTCCTGAATGTTCCAACGTCCCAGTCCAATAACGTTACAACCGGAAGAATTTATCAAACCGTCATCAACAAGGAACGCGAAGGAGCCTATCTTGGGAAAACCGTTCAGGTGATTCCTCATATCACCGATGAAATAAAACGACGTATTAAACTGTTAGGCGAAACAGGTCAGTTTGAAGTAGTTATAACAGAAATTGGAGGAACTGTAGGAGATATTGAATCGCTTCCATTTATTGAGGCGGTCAGACAAATGATTTGGGAAATGGGGTCTAATTGTGCAGTTATTCACCTCACCCTCCTTCCTTACCTTACAGTTACCGGAGAACTAAAAACCAAACCTACACAGCATTCCGTAAAAACGTTGCTTGAGTATGGAGTTCAGCCCGACATTCTGGTTTGTCGTTCTGAAAAGCCTGTGAATGCTGAAATCAGAAGAAAACTGGCTCTTTTCTGCAACGTAAATGTCAATGCGGTTATTGAATCAATTGATGCCAGCACCATTTATGATGTGCCTTTGCTGATGCTGAAAGAGCAACTTGATAAAGTTGTTTTGGCAAAGCTGAAACTCCCACTACGTCAGGAACCTGATATGGAAGGATGGAAAAACTTCCTTGGCAAGCTCAAGAACCCTACTTCTGAAGTTAAAATCGGGCTGATCGGAAAATATATTGAACTCAAGGATGCTTATAAATCGATTGCGGAAGCCCTCATTCATGCTGGTGTATCGAATGAAACCAAGGTGAATGTAGAATGGATTCATTCTGAGAAACTTGACGATAAAAATGTTCAGGAAAAACTCGGAACTCTGCATGGAATACTAGTGGCTCCTGGTTTTGGAGATCGCGGCATTGAGGGAAAAATCAATGCTATTAAATTTGCCCGCGAACAAAAAATTCCATTTTTAGGTATCTGTCTGGGTATGCAATGTGCCGTTATTGAATTCAGCAGGAATGTTTTAGGATTAGAAAATGCCCATTCAACAGAGATGGCGCCAGAAACCAAATATCCGGTTATCGATATTATGGATGAACAGAAAAACATCACCAAAAAAGGCGGCACCATGCGTTTAGGTGAATATCCTTGCAACATTTCAAAAAACACCAAAGCAGCTGCCATTTACGGAAAGTCCAGAATATCGGAAAGACATCGTCACCGCTATGAATTCAACAACAAATTTCTCAAGAAATTTGAAGATGCCGGCATGTTGGCTTCCGGAGTAAATCCGAATGGCTCTTTGGTGGAAATAATTGAGTATAAGAACCATCCATGGTTTATTGGGGTTCAGTTTCACCCGGAATATAAGAGTACCGTTGAAAATCCACACCCGCTTTTTGTGAAGTTTGTGAAAGCTGCACTCGACTATTCGCGATAACCTTAAAAGCTGTTTTCAGCAGTGCATTTATTGTTATCTTTGCGGGCTTATTTTAATGATGAATGGATCGTAATTCTATAATTGGACTTTTACTAATTGGTGCAGTTCTGATTGGCTTCAGCCTGTGGAATGCCCCTGGTGCTGAGGAACTTGCTCAGCGACAAAAAACTCAGGATTCGTTGGTTGCTGTTGAGCAAAAAGCTAAACTGGAAGCTGCTGCTGCTGCAAATGCCGCAAAAACCGCCTTGCCTGCTGCTGTTATTGATACTTTGTCACTTTCAGGCAACGAACAACTTACCGATTCTCTTCGCGCCTTACAACTTCAACAACAATTTGGATCGTTTGCTGCTGCAGCAGAAGGAACAGAAACTTTCACAACTATTGAAAATGATAAGCTGAAAGTTACCTTCACCAATAAAGGTGGAAGAGTACATGCCGTTGAATTAAAAGAATACAAAACCTCCAACCAAAAACCGCTCATTCTTTTTGAAAGTGACTCCACTGTTTTTGGTCTGAACTTTTTTGCTCAAAACAGAAATGTCTCTACCAACAATCTGTTTTTTGAACCGGTAAAAAAAGGAAATAAAATTGCTTACCGCCTGAATGCACCCGGGTATGGATATCTTGAATATGCATACACACTCCCTGCATCCGGCTATATGCTCGATTTCAACATCAATATTTCCGGATTGGAACAGGTAATTGCTGCGAACATTAATTACCTGGAACTCGATTGGAAACAAAATCTATATAAGAAAGAAAAAGATGCCGCTTCAGAACAAATAAACTCAACAGTTTATTACAAGTATACTGCAGACGAAGCAGATTACCTTTCTGAGACAAGTGATGATGAAGAGACATTACCTACTAAAGTTAAGTGGGTTGCTTTTAAACAACAATATTTTAACACCACTCTCATTGCAAAGAATGAATTCGACAAGCCTACTAAATTGTCGACACGCCATCCTGAAGGACATGATTCGCTGGTGAAATTCATGACTGCAAGTTTTACCATTCCTTATTCTCATAAGCCTTATGAGAGTTTTGATATGAGTTTTTATTTCGGACCCAACCATTACCAGACTTTGAAATCCTATGAATTAGGAATGGAAAAATTAGTTCCACTGGGCTGGGGAATTTTCGGATGGGTAAATCGTTTCATCGTTATTCCAATTTTCAACTTCCTGGGTAAGTTCGATATGAATTATGGTCTCATCATTCTTATCCTGACTATTGCCATCAAGTTAATGTTGCTTCCACTGACATACAAGGCTTATCTTTCTACAGCTAAAATGAAAGTGCTGAAACCTGAGATGGATGAGATTCAGGCTAAGCATAAGGAAGACCCAATGAAAGGCCAGCAGGAATTGCTTGCAATGTATCGTAAGGCCGGCGTAAATCCATTGGGAGGTTGTTTGCCAATGCTGTTGCAGATGCCTATTCTGATAGCCATGTTCCGCTTCTTCCCTGCTTCCATTGAACTACGCCAGGAAGCATTCCTTTGGGCAACAGATTTATCGACTTACGATTCAATCCTTGATCTTCCGTTCAACATCCCATTTTATGGCGACCACGTAAGTTTGTTCACTATTCTGATGACCATTTCGACCCTGATGTACACTTACCTGAATTCACAAATGACTGCAGCTAATCCGCAGATGAAATGGGTGATGTATCTGATGCCAATTATGTTCCTCGGTATTTTCAATAATTATTCTGCCGGTCTCAGTTACTATTATTTCCTTGCTAACATGATCAGCTTCGGGCAGCAATTCATCTTCCGTGCTGCAGTCGATGAAAAAGCAATTCACGCCAAGATTCAGGAGAATAAAAAGAAACCTCAAACACAAACCAAATCTAAGTTCCAGCAACGGCTTGAGCAAATGGCACGCGAGCGGGGTGTTAATCCTAAAAAATAATTGCAAACATGGCACTGACTAAAAAATTACTTTCCGTATGCAGTGCTGTTGTGATGCTTCAATTGCTGATTCTTACTTCATGCAAAGGTCCGAAAGCTTCAACTTCAAAAGATGAAACAACGGAATCCAATGCCGATTCACTTGTTGCTTATCTGGAACGTACCCCTTGTTTTGGCAAATGCCCTTATTACAGTATTCGTATCTACAAAAGTGGTTATGTAGTTTATGAGGGCAAACGCGATGTCGATAAAATCGGCAGATTTCAAACTAAGCTTTCGCAGGATGCTATAAAGGAACTCGGTCAATTTGCTTTGAACACCGGATTTTTTGACCTGGCAAATGAATACCGGAACCCCCATCTCACCGATTTTCCTACCATTTACATTGAAGTAAATTATGCAGGTAAAAAGAAGAAAATTACCCATTACGATGCCTCCCCTCCCGACACGTTAGTGAATATGGAGAACTTTATAGATGCCTTGTTTTCAGAATCAACAAAATGGGAATTGCACCCTATTCAGGAAATTAAGGATTGATCATTTTGAGGCAATAGCTACAGGTCCGGAATCTCATCTAATTTATTCAGGCAATTGTTTCGATTGCTGCTTTTTTAATTACTTTTGATCTGATACCATAACCCGGACTTAAATGAGTAAAAAGGTTACAACTGTCACGTCTACCAATACTGGTCTGGCTATTCTAATGGCTTTGTTATTTCCACTCGGATATCTGGTGTACATAAAAGGTATTTATGACCCAACGAACGTTCCCAGATTCCTGTTTACCTCCGCGGTGCTGCTGGGTGCTTTATGGATGTTGAAAGAGTCAGTAATAAAGGTAATTCCATTTACACTTATTTCAGTTCTGCTAACCGGTTACTATATATGGAGTCTGGCTTCTATTTCATGGGCACATAACTTCGGCGAAGCTGCTTTCCAGACACAAAAACATTTCATTTTCGTCTTTTCAATTTTACTGTTTAGCTTCCTCATAAAGAACAACAAACAAACTCCCATATACATTTCCAGAGCACTGGTTTGTCTGGTTCCAATAATCTTGATTGTGTTTTTAAAACAGATTGCGGATGCATTACAGACGGAAGCACTCGGTCCATATACTATGTATAAGGTTCCGGGACTATCAGGACATAAAAATCTGTTTTCCGGTTATCTTTTTTTCATGGCTGCATTTTTTATTTTGGGACACCTTACAGATCGCTCTTCCTGGAAAAAATTTTATATACCTTCATTCGTGATTGTTTTTTCAATACTCTTAATTTTAATTACAAGAGCTGCATATGTTGGAGGAGTTGCTTTTGTATTAACCTTTTTACTGCTGGCCTTCATCACAAAAAAAAGATCCGGTAAATCAATTTCATTTGAAGGGATAAAATCAATTGGGTTTGCGATTGGAATCAGTGTACTTCTTCACTTCTCATTCTATGCTATGTTCTCAGGAGTGCAACATGCATCGAAACAGACAAACCCTTCCAATTACCTGGGATCAGCATCCAGTAATGAAAGATTGAATTTATGGTACCATTCCTACCACCTGTTCAGGGAACATCCTGTGATTGGTGTTGGTGCAGGTAACTGGAAAATTGAATTACCATCTGTAGGATTACGAGGCCTGTACCGCGGTTATGCAGAAAATCTGGTCTTTTTGCAGCCACACAACGATTACATCTGGATTGTTTGTGAGCTTGGAATAATTGGCTTGTTATTATTTGGATTACCTGTGTGGTTAATATTCTTTGGAGGTGCGAAATCACTTGTTCAATTGAATGATGATGATAAAATAAAGATGCTCTGCTTTCTTGCTGCTATTGCAGGATGGGCCGCTATTTCTTTATTCGATTTTCCGAAAGAAAGAACTGAATTATTATTGTTCACAGCAGTATTTCTGGGCTTTTCAATGGGATTGGCAGGTGCCGATAATTCTAAAAGTTATTTCACCCTGACAGATAAAAATTTCAAATATATTGTCACTGTATTGCTACTTTTCAATATTTTGATTGGATTCAAACGCATGTCGAGTGACATGCATGTAGCTTCCATGAACAAATACCGCAACAATCAAAATCATGAGCTGGTTATTCAGGAAGCTGAAAAAGCCAAAAACTTTTTTGTAGAAACCGACCCTCTTACCAATCCATTTGAACTATATCAGGCCATTGCTTATGAAGCCCAGGGAAAAAGTGTGTTGGCTCTTGAATATTTCGAAAAAGCTTATGAAATTAATCCCTACCTGTATACCACCATCAACAACCTCGCCGGGGCTTATGTCAAGCGACAACAATATGAAAAGGCACTCCCGCTTTTCATCAAAGCACATCATGTATATCCTGAACTCGAAACAGGTATTTTTAACCTGAGCTACACCAGTACTAAACTGGGATTGTATGACCAATCAGAGCAATGGCTGAAACTCATTCGCAAAGACATCAAAAAAAGAGATTTATACTTGCGAAAGAATGAGGAACAACGTTCACAGAAAGGGAAATAATGATTTATTTCAACAATGGAATTTCATTTGGACCGAAAGTGGATGAAAAGAATGATGTGCCAAATGAGATCTATCTTTCAATAGATATTTTCGCCCTTGCAACTGGTTTATTACCAGATAAGATAAGTACAACATAACTTCCATTCGCCAGTGAGCTTCCATTAACAACAAGCTGCTCTGAAAAATTAAATGCCTCACTCAAGCAAATTTTTCCATTCATATCGGCAACCTGATAATTTAATTTTGAAACTGGCTCGGCAAAGTAAAAATTTGTCAAATCAATTGTGAAGTTTGTATTAGATGGATTAGGGTAAATATTCAATTGGGATACTTGATTCAGCTCTTCTAAAGCAGTTGCATAAGGTTCACCAACAAAAATCATCAAATATGTGGTAGCATCAATTCTAACAACAGTAGGATCTCCACCCTGAACATTAGTATTGATATAACCATTCCACATGCCTCCATTTGGAGAAGAATTAAACCAGATGCCGGCACCACCGGCACCATAAAACCGGAGCGAATTCGTATCATTCACCATGTAATTTCCTGTCCAGTTGTGCGTGGCATCAGAAGGGATGTCGGGCACCTTGGTAAAATTGATTCCATTTGGCGAGACGTAATGGTAAGCCCCTTGAGCAGGACTTCCAATCGGCGACAAATAATGATAGGAATTATTAAAAAATATCAGTGCAGGATCGATTACCCGGTTGTTAATTTCATCTACCCGGGCACTATTCTCAAAAGTATAATTTATCCCATCCAAACTGAATGCAGAATAAGTATTGACGGTTGAATCGAGCGTAATAGCCCCATTTTGGCCACTTGAAAAATAGACTCTTAAGGTATCGCCGAAAGCCACTAATGTTGGATCGAAAGGGCGACGGAAGTTGGTTGGAAATCCGGCAAAAGTCATAGGCTCGGGCTGGGTCCATGAATTACCGTTGTCATATGAAAACTTAACAGCCACCCGATCCCAGGTCAAGGAAGAAACCGGCATCCTAAACCATTGAAATGCGCTAACTAAAGTGTCACCTTTCCAGCGAATAACAGAAGGGACACCGGCTGAATCCTGAAAGATTGAAGTTGGGCCAAAGTTGATTCCATCTGAGGACCAACAAGCCCTGAGAGGTCGTTCCCACGGGTAATTTTGTGCAAATCCCTTCAGAGCTGAACACATCAGAAGAAATAAAATAAGGATTCTCATATTAGCAGATGATCCCATCAGACTGTTGGTATTCCGAAAAGTTTAAACCGCAATTAAATTGAATTCCTGCCTATACTTTAAGCAGTCCTCTAAACCCCCGTGCCCCATAATAAGATTCCGCACCATTGTGGTAAGTAAAAACCTGATCATATCTGCGATCACAGAAAATGGCGCCTCCCAGCTTCCGGATTGCTGGTGGTGTAAGCACCCAACTCGATGTTTTCAAATCAAACTGTCCTACCTTTTGCAATTCCCGGTATTGGTCTTCAGATATTATCTCAATACCCATCTCAGCGGCCATATCCATGGCGCTGGTCTTGGGCTTGTGCTCTTTCCTTGCATCCAGCGCTGCCCTGTCATAGCAAACGCTCCGGCGCTCTTTTGGACTCTCCGGGGAACAATCTACAAACAGGTATTCACCCGATTTTTTATCAAAGCCAACTACATCAGGTTCTCCACCCGTTCGCTCCATTTCATTTAATGACCACAGTTTCGAAGGATTTCCCTTTAGCCGCGCTTCAACTTTGGCCCAATCCAAACCTTTGTGGCGATCCTTATTTTTATCGAATCGCTGCTTTAACAATATCAGTAATTCATCCTGAAGCTTTGATGAGAGTTCTTTTTTAGGTGATTTTGCCATAATATGTATCAGTTCAAGATTAGTTTCCCAGATGCAAATATAATAAACCGATCAAAAAATTATTCATCCGGAAAATATCCTTCATACGAAATAGTTCCCGCGGTACTCTCACAAATATGAAACCTCTGGTACTGTCTAACCCATGGCAGGATTGCAGGAAATAGAATGCTGTGATTCGGAAAGGGTCCTGATGGAATATTCTCCACTAAATCTAACTCTATTCAATCATAGGTGAGATAATACTATTTTGCTTAATGTATCATTAATTTGCAGGTGAAAGCAATTTTGTCAGGCAATCTCAAAACCATAAAATATAATCCCGGTGACAAATTATCCCTGTATAGGACAACTTTATTGCCTGAAACATTTGCTACTTTTTTAACATGTTGCCCTCTTGAATTATAAATTTCCAAAGAAGCATCATTTACGAACCGGTTAAAATGAAGTACTGCTTTGTCGGAAAATGGGTTTGGAAAAATAGATGCTGCAAAGCTTTCATCCGGTTGTTCAATGCCTGTGGAAAAAATGTTACAGGCAAATTCTTCAATGATCACAGAAGTTGTTGCGATTGCCTGAATTTTAATCCATCCATATAGTGTATCGTTTGGAATTATAACTTTTAAACCTAAATATCCGGCAACCGGTGAAACAACATCTGCACAATTATAACCAAAATTGTTAGGGAAATTTGCACTCAAATTGTTAAAAGCCAGATAAGCAGTAGAATCAATCCAAAGTTTATTTTTATCAATAGTATCCCCACTTGCAAATATTTCAGCCATTGGATTCCAATACAATTGCAAAGTCGAAGGAATATTTGCATAACAGGTATCAAATCCGAATATCGAAATCTGATTATTATTCAATGGTATGATTCTGCAACTGTAATATCTATACCATTGTCCACCATCGTCACTTACAGCAATTATATTAAAATCGTTAATATTATCATTATTCAGATCAACAAGAAGTGAATCTGAATTATAACTTGGAAAAGTGATCATTGGAGCAAAAACTACCTTATCAGGGTTGACATCGCTATAATAATCTGATGAACCGTGAACACCGGAAACAATATGCTGTCCATATAAAAGTACCGGACAAATTTTAATTAAAACAAGCAGAATTAATATTCTCATCATCTATTAATTTTAGAAGATATTTTTATACTTGCTTAAAAAGCTATTTACCTGTTAAGTCTTTTTTCGATTTATGCTAATTTACAAGTTAACACTGAATAAACATAAGAAACAACAGATAATCTAATAAAATTGTAAATTATTAATATACAATATATTATAACCTATAAAGTCCTTCCACCCTTCCCGGGAATACCCTCAGACCCTTTTGGCGATCTTCATTTCTATCTAATCGCTGGATTAACAGTTTCAGTCATCCCTACTGAAGCATTGACGAGAGCTTCTTTGTAGGCGTTTTAAAAGGGAAAGGTGGTAGTTTAACAAAATTAAATAAGGTTATGCCGATTTCCTTTTCTTTGTATCAAGGCTGGCTTTTAACATATCCATAATGTTGTCGTTTTGCTTTTTTACAACCTTCATTTTGGGAACGGTAATTTTGGTTCCTTTAGCTTTTTTCTTGATGATCTTTAAAAGCTTCTCGGTATAATTATCCTTGTATGACGAAATATCAAATTTCTCTGTCAGTTGCGCAATAAGTTTATTTGCCATAACAAGCTCCTTTGATTTTTTAGTGGAAACAGCCGGAACTTTTAACTCCGTGGTTTTGCGAATTTCCTGAGAAAACCGGATTCTGTTTAACACAATAACTTTCTGATAAGGTTTCAAAATTGCGAGACTCTCTTTATTTCTCAGCACAAACGTTGCCACTCCAACTTTTCCACTTGAACTCAAAGCATCCCGCAATAATCCATAGGCTTTCATAGCTCCCTGGTCAGGTTCCAGAAAATAAGGCTGTTCATAGTACAAACTGTCAATTTCCGATTCCAAAACAAATGATTCAATGTCGATTGTTTTTGTCTTTACAACATCTGCCGCAATAAAATCATCTTCATCCAAAACAATGTAGCCCTTATCAGATTTATACCCTTTTACAATTTTGTCGTAAGGTACTTCTTTCCCGGTATTCTCGTTCACTCTTTTAAACTTGATATTGGAAAAATCTTTAGGGTCCAGCATATCAAGATCCAGAGAACTTTCCTGAATGGCTGGATATAATTTAACTGGTATATTTATTAATCCAAAACTTATTGATCCTTTCCAGATATTTCTCATGATACTTGTATGTTTAAAATGTTAAAACTTTTATTCTCCGGTCTGACTATGTGGTGCATCAACCGGTTTTGATTGCGGCGACCCTTTTTCTCTAAGATATATTGATAAAAATATAATTGCACATACTGACAAAAATTCGCTTTGCCAGTTTTGAAATGACTCAAACCAAAACCTGCTGTTAGCCAGATATAAAATAAATGATTGGCCAGGTTTCCCTTCTAACAATTGCCTCTCATTAAAGTCCTGGTGACTGCCAATCCAGTGAAGTATGAACGATATGAAAAACAAGGCAAATAATGCTAATGAAAGCGAATGTTCATATAATTTTAATACCCAGCCTCCTTTTTTCACAGGCCAGGGAGCATTCTTATGTTTCACCGGTGGTCTGTCAACAGGTTCTTCACCATCAATTTTTTTCGATTCAGAAGAGCCTTTTTGCTTTAGGAACACAGTAAACCATACAAATAACCCCATCTGCAAAAATTCACTCTCCCAATTTTCAAATGTTGCCTGTAAAAAATGTCCGGAAATCATATATCTGCCCAATGAAACCGAAGCTATATGGTGGTCCTCCAAAAAGTTGTTGTACTGGATTAATCCGGTATAAATCTGCAAGGACAATGAAAATAATGTTAAGGCCAAAAAAGCCAACACCAGTCCATTTCTATACCAAAAAGATTTTTTCGTCTTTTTCATTTCTTTTTTTTCGATGCCTTCTTTGGCAGTTTCTTACCTTTACTTTCTTTATCCCACTCCTCAACATCCACTCCTTTTTTCTCTAATTCCTTTTTATTAGCATGAAAATATTTTCGTTGAGCATCACTTTTGTATGGCATGATTTTACTTTTAGATGTTAACTATTTTATTTAAGTTTATTCCTTTACCAAGGACAGGTTTGAAAATATCACCAATAGCCTCTACTCGTTCCAAAGCATTAAATATGGTAAAGTCAGCAATTTTCAAACCTTGTTTTACTTCCGACCAATCCAATGGCATCGAAACGGTAGCATCAGGTTTGGGTCTTAAAGAATAAGGAGCCGCTACCGTGGCATGTGATCTGTTTTGCAAAAAGTCGATATACATTTTACCCTTTCTGGACTTTACAGTACGCTCAATACTTGTATACCGAGGCATTTCTTGTTGAACCAATGTAGCAATAACACGTGCAAATTCTTTCGACTGGTCATAAGTATATTTTGCACCTAAAGGAATATAAATATGAATTCCTGTGGAGCCACTTGTCTTGGGATAACCTTTAATTCCCCAATTATCTAAAATGTCTTTTACGATATTTGCAGCATCAATCACCTTTGCAAATTTTGTCTCTCCCGGATCCAAATCTATAATGCAGTAATCAGGATAATCCTCCGATTCAACCCTGCTATGCCAGGGATTCATTTCAATACAGCCTAAATTTGCCATATACAGGATACTTGCCTTATTCTTAGCAACCAGATAATGTTTCAATTTTCTATCAGTTTCACTGACATATTTAAACTTTTCTAACCATTCCGGAGCAGTATCAGTGACATCCTTGAAAAAGAAACTTTTCCCGTTTACGCCATTAGGATGACGGTTTAAGGATTGTGGCCTGTTTTTCAGATAAGGTAATATGTATGGTGAAATTTGATCGTAATAATTTAATAAATCTCCCTTGGTGAGATTTCCTTTTGGCCAAAATATTTTCTTCAGATTGGTGAACTTGATATTATGACCATTTATTGATTTTACTATATTTTCTTCATCCGATTTAAATAGACTTAATTGTTTGGATTCTGAACGTGGCTTCCTTGGTTTTGTAGATTTCACTTTTGATTTTTTGACTGCCATTTCCTGTTTATTTAAAACCTCTACTTTAACATCTTTTGCACTTTTATCGATTCGCATTCCTTGAAACGAAGGATGGCGCATTACTCCGTCAGTAGTCATCTCTGTAAAACTGACCTCACATACAAGCTCAGGTTTAAGCCACACAACAGAATCCTTTTTTACGCTACTACCAAACCTGGAGCTTTTATAGATTTCACCTTCATTGGCAAAAGCACTCGTGGTTTGAACTTTAGATTTGAATTTACGAATTAATTGCGATTGATCAGACTGAGAGAATCCGGCACCAACTTTACCTTTAAAAATTAACTTTCCTTTATGATAGGCTCCTACCAATAAAGAACTGAATAAATTTGGCGATCCCTTTTTTAGAGTATAACCACCTATTACCAACTCTTCACGCTTATTAGCCTTAATTTTCAACCATTCTTTTGATCTGATTCCAGGACTATACAAACTGTCTGCCTTCTTAGCAATAACTCCTTCGAGTCCCATATTTTTAACGATTTCAAAAAACTCGATCCCGTTCACATCAAACGAATCGCTATACCTTATAGGATCAGCAAATTTCAAAATAGACTTTAAAAGATTTCTTCGTTCTTCCAAAGGAGTTTCTGTCAAAGATCTTCCTTCAAACCAAAGTACATCGAAAACATAAAATATTAAAAGTCCATCGCCTGATGATTTCCAGTTTTGAAGTGCACCAAAATCGGGCTTACCTGTTTTGTCAACAGCAACTACCTCACCATCCAACACAGCTCTTAAGTTGAGTTTTTTTAACGCAGTTACAATTGGAGGGAACTTTTGATTAAATGATTTATCGTTTCTTGATTTCAAACTCACTTCTTTAGCATTGCAAAATGCCAGTGTTCTGTACCCATCCCATTTAATTTCATATTTCCACTCAGAATTGTGAAATGGCTCCACAACTAAGGTTGCTAACATGGGTGAAATTTTAGAAGGGAATGAAGCTGTTTTACTTCCTTCAACAGTATCTGAGAACTTTCCGGAAACTGCTTTCTTTACTGGCTTTTTTGCTACCTTCCCCCGGCTCAACTCTTCCAGATTTTTACCTGAAATTACTGATTTATCAGTTTCATCTTTTAATGTTTTGTGTTTGTCATCAGAATTGACCTTAAACAACAACCATTCTTTTGCTTCATTCCGTTTGGTCCGCACTAATGCAAATTCACCTTTGAGCTTTTTCCCATGTAAAACAAAATGCAGCTTACCAGCAGCTAACCCCTTTTTACAGGCAATTTGCTGAGATCTTTTAGTCTTACCTTCCATTCCTGCTATTTCATAAGTTCCGGTATCCCACACCATTACTGTTCCTGCTCCATAACCGGAAGGAATTATCCCTTCAAAATCCCGGTAATCAAATGGGTGATCTTCTACCATTATTGCCAGCCTCTTTACAGATGTATCTGCAGTAGGTTGTTTCGGAACAGCCCAACTTACAAGCACCCCATTTAATTCAAGTCGAAAATCGTAGTGTAAGCGGGTTGCATCGTGTTTTTGTATAACAAAAATAAGCTTCTGCTTGTCCGGAGCTCCTCCGGTAGGTTCCGGGGTTTTCTTAAAATCCCTTTTCTGTTTATATTCAGCAAGCTTCATAACTTAGAAATTCAACACAATCAGGAGTTAATCAAGTTTGCGCAGACCAGTTTTTTTCCTGGTAACAGATTTTTTACCAACTACCTGATTGGGATTTTTAGGGTCAGGTGGCTGTTTATTGAAATCCTGATTCGTTTTCTCTTTCAACATACGATCGGTACTCTCTGATTTCTTTTTCATAACAGATTGATTTTAAAGCTGCCACCTCCTTTGGTACTGATAGACACGATGAGGAGTGAAAGCAAATGATTAGGGGTAAAAATTGTGCCGAAATAGTATTTGATCTATATCCATACTATTCTTTAAAAAACGTAGACACCCCATTACATTTTGGGGAAACTATTTCCCGGATTTTGAAAAGGCAAGATGGTTTGACGAGCCAAAGGGTACTAATCCGCTTAGCACTCCGTATTTTATTCTGCTGCTTTTGAAATTGGTATTGAATTACCCTTAATATAATTTATTCTAAATTGAAAGAGACCATTATTCCTTTCAGCTTCTGATGCTATGGCTGCACCAACCAACCCGAAAGCATAGCCCCACATCGCAACATTGTTAGAGTTAGAAAATGAAGTTTGTCCGACATAATAAAAGTCGCCATTAATTTTTTGTAACTTATAAAACCCAATAGATGTCGCTTTCAGCAATGTATTCCCATCACTTACTGCATAAACACTATTACAATCAACTCTCTTTTTCTTTTTACCATCCCATTTGAAAACTTTAATATTTTTGGGGTCAGATAAATCAATTGTAATGACAGAGCTATCAGGACTATTTGCTTTAAAGCGTTCGTATGTTGTAAATAATCCAGAATTAAATTTTTCTGTATTGTAAATAGGAATTCTAAGCTTCTCTAAACTGTCTATTGATTGCAATTCTGAGTAAGTGTAGCGTGGATTACTCTGTGGTGCACTTAGATTCATCAGATTAGCCTTCGTTGATATCTCGCACATGTGTTTACTGACGGAGTTCAATAATTTATTTGTTACATCCAAAGCACTAGCATAGTACACACTATCTATGCTTAGTATCTCAAAGTATTTTTCCTGATCTTCCTTTGCAAACAATCTAATTGAAAGTTTCAATCGCCCGGTTTCGCTCGTGTAATCAGATTTTTCACTCATGTAAAGCTCATAAAGCAAAATCGTTAATTCCTTTGGAGTTTTGCCTATTGTATCTTTATCTAAAAAATAAATTGCTAAACTGTCGGTGAGACTGCCTTGAAATACTACTGGAGCAATTCTGTTGAATGCGCCAACCTGAACAAACCCAAGTGTTTGATTGCTGACTCTTTTATCAATGACATTAACTTTCGTAAAATTCGGATGGAAAGTTGTACAGTTGTAGTATAATTTCAAGTTTTCATTTTGTCCGCAACATATTAAAGCAAATGTTGTCAGAACAATAGTTGCAATGAGGTGTTTCATGTGTTACTATTTATGTACAGTATTAAAAAAACAGGTTCAAATTAGCTCTGTCGCGGATCGGTTTCACAAATTGCTTCCGGGCAAGACGAATGTGGCGGAAAATTAGCAATTTTCGAATTAAAAATCAAAACTCTTCAACTTTTTTTGCAACTTTAGGATAGCATTGATTAACTACTTTTTACATGTTTTAAGTGTTTGATAATTGTCTTGTCGCGTTGCTTTTACTGGTGTCATTGCTATGTCCGGAATAAGTTTTTCCAATAGAAGCACCCAGGGTTTTCAAAACTATTTTTCTTCAGGAGGAGAATATTTTACAATGTCAATGCCAATTCCATTCGGGTCTTCAATGGCGAAATGCCTGTCGCCCCAAGGTTCATTTCGGATGTCAATTTTTATTGATACACCTTTCTTTTTAAGTTCGTTGTAGATGTTATCTACATCTTCTACTTCAATGGTCAGATACATTCCTTGCCCTAAAAAAGGCTTATGAAAGAAAGGTTGCTGACTTGGGTGGTTAGGAAGCAAAAAGCTAATTTCGGCTTCGTGGTTTGGGGTGTGTAATAAAAGGTAAAATTCATTTTCAAATGTCACTCCAAAACCTAAATTGTTGGTGTAAAAAGCTTTGCTTTCCGCCAACTTTGTTGTTAGAACTCCAGCGTTTAATTTCATCTTGTTTTGATTTTTATCTTTAGCTTAAAAAAGCATTTCCCGTTAAGCAAGCTATGCTTGGAATTGTAAGTATTGCTTAACTTTATTTGACTTAGGATACAAAACTACATAAAAATCACTGTTCAAACATTGTATAAAACGGACATAATTATCTGCCAAAAGCCTTACCAGGGGTTACACCATAAAAATTCTTGAATTCTTTTATAAAATGGGCTTGGTCGTAATAGCCCCCATCAAAAAATAATTTGTTTTGTCGCAAACTTTGAGAAGAAGGCCTGGCACGAAGAATATTTTGAAAACGAACCACTTTTGCAAAAGTCTTAGCTGTATCACCAATGTAAAACTCAAAAAGCCTGCGGAGTTGTCTTTGACTTATTCCTGTGTTCAGGTCTTGTTCAATATTTAAAACCCCAAACTCTTGAAGTATCTTTTCAATTGCATTGTAAAGTCTGCTATCGTTGTCGAAAGTTGTGTTTTTAATAAGATTGATAAAATAAAGGTCAAAAATCTCCTGCATTTGCCTTGCAGTCAATTGGTTATGAAATTTGTCAGCAATAAAATCTGAAACTTTGGGTAGCACGTTCCCTAATAGTTCAAAACGATTACTAAGTTCAGATGCATTAATTCTGAAAAGTTGCGGAAACATTGTCGGCAAAAAACGAACACCTATGTAATGAAAAGAGTTGTCAAGCGGGAACTCCGTGAACTTTTTACAAAATCCCATCACAAAATTATCTTTGGGGTTGTTGAGTTCAAAAAATATGTCAATACAACCATCAGCTACCACACGATAAATAAATGGCTCAGAAAGTGGTTTAGATGTTTTGAGTTGCCAATAGCAATAAATAAAGTCCTGCAGTCTTATGTCAGGCAGAAATTCTGTGTAGGTAACATTTTCAGCCGATTGCTTAACGGTCGGTTGAACTGGTTTGAACAGTTGTCGTATGTCGGCCACTATTTTAAAAGTTTATGGGGTCTTTCAGTTCGCATCCCGATGTCAATCATCCAATTAATGTAATTATTGAAGCCTTGCATTTCGGATTCGCCATCACAATAATCTTCATTTCAATTGATAAAATCAAGGTGCTTATAAGATGGATTTTCATAGCCCGGCTTATTTATATGAAATAAATGCCAAGGAGACTAATAATAAGTAATTCAACTTTAGTTATTATGTCGCTAACGGCCCGAGAAATTGCTACGCAGGGCTTTTCGAAATTTCCATACATAATGAACTTGCATAGTATTGACAGAAATATTTCTTTCTTCATCACCATTTGATCATTGTTCAAATGGTTTACAAAGGTTTGCCGGTTTACGCAGGACCGGTATTCAAATTTAATAAAAAATAAAAATATCAAACCGGCCTTACGCAACTGCGGCTATGATATGGGGCTATTGCTGTATAATAGACTCAGAATCAATCTAGAATACCACCGATTTTGTCTATTACAAAATTAGTTTGCTTTAAAGTAGTATCTATACTCAATTTTACATTAACTAACCTAGCTCCATGATAACCTAATCTGCTTTCCAAATTTTTATCCGGAAATTTACTTATCGCTTTGCCTGATAAATTCTTTGCAAATAAAATTGCACACAATTGGTCAGATTGAACGTATAATTTTAGATAATCTACCCCGTCAATTCGCTTTAAGTTAAATATCCAAAAGTTAAGTTTGTCTTTACCAATTTTTTCAATTTGATTTTTTAATTCATTTCTATATTCGATTGTTTCAGGGTCAAATTTATCAAAAACCGGGTTGTTATTAATACATTCTGGCCTATTACAAAATGAAACTAACCATGTAATCAATACCACTAAAATTATTAAAATTATAATTGGCTTTTTGTTCATAGTTAACTATAATATTTCAGTGGTTAACGCAGGGGCAGGCTACCAAATTAATAAAAAATATTAAAAACTTCGGAAGACTTGAGCGACACACCACCTGTAAGGCGTAGTTACTTTTGCTTGATTGCTTTCTTGACAATAATAGAATTTGATAATTTCATCTGAATAAAATACACGCCATCGCTCCAAGTCTCCGAATTTAATACTATGTTTCGATTTGTGGAATTAATGGTTTCCTGAGTTATAACACGACCTGTAATATCAAAAACGTTTATCTCAATAGCTTTTGGTTGGGAACTTGGTATTTGAATCGTTAGGTTAGTATTAAATGGGTTTGGAAATATTGAAATATTTTGGATGATATCATTTGTATTTAGTCCGAGAGTTGTGTGATGTGTTGCGTTTTTCAAAATGGTTCCATCAAAACCAACTGCAAAGGCTAATGAATCATTTACTACTTGAATGTCAGTTAGCAGATCACTATAACTAGAATCGACCAGAGTCCAATTATAACCTCCATCAGAAGTTTGCCACAACGATCCTACTGCATTGGGGTTAAAAAACCAAACAGAATTAATTCCTCCTACGCAATAACCAAACTGATTATTATAGAAGTCGACACCAACAATATCATGAGGCGCAAATTGGTTTGGAGTTGACCATGTGAGTCCGCCATCATTTGAAACTGTAGATTTTCCGTATTCAATGCTTGTTAGTTGTGTGGCTGTTCCACCTACAATAACAATATTATTTTGGTCAATCATTTTTGCATCAAATAAATATAAGTTTGAATCACAATTAAAATAATTCCAAGTACTTCCATTGTCAAACGATTTTAAGAATTTTCCATTGCCTCCAGCAACATAGAAAATATTTTGCGTTCGACTTAATTCCCCTGTTCCGGGAAACCATGTATCAGCAGTTGAGTTTAAAATGAGTGAAGAGGGAGGAAAAAATCCAGGAGTAAAAAGTCCAATATTTCCATAAAAATCATGAACTAGCCCTGTATCTTGATTTATAAAATAGATATTTGATAAATCGCTATTATTACCAAAGCCTCCAAGGAAACTCCAGCTGTCTCCGGTATTTGTTGTCTTATAAATACCACCATCCTGACCACCGGTAAATCCTACCGAGTCATTGACAAATGAAATATCAGCAAGTGAAATGGGTAGAATAGTAGTATCCCACGAAGTCCCTCCATCCATAGTTCTTACTATTACACCATCCCAACCAAGATTTACAGAACCACAAACAAAACCTGTATCGGGATTAATAAAATGAACAGAATTGTAATCGAATAGTGTATCAGTATTCAGTTGGATCCATTGTCCGTGAACATTAATTGAAGAAAACAATAAAAATATTGAGAATATAAGATTCTTCATAAATAAGGGCTTGTTGTAATTACACATAACGTCAGAATGTGAAAATACTAATTTTATCAATATATTGCAAATTTCTAAATAATACCTGGCACATGTATACCTCCATTAAATTAAGATCAGCTCGCCGGAGAAGCTTCTAGCACCGGAAATCCCTAACCAATTACTGGATGCGTTTACCTGAAACCTGGATTTAACTTTAACCCGGTATTAAGCCTAAGGTAGTTCAGACCCACGGTCAACGTTGCTTTCACCCAAAATAACTGCTCAAAGTCATCTCTTAAGCTTTCAGAACGGCATCCGCTCGTCCCGCTGCCAGGAGAAAGAATGCAAACGGAAAGTAAAAAAGGGGTCAACATCCGGAATTTTGGTATCAAACAACGTTGCCGCAGAATTCAACATTTTTTTTACCATTACGCACTTAGGCGACAAATAGCTAGTTAAAAATTAGTGCTTGTATATCCGTATGTGGTTGGTAATGACAGAACTTAAAAATGATGGAATTTTCTTAGAGGGTTGTGCCTGTCCGAATGGCCAGACGGTCAATGGCTGTTAGCGGTAGTTTTAATCATTTGTACTGCGGTGCCATCTTGCCCAATGAAAGAGATATAAATATTTGATTAAATGCTTCAAAAGACAGGTTGGTTTTATCGCAAAATGTTTTAATGTCTTCGTATTTGTAATAAACACTCTTTTGATTATCAAATTCAAGTCCTATTGATATAATATTTCTTTGTATTTTAAATGCTGGCTGTAAATAATCTACCAGAAGGCTTGCTTGTATATTATATACTACCCATTGAGTTAAGATCAGAATATTTAAAGGTGCGTGTAATTTTCTTGTGCTTACTGTTTGATCTCCAGTTTTAATTGTGATAGGAGAAGAATTAATTGTATTCCATTGGCCACGTGTTAAAATGTCTTTTGTTGTCGGATCGCCAAAAACAGATAGATCACCATCACTTGTTGCTTGATAAAGCAATTCACTAAATTTATTTATAGGTGCTTGAGATAAAAGCTTTGTTGAATCAATTTTTATTTTTGCTGTAGAAATATTATTCGAATCGTATTGTACAATTGAATATGCATGCGTCAAATATTGTAGAATAATGTTTTGCAAATTGGTATACCTATTTGAGTCTAAGAATGATTTATAATAATAAAGCGGCGTAATGAATCTGGTATATTCCGCATTGGATGTTTTTGAAGAAGAATCTATATACAATCTGGAGAATGAAATGAAATATGCGCTGTCGAAACGAGAATTCCAAATTAAATAATTTTGGTATTTTGAAGATTTTAAAGAATTCTGATTTATATATTTGAATTCTTCATGAGTCATTGGATTTAGTACACCATTTATATCAGCATACTTTATCGATTTTGAATCATTAGCATAAACATATAGGTCATCTTCAATTTCATCGAGGAATTTAGCTTCCGAATTTGAAATCGAATCGATATCTAATTTTGAATAATAGCTATATGACTGTGGTTGACTATACAGTAGATTAGAAAATACAATCGTTTGAATTAGAACAAAAATTGATTTTTTCATAGTTGTTGAATTTATCGCTACCGCCAGCCAGTGAAAATAATAATTTCCACATCACATTGATAATCTAAAATCAAAAATAGTTGAAAAATCATTGCATTACGATATTAATTTTAAAAATTATAGCTGATTCAAGGCATTGAACCAACCGACCGCCAACAGGTCACGTTCAGCTCGCTCCAATCATACCGAAACAGATTCAATCTGTCCTTTCTACCCCCTCTCATTCCGATTCCCATTCTCATTCTCATTCTCATTCTGTTTCCACCCCCTCTCCCTCTCATTCTCATTCTCATTCTCATTTTATTCCCCATATCATTATCAGCAGCATCCATCTTGCATTGAACTTGTCGAAATGGGGTTTGTATTGAACTTGCCGAAATATGGTTTAACAACGAGGAGCTGTGCCGGAAAGCCATTCGAGAACTTCTCAAACTCTTCCATAAGTTAAATAGCATTTGCTAAGTTTACAGGATCAGCATTTCAAGTCACAATCGGTTTGGGGCTTGGCGAAACCGGAGTTTTTAGCACATATGTAAATTCGGAGAACTAAACTCTCGACTACCACAAAACTGTCTTCGGGGCACTAAACCCAGCCGATTGCAAATGAGCTGTTATGCACAGGCCGTCTGTCTTCCGGGTTTATAAAATGTTTATCTGTCGTTGAGATGTGCGTTTTTTAGCGTCGGTATTTTATTCTTCTATTTTTGGTTCGTTTATTTAACTCTGAGCAATTTCATTAAAAATATTTCTATCCAATTCTTCAACATTTAGAAACTGTGGATTAGCCAAAAGAATATTGATTGAATGAGATAATATGTTTAAACCCGCTTCCACACTTGTAATATCTGGCAGTATATCGCTTTTAATATTTCTACTTTTATCTAATTCTTTTTTCTCTTTACTATGAACGATTGCACTTCTAAAGCTGTATATTTTTTTACAAGCTTTGAAAACTTGATAGGGAGTTAAAAAATCAATTGGAAAAAGTTTGCAGAGAATCGCAGCTCTTGAAGAAAGTTTGTGTGTTACTTCTGTGTTCTCACTACTTTCAATAAATATCGCTTCTAATGCAATGGTTATATCAAGAATAGAATCGTCAATATGCCTTCTTAAAAAAGCTTTATTTAATCTATCAATTGCTATTTGAATATTTCTTTGAATCGGGGTTAGGTATTTTTGAATTTGTTCATTTAGAAAAATTTCTGATGAAAATTTATTTGGTAAATAATTCCAATAGAAGTCTTCAAAATAATCAGGATATGCTTTCGTTGTCGCAATCGCAAGAGGCAAAAGGTCTGCACTATATGAACTAGCCCAATTGATTGGCTTTGCAATTATTTGGCTGTAGCCAGTATTTATACTTGTTTGTGTTCTTAAATAGGCAAAGAGTTTATCGATGTATTCTACAATCACAGTGCTGTAGCAACTAATTTCATAAAGGTTGCTTGAGCTTTTAGATGTTTCATTTTCAATAGAATAATTCTTTAGTACAAAAGCATGAGTAGCTGAGCTTATAACATTTTGGTGAGGTGATGAATTAGTTGAAGTTTTTGTATTTCTCGACTTCTGAACAATATCACTCATTCTCTCAATGCTGACAAGGCTTGTAATTTCTAAAGAATCAAAATCAAAAGTCACCATCAATATTGGAATAACAATATCAAAATGGAGTTTAGATTGAGTAAAGTAATTTGTCCATTCAGCAAACAGAATTTTGAAATTATCATCGTCAAATTCTTTTGTTGAATAAATATGAATGTAGCGGTCAATTAGTTCTGTTATCGGGTGCATGGAAAATAAGCTATCCCAAAATATTTTATGTTCTTCTGTTTCCAGTTCTGAATACTTGCCAAGAAAAAAGAACTTGCAGTAATCATCATCAGATAAAAGATACTCTTGAAATTCTACCCAACTTTTTAGATTCTTGCAAGTATCATCTTTTATCAACAACCCGAAATAGTTTCGCTTTGAATAGGCAGATTTTGAAAAGTAAGGATAGCCAGTGTCTTGGTATCTTAAATCAGGATATTCATTATAGTAATTACTCAAATTGTAGCGAAAATATTCTTCTTCATTTTCCACTACATATTTCAATCCGTCAATGACAGCAGCTTTAAGTTTGTTATAAAGTTCATCCAATTTCATTTCCCATATACAATTTCAATTTACTTTTCTGACAAGCCAAACAATACGCTTGTGCCTAACGGCAGTTCGTCCAATAACTCTGTTTAAAATTTCAATTTTACAATAAACTCAATTGCTCGCCTTGTTGCTCAAAGTTACAAAAAAGATGACATTTACCCAACTTTTTGACTCCTAAAATGTTCATCCCCTTCGAAAATTGTAAATCAGGTAAATTAATCCTAATTCCCCATCATTTTTAAAGATACTTTTTAGCAGTATATAATAGAAGCCCCATTGTCGTTTAATAGTTCCAAACACATGTTAGAATATTAGCTGCCTTTGGCAATAAAGTTGTTCATCTATTTAGAAAGATATGTATTCAATACTGAGGTCAAACAGTATTGATAGAAATTCATGGCATCTGAATTGTCAATGCTTGTAAAAACCAAATTGTAGTAAGCATTTCTAAGTTCATTGCTTGCTTCGCCGAGGGGAATACAGAAATAATTTACCAAGCCATTCTTACCTACAAAAATTACCATTATTGCTCGCAAATCACTTTCGCCTTTTATTAGTTCTTTAAATACTGCTTTTCTACCGCCAAACTCAACCGTATTAATATCTCTAAATGAATATCCTTTCTTCATATCCAAACCACTTTCTACTTGAACTTTATATCCTTTTACAATATAATTATATTCCTCTGCAGTTGTACCTGCTATTTTACAGGATTGACCGTAACAAAATTTAGATAGGAATAAAAGAACAATTAAGAGGCATTTACAGGTTTTCATTTGATTCGAGTTTAAGATTAGATTTTTATGATAATAATGTATAAAATAATGAAATATGAATTGTTACATGTATTGCATATTATCATGTCACGCAAGGGAATCTCACCCATACGTTCCCACACTTGCCCAGAGAGAAGTCTATGGAGGACCAGATGTAAAATCCCCATGCATTCAACATGTCCCGTCTTTCAAAGGGAGTTTTTCAGGCATGTAAATCTGCTGACTAAAATAGTCACATTAGAACAAATTTCCAAAAATAAAGGAAAATTAATCTCAACTATTTTGATAGCTGATTATCCATTTCACTTGTTCCAGCTGAGCACCTGACAGAGCGTTTGTTTCCTTAACCGCGGATGATATACTGATCATAATCCGGTAACGTCTGTTTTTTTGTGGTTCAAACGAACTTAACCGCATACTTTGCTCATCAAATTGCCATTTCGAGGCTTCTTGGTACAGTTCACCCCGATAGCTATCGGGGTTCAACTCTTGTCTGACGAACCGGAACAAATTTATTCTGTCCTTTTAGCCCCCACCGGTCACCTCTATTCACGTTTCCGTTGACAGCAGCATGGGGAGGTTTAGCAACCCTCCCGGAAGAGCATCGCTGGAAGGTCGTTTAAAAACTTCTCAAACTCTTCCATCAGTTAAATAGCATTTGCTAATCTTACAGGATCAGCATTTCAAGTCACACATGGTTTAGGGCTTGCCGAAGGTAGCGATTTTCACCACAAAGTTGATGCGGAGAACCAAACTTTAATTAATCACAAATGTGTCTGCGGAGCACTGAACTGCCACTTTTGACAAACCCGTGTGCTTGTTGCGCAACTAAGGTACGAATGTTAATTAATATTAGCAACTTTTTTAAAAGAGGGGCATTTGGTAGTTTAACTTTGGTTTATGCAAGGCAAAAAGAACTATTCCGAAAAATTATTTACCTCGTTTCAGCTAT
>JAEUTI010000013.1 GCA_016788065.1 Bacteroidia bacterium | reverse complement strand
CACCAACCGCTCCAAATCAGTCTCTAGAACAATCAGGTACATTCCTTCAGCTTTCCCTAGCATCGACAAATCTCTGGTATAGTACCCATTCTGTATCCGAAGCGGCTCCGAATGAACAACTTTCCCTTGCATATCATAAACTAATAACTTGCCGGTTTTACCTGTTAAGTTAGAAGCATTAATAAAAACTTTGTCCCAAGCCGTGTGGTAGAAAACATTTATGGCGGCTTGCTGAATTTGTGGGGCTTCACCAATACTCACCAACGTATCACACGGACTTCCTGCAAGGGCTGGTAAGTCGTAATCGGGGTTGTTGGGCAAACCCCAATAAGTGCGTTTGCCGCCTAAATAAAAACTCCAGGGTTGGAAGTCGCAGGCTGCACCTGCTGAGTCTGGTGAGTTGATGACACTCAAATTCATGTTTTCTAACCAATACTGAGTTGAATCATAGTTAACGTAATTGAACCCACCTCCTGTCCAGGCACAACTAAAATAAATTTTATTATTTGGAGCTCGCTTTAGTGCTCCACCAGTATTTGCTGGATTTTGAACTTGCCAAATCAATGTTTTCGATAATTGAATATTAGCAGACCATAAATCATACTGCCATAATCTGCTGATTTGAGTGGAAGTGCTTACATATAAATATTGTCCGCTTGGCGAGAATTCCGCAGACCAATAAAAAGGAAATGGACCAATAGAAAGTTGGGGTTCAATCAAAATTGGATTATTGATTTCACCAGTGCACCTGTTGAAATCATATAACTCTATTAACCCAAGTAAGTTTGTAAAAATCAATTTAGTGCCGTCTCGAGAAACAGCGATATTTCCAATATTGTTTCCGTTTAATGATCCAACATTTTGTTGTGGAATCAGTGAGATTCCTGAGGGTGAGACCAAATAAAGCAACCAGGTATTGTTAAATACTGGTTGACCTATAGGAGAAGGGCGAACTATAATCCACCAATCTCGTCCATTGCCATGCTTAATAGCCGTTACACAATCAACCATCAACCCGCCTAACAGAGGAATATTTTTTTGCACTACCGATCCTAATCCTCCATCAAGCCGAATATCAATTACTGAGTACATCAGTCCATAAGGCAATGTTACACCGATAGAAAAAAAATAGTAGCACGAATCCAATTGAGGGTGATTAACGGAAACTAATTCATTGTACCATCCACTTCCAGCAATAGAATCTCCACCATCCATGACACCGTGATTCTTATTCCATATCTTGGCAGACGTAAAGCTTGCATTTGCTGCATCTGTTGAACTATAATATAGTAAATTTCCATTTTTATCACAATGTGATAAGCAAGAACCTCGACTAACCATGGAGGAGTTGGTAGGTATAGGATTGATTAAAGTATTGAAATCAATTCCAGAACTATCTCCAAAGCACCAAACAGCACCACGTTTTTGTGCATTTAAGGGCTCAAAAGCGATAATGCTGAAAACAATGATTAAAAAGCTGATCCGAAATAACTTCATGAGGCTAAAATACGAAAGAATTAAGGATTAAGGAATTTTGTGATTCTGCTCAGAAGGAAATTTCGTTTTAATGATAGATGATAAATGATAGATGCTAATAGGATTAAGAATTAAGGATTAAGAATTAAGGATTTTTGTATTCCTCATTGTCACTATTCAATTCTCACTTCTTGTTAATCAATATTCAATAAATGGAACATCAAGACGGGCAGCATTTTGGATCAGTGGCAGAACAATAATTGGTTTTCTATAGCAACTTCAAAAATTGAATAACAAATATTGAATATTACAAATTGAATAAGGAAATGTATCATTATTCACTTTTCAATTCTTGTTAGTCACTATTCAATAGGATTGAGGATTGAGGATTTTTGTATTCCTCATTGTCACTATTCAATTCTCACTTCTTGTTAATCAATATTCAATAAAATCATTTGGAAAACCAAAAACCTCGAACTTTAGCAGCCACAAAATAAATGCTAAATGAAAAACGAAATTTTATTCTGAAAAAAGACTCCAACTTGCCACTTGCCACTTGCCACTAATGTGCAGTCACATTTTTTTACTCAGGAACAAAAAATCATCAAATTATCAAATCACCAAATCACCAAATCAAGAGCAGTCACATCTTTTTACTCAGGAATAAAAAATCAGCACACCAGCACATTAGCAAATTAGCACATTAAAAAGCAGGCACATCTATTTTTATGGGAACCAATAAATGACCCTCTAATCATATGACCTATGACTCACATCCGCCATGCTTCGCTGCCATTTTTTTTTGTATATTTGAATTGATTATCCAAACAATTGATTTGGTGCTGATTACCAATAATATAGCTTTTTTCAGAAAAAGATTCTTTTCGGTATGCAACCTCATCAAAGAGAAAATAGTCTTGATAATTGAACCGAGGTATGATGTCAGATGAGGAACTGGTACAAAGGTGCATCCGGAAAGAGCCACAAGCTCAGGAACTCCTTTACAAAACATTCGCGGGCAGGATGTTGGGTGTCTGTTCCAGGTACACTGACAGCATAGAAGAAGCAGAAGATATTCTTCAGGACGGTTTTATTAAGATCTTCAACAAAATTGACGGATTTAAGGGCAACGGCTCTTTAGAAGGATGGATCAAAAGAATCATGGTGAATACCGCCCTTGATGCCTTCCGTAAAAATAAAAACTTCCGTCATAGTATTGATATCGAGACAATTGAATATACAGCAGAGACTAACCACCATGTTGTTGAATCAATGGCCGCGAAAGACCTGGTAAAGATTATTAAGTCGATGCCAAAGGGATTTCGGACCGTTTTCAACCTTTACGCAATAGAAGGATACGCACACAAAGAAATAGCCGAATTACTGGACATCAGCGAGAGCACATCTAAATCGCAGTATTCCCGGGCAAGGACGCATTTGCAAAAATTATTACAAACCGAAAAAGCTATATAAGTGAACGACAAGGGAAATATAGAAGAATTGTTCAAAGAAGCCTTTGAAAATTACGAAGAACCCGTACGCCCGGAACTCTGGAACCGTATTTCTTCGCAAATTCAGGCTCCCGTTTCTGCTCCTCAGGCTGCCAATCTCGCTCAGGGTGGCGCTGCCTCTATTAAAGCCGGTGCCCTGTGGATCGCCGGTGCAGCATTGGTTGTAACTACCGGCATAGCCGTTTACATGAATTCCGGTGATTCTGAAAAAATAACTTCTGCACAGCAAAATACTGAGGTTCAGACCATTAATAATACCGAAACCACTCCAAACGTTGGTAACGAAACGTTACAAAATGCAACTGATAATTCAGCAGCAAATACAACTTCAAGTCAGAAAAACACAACTGTTAAACCGGCTGTCAACACCAATAATCAGGTTTCAAACGGCGCGGCTGCCGTTTCCGAGTCGGTGATTAACAATAATCAATCTGCTGCAACATCTCCTAATGAAGCCACAAACGCAGTCCAAAATACTGCTACCTCAACACCTGTAAGTGCTGCAACACCAAAAGTTAACGGAGAACAATCGGGTGGCGACCATGCTGCTCATTCACCTGCAACGGAAATGATTAAGGATGAAATTAAAGCTTATCCTACAGCCGGAGTAGCTCCATTAAGCGTAGATTTATCTTTATCAGGAATTTATGATGAAGTTTCCTGGGAAGTTGAAGGCTCAACTATTGCTTTTGGGCAACGTGCTGTCAACTATACTTTCACTGAATCAGGCAACTATACTGTGAAAGCGGTAGTAATCGGGAAAGATGGTAAAAAGCAGGAACTTACCCGTAAAATCAGTGTTGATGAACCCTCCTTTTTATCAACAATTCCGAACATCTTCACTCCTAACGGAGATGGTTTAAATGATATTTTCAAGGTAGAATCGGCAAAAAATATTGATTTAGAAGCTATTATATACGATCAAAAAGGCTCAGTTGTAAAACAGTGGACTGGCATCGAAAATGGCTGGGATGGTAAATTAAGTTCCGGTCAGGATGCTGCAGAAGGAACCTATTTTTATATTATATTTGCCACCTCTTCAAACGGAGCGAAACAACAATTTAAAAGCACTCTAACCCTGAAACGTTAAACAGACTTGATGCATCTTTAACCGGATGCTTTGCGTCTACAAAACATAACCACTAAAATCAACCTAAAACCAAAACAAAAATCAATGCTAATGAAACGATTTTTTACCCTGGTCGCGGCAACTGCAATAGCCGTACTTTCATTAATTTCGTCGAAATCATATGGAAGTCATGCGGTAGGAGCTGATGTTACCTATCAATATGTCGGTCCGAATCAATACCTGATCACAGTCAGGTTTTACCGTGATTGCGATGGTATCTCTGCACCTACATCTGTAAACCTAAGCTATGCTTCAAGTTGCTTTCCTTCAGGAAACGTAACTTTAACACAAGCTCCCGGTTCAGGTCTTGAAATCCCACCATCACCATGTCTTCCACCCGTAACTACTACCTGTAATGGTGGTACCGGTTATGGTGTTCAGGAATATATTTATCAGGGATTGGTAACGCTGGGCGGACCATGTGCTGACTGGACTTTCTCTTTCACAGAGTGCTGCCGGAATGCATCCATCACTACACTTACAAACCCTGCCAGCTTCAACCTGTTTGTAGCTTCAACATTAGATAACTTCAATGCTCCAACCAACAGCTCTCCGGTATTCTCAAATATTCCGGTAACTCAGTTCTGCGTTGGTAATGAGTTTTATTATAACCAAAGCGCAACTGATGTTGATGGTGACTCACTGGTATTCTCTCTTGCACCAGCTCTTACTGCTGCCGGAACACCGGTAACTTATGCACCACCAAATACTGCACTTACTCCACTTCTTTCTTCTACTCCTATCACAATTGATCCGGTTACAGGAACAATTTCATTTACTCCAAGCTCAATTCAGGTTGGTGTAATTGCAGTAATCTGCGAAGAGTTCCGTAATGGTATTAAAATTGGTGAAGTTCGTCGCGATATCCAAATGAACGTTGTTGGTGGTTGTGTTGGTACTGCTCCTGTATTTGCTGATCCTGTTGATCCTCAAGGTAACCCTGCAACTTTCTATACAGCAAGCTGCGGTGATACTTCTGTATGGATTATCCTTGATCAACCTGTTCAGTGTGGTTCTGTTACTGAAACTGATATCCGTATTCTTACTCCACAGGGTGTTTTGAATCCTGTATTGAATGCTCTTCCATTCAATTGTGTAAACGGTCAGACTGACTCGATCCTTGTTTCTTTCTTCTATCCATTATCTGCCGGAACAACTCTGGCATTTACTAAAGTTGGTTTCGATAACAATACCTTCCTCAGTGAGTGCGGTGTTCAGATGCTGGAATTTGACTCTATCCAATTCAATGTTATTGATCCGGGTGTTTTCAATACAGAAACTTTTGATGTAGGATGTTCTTTCGATAATGTAACAGTAACATTCGATTATGAAATCTCTTGTAATACCGTAACAAGTTCAGGAAGTGAATTCTTCTTCGTAGATGCAAACGGTGTTGTTTATCCTGTTACTGCAGTTACTAACTGCCCTGGTGGAAACGGTTATTCTTCAACTGTTACTTTCAACCTTGCTTCTAATATTTCACCTGCAACTCCGGTTCATCTGATTGTTCAATCCGGTTCTGATGCAAATACTTTCACGAATCGTTGTAATACATTTATCGACGCAGGTGATACACTTGCAGTATTGAATGTTCTTAACAACCTTATTGTTGATCTTGGTGTTGACCCGGTGATTTGCGACACTGATCCTTTCCCTGTTCTTGATGCAGGAATCTCAGGTGCTACTTACACTTGGACACTGAACGGAAATACACTTCCTGATCAAACACAAACAATCACTGCAAGTGGTGCAGGAACTTATATCGTTAACGTTAGTGTTACTCCGGTTTGTCAGGGTTCTGATACACTGCAGTTCACAGTTAATACAACTCCTGTTGTTGCTTTAGGAAATGACATTTCTCTCTGTGATACTGATCCAGTTCCTGTATTTGATGCTGGAAATGCAGGTGCTACTTACCAATGGTATAATGGTTCAACTGCAATCCCCGGAGAAACTTCACAGTTCTTCCAACCACTTGTTGCCGGAACATATTCTGTGTTGGTAAACAACGGCGGATCATGTGTTGGTGGTGACACCGTTACAGTAACAATTTTGCCACAACTTCAGGTTAATCTTCCTGTAGATGCTACTATCTGTTCTACTGATCCACTTCCTGTTCTTGATGCAGGTGTTCCAAACGGAACTTATGTATGGTTCCTGAATGGTACACAACTTGGATTAAATACACAATCCATCACTACTGTAGGACCTGGTATTTACACAGTAGAAGTTACCTCACTTTCAGGATGTACCGGAACTGACACTTATGAACTTACTGTTGTTCCTGCTCCGGTTGTGAGCCTTGGTGCTGATACTACGATCTGTGCTTCTGATGTTCTTATTCTGGATGCCGGTAACGCAGGTGCTACTTATCAGTGGTCATTAAATGGAACACCAATCTCTGGTGCTACTAACCAAACTTACCAGCCTACACAATCCGGTAACTACTCTGTACTTGTAAACACAGGTGGTCAATGTCAGGCCGGTGGCGATATCGACGTAACTGTTGTTCAACAATTAACTGTTAACGTTGCTGATGCAGCTATTTGCTCTGATCAGGCATTCCCAACTTTGGATGCAGGTGTTAGTGGAGTTAATTATACATGGACATTAAATGGTAACGTAGTAGGAACAAGCCAGACTTATCAGCCTACTCAGGCAGGTCAATATACAATCACTATCAATATCGGAGCTTGTAATGCAACTGATGTGACTGATGTAAATGTTGTTGCTGTTCCTGTAGTTACTTTAACAGGCGCTACCGTTTGTCCCGGTGCTTCTTTCCCAACACTTGATGCTGGAAACGCAGGATCTTCATTCTCATGGAGCACAGGCGAAAACACTCAAACAATTACTCCTTCCTCTGCTGGAACTTATACCGTTACTGTTACCAACTCCGGCTCAGGAATTAACTGTTCTTCATCTGCAAGTGCTACGCTTACAAACTCTGCACCTGTTGTTGTGACTCTTGGCAATAACTTTGCAATCTGTCAGAATGATCCTGATGCTGTAATTGATGCCGGTAATGCCGGTTCAACATTCAGCTGGACATTAAACGGAAATACTATCAGCGGACAAAGCGGACAAACACTCAATATTAATCAGGCAGGTACCTATGCAGTTACTGTTACTGATGGAAACGGTTGTACAGGAACTGCAAGTGTTGAGCTTACTGTGAATCCTCTTCCTGTAGTAGCTGTTGGTGATGATCAGGAAATTTGCCCAGGTGAAGATCTTCCTACGCTGGATGCTACCGGACAAAACGTTGCAACTTACGACTGGACATCAAATGGCTATGTAGTTGGAAACGGTCCTACCTATGAAGTTACTGCTTACGGTACTTATGAAATCACTGTAACCGACAATAACGGATGCCGTAATTCTGATGATATCCTGATTGCTGAAGCTCCTTGCGAAATCACTATCCCTAACGTTATCACTCCAGATAATGGTGACGGATTGAACGATGTGTTCTTTATCAAAAATCTGGATACAAACCCAAATAGCCAATTGGTTATCTACAACCGTTGGGGTAATGAAGTTTACTCAACAAGCAATTACCTGAACAACTGGGATGGTGATGACTTACCTGATGGAACTTACTTCTATGTACTTGTTTTACAAACAGGTAAAGACTACAAGGGTACGCTTAAGCTGATCCGTGAGAAATAAGTCAACCGACTAAATAAATGAAAACCCCGCCTTCGAGCGGGGTTTTTTATTTATTTTGCACCATGAAAGTTACCGATCACATTAAGAACGCTAAAAAGACGCTCTTTTCGATAGAGATTTTACCCCCTTTAAAAGGGAAAAGTATCAAGTCCATTTATGATCTTATTGATCCTCTAATGGAATTTAAGCCTCCTTTCATTGATGTAACCTATCACCGGGAAGAATACATCTACAAGAAACGTGTTGGAGGCTATCTGGAAAAGATTGCCATCCGCAAACGCCCAGGAACAGTTGGTATTTGCTCGGCAATTATAAACCGTTACAAGACCGATGCCGTACCTCATATTATCTGTGGTGGTTTTACCCGTGAAGAAACTGAAAATGCACTGATCGAATTGAATTACCTGGGTATCGACAATGTGCTGTTGTTACGCGGAGATCCAATCAAAACCGAATCGCATTTCACTCCCGAAGAAGGAGGAAATGTTTTTGCACTCGATCTGGTACAACAGGTTGGAAGTATGAATAAAGGGATTTTTCTGGATGAAGACTTACGTGATGTTGATCCTACAACCTTCTGTATCGGAGTGGCCGGATATCCTGAAAAACATTTTGAAGCACCAAGTATTAATACCGATATCAAATATCTGAAAATGAAAATTGATGCCGGTGCCGAATATATCGTAACTCAAATGTTCTTCGATAACAGCAAGTTTTTTTCGTTTGTCGACAAGTGCAGGGAAGCAGGCATTCAAGTTCCAATTATTCCGGGATTAAAGCCGCTCACTACCAAAAAACAAATGACCCTGTTGCCTAAAACTTTTCACATCGATCTGCCCGATGACTTTGTGAAGGCACTCGAGAATTGTGAGACCGATGCACAGGTTAAAGAAGTGGGTACCGAATGGTGTATAGCACAATCGAAAGAACTGATGCAGCACAAAATCCCCTGCCTCCACTACTACACCATGGGCAATGCTGAATTGATTCGCCGAATTGCTTCCAACGTATTTTAAATACACCTGACATTAATGATTGCCAACACCGGAAAATAACCGGTGTTTTTTTATTTCAGAAGGTTTATATACATTTGGATACCTAAAAATCACTTACTATGGAAATTAACTTCTTAGTGATTGCAATAGCTGCAATCGTACCACTACTCACCGGATTTATCTGGTATCACCCGAAAGTATTTGGAACAGCATGGATGAATGCAAACGGTCTCACGGAAGCCGACCTTCAATCAGGGAACATGGCTAAAATCTTTATCCTTACCTACATTTTTTCCTTCATGCTCAGCATGATGTTGCAATCACTGGTTATCCATCAGTTCAGTATTTACTCAGTCATTATGGATGAGCCTGAATTCAAGGATCCGAATTCTGAATTATCACTCATGGTAGCTTCCTTTATGGAAAAATATGGCACTAACTTCCGCACCTTTAAACATGGTATGTTGCATGGTGTGCTTGCAGGCATTTTTATCGTACTTCCTATCATTGGAATTAATTCCTTGTTCGAAAGAAAGTCATTTAAGTACACCTTTATTCATGTTGGTTACTGGGCACTTACTCTTGGACTAATGGGTGGAATTTTGTGTCAATATATTTAATCTTCTAAACCACTCCCCCATCCTGCCAAAGGAACAAAGAATGAAACCAACCAAGATACGATTCAAAGCATTGTTGCAACGTTTCGGTTCTAAAGGGGAGAAAACAGGTTGGACTTATTTCGAAGTATCTGCAGCAGAAGCACAACAACTCAATCCCGGAGTGAAAAAATCATTCCGTGTGAAAGGTAAAATTGATGCTACACCAATAAAAATGATTGCCTTGATCCCTATGGGTCAGGGCAATTTTATTATGCCGGTAAAAGCCGATCTGCGAAAGCTGTTAGGAAAAAAACACGGCATGCATGTGGACGTGGAATTACAAATTGATAAGGAAGAATTTAAGCTCGACTCTGATTTTTTAAGTTGTCTTGAAGAAGATCCCGCAGCTAAAAAAGTATTCTATGCAATGCCTGCATCCCACCATAAGTATTATTCCAAATGGATCTCGGAAGCCAAAACAGAAAAGACCAAAGCCGATCGCATTGCCCGCTGCCTGAATGGTTTTGTGAAGGGGTATACTTTTGCCGAAATTCTGAAAAACAGGCTATGATTTTTGTGGAAAAGGATTGGAAAAGGATAAAATCAAGGTTGCACCACAGTATTTTTACCAGTAACATTTTTAAAATAGGTAAATCTATGTTTTTGCACTTCTAGAGGCAAACTTCTTTCGAAAACTTTAAGTTCTAAATTAAATTTGCCGGCAAAGTGAATCAAAATCGTATCTAAATGTTTAAGTGCACGTCCCAGGTGCTTTTCATAAATCAAACACCCCTGATTAGAATTAATATTATTGTCTTTTAAATCCACCAAATATCGCGACCGGCGGCTTAATTTGTAGAGAGAACTATATGCGGTGTATACCTCCTGAGGCAGTGCACACAGTTTAATTTTATTGAACGGATTTATAGCATTATCAACATCAGCATGTTTCCTGTATTGCAATCCATTCGAAGCAAGGTGAGCATTAATTAAATGCAAGGCTGAATAAAAACAAACAGTTACCTGCCAATCTAATGATTCAGGAATCTGAGAAATGTTATTTAAAAAGTTCAGGTTCTTTTTAACCTGTGCAATATGTTCGTCGACTTGAGCCACAAAAAAGTCACTTAATTATTTGATAGTGATTTGGAACAGGTAATTCGTCTGAAGTTTCTACAATAACACTGCAAATATGATAACCGAAATCGTGATACTTTGCATTTACTTTAGCTTCAGCTAAAATAAGTTTATTTTCTGAATCAGTATCATCATCTGAAATCTGGATCCAAACTAAAACTTCACTATCATTATGATCGAAGGCTAACTTCGTCAAAGGAATACTTTGTATTTCTGTTACGTATTCAACTATAATTTTAGTGACGAAAAATTCTTTTGCCTGCTGTTTTCCTGCAAGAATAACATTTTCAACATTGCCACTTAATAAATTCTGATACATCGATTGCATTTGAGGAGTAGCTGTTTGCGTTTCCAGTTGCATTTCGTGTGCTCGCAGGGTTCCAATAAATGAATCAAACCAATGAGATCGTTCAGTGGATGAAAAATTTGAAGTATTGTTTACTTTAGCAGGATGTGATGCCGGCATTTTTGTATGTATTTATTATTCAAAGTTATTAACTTTTTCTATCAATCAATAATTGTGCTAGAAAAATCAATTTAACTAAAATCAGTATTGTGCATCTCTCAATTCCGTGAATGATGAATACCATATTAATTATCAATGCTTTATAAATATTAACCAACTTTTACAAAGATTTAAATTACTGATTATTAATTAAATGCAATACCTACCCGAGTTTTATCTAAATCATTGAATATCAGCAATAAATAATGTTAAGCCGGTATTAAACTTTTTTGTACTTTCGACATCAAACCGACCTTATAAACCCAAACACAACTTTATGAATTTAAGAATTACTATGCTGGGTGCACTCATGGCTCTCGCACCTGCATTACAAGCTCAAAGTCTGCCCGATGAGATGTATTTCTCTCCCGATGGAAGAATGCTTTTCTCAGGTGGTCAGCAACATCAGGGACTCTATAATGACTCGGTTGTGAAGAGTATCTATCTCACCTTTGCACAACCAAATTACTGGACACTGCTTACCCAGAATTATGCCAGCAAAACTGATCTTCCGGCCACCATGGTTTTAGATGGTGTGACATACGACAGTGTTGGTGTTCGATTCAAAGGACAAACTTCCTACATGGCCGTCCAGGGACAAAAAAAGTCGTTTAACATTTCTCTCGATTATGCCATTGCCGGACAAGATGTGGAAGGCTACGAGACTTTTAACCTGAACAATTGTTTTCAGGATGAATCTTTTCTTCGCGAAGTTTTTTATCAGCATCAGATTCGCAAACATATTCCTGCAGCAAAATCAGCTTTCGTAAAATTATATATCAATGGTGCCAACTGGGGTGTTTATCCCAATGTGCAGCAACTGAACAAAGATTTTCTGAAAGAATGGTGGCTCAGCAACGATGGAACACACTGGCGTGCCGATCGTCCAACTGGCAGCGGTGGTCCCGGAGGTGGTGGCTGGGGTGATGGTACTGCAGCATTGAATTATTTAGGTGCCGATACATCGCTATACAAACCATATTACACACTGAAATCTGCCACTAAGGCTCAACCATGGGATGATTTGGTGGCAACAACTGCAGCACTCGAAAACACACCACTGGCAAATCTTCCAACAGTACTTCCTACTTATATGGATGTCGACAGAACCCTTTGGTTCCTCGCTGCTGAAGTTTTATTTTCTGATGATGATGGTTACATCTATAAAGGGAAAATGGATTACAACGTACACTATGAAATGGAGACCGGCAGAATTGTTCCTCAGGAATATGATGGCAACAGTGTAATGGATCCTGCACACGTAAACTGGAGTCCTTTTTACAATCAGCAGAATGCAAATTATCCCCTGATGAACCGTTTGTTTGCCGTGCCTGAATATCGTCAGCGTTACCTGGCACATCTTCGCACTTTCATCAATGATGCTTATGATACTGCAAATGCCAATCAGTTAATTGATCGTTACAAAGCTTTAATTGATACGATGGTATTTAATGATCCAAAGAAAATTTATACCTACAATCAGTTTGTTTCAGAAATTGGTGTTTTAAAATCGTTCATCACCAGTCGCAAAAGTTATTTATTGTCGAATACCGAAGTAGCACAAACAGGACCTGCAATTTCGAATGGCTCCTACTCCAGCAACGGTACACAATGGCAACAACCCGGCGATAATGATCCGGTGAATGTGCGCACCACAGTTACTTCCGGAAACGGGATCTCAGGAGTGAAACTTTACTATGGAACCGGTCTCGTTGGAAACTTTACCTCCACCCCTATGTTCGATGATGGCGCTCACGATGATGGCGCAGCAAGTGATGGCATTTATGGTGCTACCATTCCAGGACAACCTGCCGGAACGTATGTGCGTTATTATATCGAAGCAGCTGCAGCTAACACTTCGCTCACCGTAACCTACGATCCTGTTGGTGCTGAACATAATGTTTATATCTATCTGGTGAGTCCATCTATTTCAGCTGACTCTACAGTGGTAATCAATGAACTTATGGCATCTAACACTACTACCATGCCCGATTCGTATGGTGAATATGATGACTGGATCGAACTGTATAATAAATCACAAGTGCAGGTTGATTTAAGTGGTTATGTTTTAACTGATAATCCAACAAACCTCGATAAGTATGAAATTCCTGCAGGAACATTTTTACAACCCAACGAATACCTGATTGTCTGGGCCGATGAAGACAGCAGCCAGGGACCATTCCATGCGAACTTCAAGCTCTCTGCTTCCGGTGAAATACTATATCTGATTGATCCCGCAGGTGGATTAGTTGACAGTGTAAGTTGGGGCGTGCAAACCACAGATCAAGGCTATGCACGTGTACCAAATGGCACCGGTAACTTCGTAATTCAGAATCCCACATTCTCTGCCAATAACAATCCAACCTCTCTTAGCGACAATCCGGTGCAGGTTACAGGTTTGAGTGTGTACCCGAACCCCGCGCGTGAAAGAATTTGGGTAAGGGTTAGTGGAATAGAGAAAGCTACGATAGAGCTTGTTGATCCTATGGGGAAAGTTATTAGTTCGAAAGAAATAGTGAATGAAGCCAGCTTTGATACTTCGACTCTTTCCAACGGTGTTTACTTCATTCGTGTTCAAGATCATGTTAAGAAGGTTTTGGTGACGCATTAATTTTAATTCTATCCTTAAAAAGCTCGTGATGAAAATCACGAGCTTTTTTTTGTGACTGCGGGATTAATGTGTTTCTCTTCAGAATGGAAATTCGTTATGATGATAAATTATAAATGATAGATGATAGATGGGACTTCACATAATAAATGGTGTATTTTACATAACAACTAGATTCACAATTGGGATTAAGGAAAACAAATATGCATCGATAATTAAACTTTATTGCATATGACATTTGACTTATTTTTTGAACGCAGAGTTTGGGAGACGCAGAGAATTTCGCTTGCGCGAGGAGGAGGAAAATCTTTCATTGCCTATCAATGACCCAATGACAGCGGCTTTGCCGCTAAATGACCTAACTAATGGGAGCATTTCAAACAAATATGCATCGAAAAATAATCCTTATTGCATATGACATATGACTTACCACCTCGGCTTTGCCGCAAATGACCAATGACATACTTTTTGAACGCAGAGTTTGGGAGACGCAGAGAATTTCGCTTGCGCGAGGAGGTGGAAAATCCAGCATTTCAACATTCCATTTTCATTTCTTGTTAAATGATAAATACATTTCTGCTGAAAGTCCGTAATGGTCATTTTCTCATTTTCATTCTGAACAATGCAGCGTTTGGTGGATGGATTTTGTCTATAGATTAGAAGTTAATTCATGCAAAATTTTAATGTGATGAAGAAATTAATGCTACTTATTTATTTGGGGCTGATTACCAGCAATTTGAATGCGGCTGTCATTCATATTCCTTTAGATTATATGCAAATTCAGCATGGCATCAATAATGCAAGTAATGGCGATACAATTCTGGTTCAACCGGGAGTTTATGCGGAACAGTTAAACTTTTCAGGGAAAAATATTGTCGTTGCATCTGTTTTTTTGTTGACTAACGATACATCCGATATTGCATCAACCATAATTGCCCCCAATAATTTATCCGGACTAGATAAAAGTGTAATCACGTTTGAAAATAATGAAACTTCCGATGCGCAACTGATTGGTTTTACCATCGAAAATGGCCAAGGAAATTACAGGCTCCTGGGTTTCGATCCTATTTTTTATGGTGGCGGGATTTATTGTTATGATGCCGATCCGGTACTTAGATTTTTAAATATCAGAAACAATATCAGTGAATGTGGTGGCGGAATCTTTTTGTATAATTCGAATGCACTAATTGAAAATTGCAACATCAGTTACAACACCTGCAACTCCGTGGCGATGGAAGCTCCCAATGCAGGAGGAGGAATTGTGATGTGGAATTGTGATACTCCCGTTATCCGGAACAGCATTATGCAATACAATTTTGTTGCAACAGCAGGAGGTGCCATATATTCATTTAATTCTAAAGCCGATGTGGTGAATTGTCTGATCACCAACAACCACAGTGTAGTCATGGGAGGTGCCTATTATATGGATAGTCAGAGCCATGTTCGCATTATAAACAATACCGTGTCGGGAAATGTATGCGACGATGGACCAGGATTGGCTTTGAAGAGTGTGATGTATTGTATTGACAGTGTTAATGTGACTATTCGCAATTCAATTTTTTATGGCAACAATCCACCTGCAATTGTTTGTCAGTTTAATTATGGAATTAACAACATCACAATGGCTAATACCAATTTTGAAGGCGGACAAGATTCTATTTACACGAACAACGGAGGCAGCAACCTGTTGCTTAACTGGCAGGGTGGAAACATTAATACAGATCCACAATTTATGAATGCAGTCGGTTACGATTTTCATTTACAACCAAGTTCTCCCTGCATCAATGCCGGTGATACCATTGGTGTGATTAACATCCCTTCCACCGACCTCGATGCAAATCCACGTTACAACGGAACCATTGATATGGGATGCTATGAATTCCAGGGACCTGTTTCTATTTTCGAGACCATAACCTCATCAAATCCACTGTTGCTTATCTATCCCAACCCCGCCATCGAAATAATTCGGGTACACACTTCCAATAATAACCCAAAGACCCTTATTATCTTTGATTCATTGGGCAAAATCGTTTTACAGAAAGCAATTGAAGGAGAAACTACATTGGATGTTTCAGGTCTTGCAGGTGGAGTTTATTTAATTCGGATTGGGGATATAGGGCAAAGGGTGATGATTTTGAAGTGAAGGGTTTGGCATCGGTAATGGCAACTTTCATTTGGAATCTGCATCAAGAAATTGTTCACGAAAATCGCCTAAAATTTGATTATTCAATGCAGCTGCTTTAGTAGTTGAAATAATTTCCTGTGCTACTGCGCGAATCAATAGTTGAATAAAACGATTCGATTCTTCAACCCCATCATATCCTTCGCTTTCATCCTTTTTATAAAACTTATTGTATTTAATATAAAAGTACTTAAGATAGTGGTCTGATATTAAGTTGAGTGATTTCGCTCTATGCATAATTGCAACCAATGAAATGCCGAAGTACATTTTTATCAACTTCAATTCTTTCACATAAACCACATCTCTTTTCCCTCCAAAATACTCCATAAGTTTCTCCTCCGGCAACATCATGGCTCCCGCAAAAGCATCACAATACCTTTCAGTGGTTTTCTCATCAAAATCCGACAAATTCATGTATAAGTGACCCAGTTCATGTAAAAGGGTAAACCTTTTACGAACTTTTGGCACTTCTTTATTGGAGTTAAAAACGATGACGCCAATTTCATTATCAATGATGGTTGACATACCAGAAAAAGCTTTGTCTACATCAGTAGACATTACCTTTATGTTTTTCTCTTCGAGCAGTTCGTATATATTATAAATTGGGTCATTCCCAATTTGAAATACATCCTCTCTCATTTTCCTGGCGGCTTTAACGACATCTTGTTCATCCCTAATTTTATATTCATGGGGGTGAAAAGGAAGGTTATGTTTTATTCCAAGAAGATTTTCCAACTCAAGATATCTTTCGAGATATTCGATGGTCTGCCCTTTGACTTTTTCCTTCTCATTAACAGTTAGTTTTTTCAGTTTACGGAATTCAACATGTTCAAGGGAAACAGTTTTTTTTCGGAAAAAATAGTCAAGGGTTACATTAAGAGTGGAGCACAGTTTCGATAAAATCTCACTATCCGGTTGCTTCTGTCCAGTTTCAAGCCTGTTCAAATCCTGCTTGGAAATTGATTGTTGGAGGGAATCAGAAAGCTCTTGTAATGAGAAACCCCTCATTTTACGGGCATTTTTGAGACGCTCAGGGAAGTAATTCATGGGTAGTGGTGTTAATAACTATGAGTTGTTGTTCATAAAATAACGGACAAATCTATTAATTGTTTCTGTATTGTCCAAATTTGTATTATCTTGAATTTGATCAAAACCGGAAAAGTCATTTCAGTAATCCATGCCATATGAAAAATTATGAAAAGGCCCAAAAAAGACCCAAATTATACCCAAATTTTGCCCAAAAGTTGACTAAAAACCGATAATCCTCAACTACTTTTCTTTTTGGCTGAGCCTCAGGAGAACTTAAACAGATAACAACCTATTTAACCTCTTAAATAATTGACTAAAAACCTCTTAATCAACCACTTAATTAACCACCTAATTAACCACTTAATTAACCACCTAATTAACCACCTAATTAACCACCTAATTAACCACTTAATTAACTACCTAATTAACCACTTAATTAACTACCTAATTAACCACTTAATTAACTACCTAATTAACCACCTAATTAACCACTTAATTAACCACGTAATTAACCACCTAATTAACCACCTAATTAGAGTTTTCCCGGGGGGTAAACTTGTCTACCCGTTATAAACGGTTGATTGATAGATCAATAATATTTTGAATTATTCCGTTGATTTTTTGGTGGTTGAGGGGATGGGTGGTAAATTTAGGGGGAGGGGAAGTCATTATTTCTAGCACTGTATAGAATCATTGTACCTCAAATTTATCATGAACTTTTTTTAATATTTTTATATACTTTAACAGCCAAAATAACTTTTTGATCATGCCAAAGATTTACGACAATATTGAAAATCATTTAACAACTGGATTAAATCAAACCCTAGATTTATCAAATAGAACTGATTTTTGTGTAGGTTATTTTAACCTAAGAGGTTGGAAAGAAGTTGCTGAGAATATCGACAAACTAGAAGGTGCAACAGTAGTTGAGGGTAAAGACGTTGCTCACCGCATTTGCAGACTATTAGTTGGTATGCAAAAAATGCCTCTAGAACTGTTAAAAGAATATTTTTCAAGAGACGAAGACCATATCATTGACCAAGCCGAAGCAATTAAGCTAAAAAAGCGTCTTGCTCAAGAATTTAAGGACCAGTTGACAATTGGTACGCCAACTGAAACGGATGAGAAAGCGTTGCGGAGGTTGAGCCAACAAATGAAGGATAAAAAAGTAGTTGTAAAACTGCATTTGCGCTATACGCTGCACGCTAAACTATACTTGGCTTACAGCAATGATAAACGAGTTCCTGTAGTTGGTTTTCTAGGCAGTAGCAACTTGACCTTGGCAGGACTTGCAAAGCAAGGCGAATTAAACATTGATGTACTGGACCAAGATGCAGCGAATAAGTTGGCAACTTGGTTTAACGACCGCTGGATAGATCGTTGGTGTATTGACATCACAGAAGAACTTATTGAAATTATTGACAATTCTTGGGCAGCCGACAGATTGGTTTCACCATTTCATATTTACTTAAAAATTGCCTACCACCTTTCACGTGAAGCAAGAGCCGGAATTAATGAATTTAAGTTGCCAAAGGTTTTTGAAAAGGAATTACTGGAATTCCAACAAAAAGCAGTGCTGGTTGCTGCACATCATTTGCACAAGCGTGGTGGTGTCGTTATTGGTGATGTGGTAGGTTTAGGAAAAACCATTACCGCAACTGCACTGGCCAAAATTTTTGAGGATGATTTCTTCTTGGAAACACTAATCTTGTGTCCAAAAAACTTAGTTGAAATGTGGGAAGGTTACGCACATAAGTATCAATTGAGAGCAAAGGTACTTTCACAAAGTAAGGTACAATCCAGTTTGCCAAATTTGAGACGTTATCGGCTTGTAATAATTGACGAAAGTCACAATCTACGGAATGACCAAGGAAGCCGCTATCGCGCAATCAAATCATATTTGGAAGAAAATGACAGTAAAGTGATTTTACTTTCGGCAACACCTTACAACAAAACTTATTTAGACCTTTCAAACCAACTTCGCTTGTTTATTTCAGACGATGCAGATTTAGGCTTAAGCCCCGAACAATACATTACCAGCATTGGTGGACAAGTTCAATTCAGTTCGAAGCATACTGAAACATTTATCAGAAGTATTAAAGCTTTTGAAAAAAGCCCCTTTTCTGACGACTGGCGTGAATTGATGAGAATGTATTTGGTGCGTAGAACGAGAAGCTTCATAAAAAATAATTATGCAGAAACCGACCCGGACATGGGAAGAAAATATTTGACTTTTGCAGATGGAACAAAGTCATATTTTCCTGAACGAATTCCTAAACGCGTTGAATATGTATTTGACCCTAAAGATCCTAAAGATCTGTACGCAAAAATGTATTCAACTACAATAGTTGACATAATAAATCATTTGGAGTTACCGAGATACGGTCTGCAACAATATTTGTGTCAGAAACCGATATTAAATCCAACCAAAGATGAAGAGTTGATTTTGCAAAACCTGAGCAGAGCCGGACGTAGATTGATGGGATTTTGCAGAACAAATCTATTCAAACGGTTGGAAAGCAGTGGATTTTCCTTCCTACTTTCTCTAAGCAGACATATTTTAAGAAATTACTTGTTTGTATATGCTATTCAAAATCATTTACAATTACCAATCGGCAAAAACATTTCGCAAAACTTAGATGAATACTTGGAGGATAGTGACACCGATAATAACGGAGAAGATAAAAACCTTTTGAAACTCATACTAAAAGAAGAAATCTATTTGCAAAAAGCAAAAGAACTTTATACACTCTTTTCAAGTGCCAGATACAAAAACCGTTTTGATTGGATTAGAAGTGAATTTTTTACTGACCATAAACGTGAAAAGGTTGATAAAGGTGGCAACAAAGAGGTAGTTGAAGTTTCGTTGCTAAAAACCTTAATCAAAGACAGCAAAGAGATCATCAAAATTCTGAACATCGGAAAGGACTGGAACCCTGATAAAGATAGACAGCTAAATGCCTTACACGACCTATTAGCTAAAACCCACAGTAAAGAAAAAGTTTTGGTTTTCACTCAATTTGCAGACACTGCCTATTACCTCACTGAACAATTAAAGAAAAGAGGTATTACTAAGATTGAAAGTGTAACAGGAGATGATGAAAACCCAACAGGGTTGGCACATCGTTTTAGTCCAAACAGCAACCAAAAATTTGAAAATATCAATGCCGAACAGGAATTACGGGTATTGATAACAACTGATGTTTTGAGCGAAGGACAAAACTTGCAAGATGCTCATATCATTTTGAATTACGATTTGCCTTGGGCTATCATTCGTTTAATTCAGCGTGCAGGCCGTGTGGACCGTATCGGACAAAAAGCAGAGAAAATTTACTGTTATTCATTTTTACCAGAAGATGGAATTGAAGCCATTATCAATTTACGTAGAAGATTAACTCAGCGAATTGAAGAAAACGCCGATGTAGTAGGAAGCGATGAAACCTTTTTTGATGGTGACCCAGTAAACCTTGCTGATCTATATAATGAAAAATCGGGAATTTTGGACGGTGAGGATGATGATACCGAAGTAGACTTAGCTTCATTAGCATATCAAATTTGGAAAAACGCAACAGACGCAAATCCTGAATTAAATAAAATAATTCCAGATTTACCAAATGTGATTTATGCTACCAAACACAATGGCGAAGCACCCGAAAAAGAAGGTGTCATTGTTTACACCCGAACATCAGAAGAAAACGATGTTTTGGCTTGGGTGGACAATAAGGGAAAAATCATTACCCAATCACAACACACCATTTTGAAAGCGGCTCAATGCGCACCCGACACCGAACCGAAATACAAACTGGAAAAGCACCACGAATTGGTGAAAAGTGGCATTGACTTTATTCGGGAAGAAGAAAAAAACACAGGTGGTTCGTTGGGTAAAAAAACAGGTGTCAAGTATCGTGTGTATATGCGACTTGACCGCTATTGCAAAGAGTATGAAGGAACGTTGTTTGTAAACGAGCAACTGAAAAAAGCAGTGGACGACATTTACAAATATCCAATGAAGGAGTTTGCAAGAGAAACCTTGAGCCGCCAACTCAAAGGAGGTATTTCAGATGACCAATTGGCAAATTTAGTGATTTCACTCCGTGAAGAAGATAAATTGGCAATCGTGAATGAAGATGAACAACCAAACAAAGAACCACAAATCATTTGTTCAATGGGTTTAAGCAACAGTTAGAATTATGGCATTAGATAAAAAAGACTTTTCAACCTACATCAAGCAGTTCAACTTCCGTGAACTGTTTAATGATATGGGTTGGAATAACGATAAAACAACCCAATCGATTGTTGTTGAGAATGAAACTTACACTTTACAAGCAGTTGCCGAAAAAAGTGGTTTCAAAATTTTATTGTGCAATCCGCTTTCCAATGGCTTAATTCCCGACTACAACATCCGTAAAAAGATAGAAACCAAAGTAACCAAACTGTTTCAGGAGCATTTGATTATCTTTTTTGATACCAAGAAAACAGAACAGATTTGGCAATTGGTGGTAAGGCAATCGGGCAAACCTACCAAAGTAACGGAAACCCGTTGGCACATCAACCAAGACCCCGAATTGCTTTACCAACGTGCAGCAGGGATTTTCTTTGAATTAGATGAAGAAGAACACATCACCATTATTGATGTAACCAAACGCATTGCTGACAACTTCCACCAAAACAATGAAAGAGTTACCAAACAGTTTTACGATAAGTTTAAAAAAGAACACGGAGCATTTCTGCAATTCATTAAAGGCATTTCCGACAAAACCAATCAGGAATGGTATGCTTCATTGATGCTAAACCGATTGATGTTTTGCTATTTCATTCAGAAAAAAGGGTTTTTAGATAACAACAAAAACTACCTGCGCGACAAACTTCTTGCTTGCAAAAGCAAAAATGGAAAAATAAAATTCTACTCTTTCTATCGTGATTTCCTTTTGGTGTTGTTTCACAAAGGCTTGAACGAACCGACACAGAGCCCAGACACGAAAATTGAAATTGGAAAAATCCCTTACCTGAACGGTGGTTTGTTTGACGAACACGAATTGGAAAAAACCAATACATGCATTGACATTGACGATAAAGCGTTTGAACGCCTTTTTGATTTCTTCGACCAATACGAATGGCATCTAGATACCCGATACACTGCAAGCGGAAAAGACATTAACCCTGATGTTATTGGTTACATTTTTGAAAAGTACATCAACGATAGGGCAAATATGGGTGCTTACTACACCAAAGAAGATATTACCGACTATATCAGTAAAAATTGCATCCTTCCCTATTTGTTTGACGAAACCAAACGCCATTTCCCGAAAGCATTTAATGTAGATGCCGAATTGTGGAAAATGGTAAAGCAAAGTGGCGACCAATACATTTACGATGCTGCGAAAAAAGGTGTGGAAGAACCATTGCCAAAAGAAATTGAACAAGGCATAAAAGATGTAAGCAAACGCACCGAATGGAATAAACCGGCAACCATCAATTATGCTTTGCCCACCGAAATTTGGCGTGAAGTGGTTGACCGAAGAAACCGCTACACCGAAGTAAAAAGCAAAATAGACAAAGGCAACATTCAGCAAATCAACGACTTTATTACCTACAACCTGAACATTCGCCAGTTTGCTCAAGATGTAGTAGAAAACACCATCGACCCCGAACTACTAAAAAACTTTTACAAAGCACTCAGCAGCGTAACCATTCTAGACCCTACTTGTGGATCAGGTGCGTTTTTGTTTGCTGCAATGAACATTTTAGAACCCTTGTATGAAAGCTGCCTGCAACGAATGGAAAACTTTGTTACCGAAGCACCCAAGGGGAAATACAAGTTTTTTGAAGAAACTTTGGCACAGGTAAAAAGCCCCGAACACCCCAACCTGCAATACTTCATTTACAAAAGCATCATCCTGCGTAATTTGTATGGTGTGGACATAATGAAAGAAGCAGTAGAAATTGCCAAACTTCGTTTATTCCTTAAACTCGTTGCAACGGTAGAAGCCGATTACAGAAAACCAAATTTAGGTTTAGAACCATTGCCTGATATTGATTTTAACATCCGTGCTGGGAATACACTGGTTGGTTTTGCAACCGAAACAGAACTGCAAAAAGGTTTAATCTATACTTTAGACGGAGTAATTGCTAAACCATTGATTGAGGAAAAATGTGAAATTGTAGCCAATGCTTTTAAACGCTACAAAGAAATTCAGTTGACCTACGGCGATGATTTTAAAGAGTTCAAAAAGGCAAAAACAGACCTCAATAAACGCCTGAAAGAATTAAATCACGAACTGAACCAATTGCTACATAAACAGGCAAGTGGGTTGAAATTCGAAGCTTGGCTTCAATCTCATCAACCTTTTCATTGGTTTGCGGAGTTTTATGAAATTGTGCAAGGAAATGGTGGATTTGATGTGATAATTGGTAATCCGCCCTATGTAGTTTATACTCCTTCTTCTCAATACAAAATCACAAATTTTGAAACTTTAAATTGCAAAGATTTATATGCATTTGTTATTGAGAGGTCATCAAGAATTCTCAACACTAATGGTGCCATCGGAATGATAGTTCCTATTTCAATTGTCAGCACCGATGGTTTTAGTTCATTAAGAAAATTAATGCATGCCCAACTAAAACAAATTTGGTATAGTAGCTACGCTATGCGACCCGCAAAACTATTTGATGGAGTTGAAAAACATCTTACAATATTTTTATCAAATCGAATTGGGGAAAAGAAATCCTACGCCACTAAGTATTACCGTTGGTATGTTGAAGGAAGGGAATCTTTGTTTCAGTTATTAAAATACACATTAATTTCAAAGGAAGATTTACATAATGACTCTATTCCAAAAGTAAGCACCGAGGAAGAGACCAGTATAATCAAAAAGATAAAGCGAAATAAATCAATCAGTTCCACAACTTTAAATAATAGTAAATATATAGTTTACCACACAAGGAAACTAAGATACTTTCTGCAATTTCTGGATACAGCTCCAAAAATTTATGAAGCGGATGGAAGTTTGCGTGTTACATCAGAGTTAAAAGAAATTTACTTCAAATCTGAAGAAGATAAATTTGCTGCTAATGCAACTTATTTGTCTTCACTTTTTTTCTGGTATTATGTTGCTTATTCTGATTGTAGGAATTTGAATAAACGAGAAGTTGCGACATTCCCATTTTCACTCGATGTGTTAAATCAAAACCTAAAAATAAAGTTAGCAAAAGTAGGTAAGAATATTTTATTGAATTTGCAGGAGAACTCTTTTTTTCAAGAAGCATACTATAAAAAGTATGGTCAATTGAAAATGCAGGTTTTTCAACCTCGCTTATCTAAATATATCATAGATGAAATTGATACTACCCTTGCTGAACACTATGACTTTACTGACAAGGAATTGGATTTTATAATTAATTATGATATTAAGTATCGCTTAGGACAGGAACTTGAAAACGAAGACGAATAATGATAAAAGAAAGCCTTGGAAATCCTGACCTTTTAAAGCTACCCAAAACAGGTTTTAAAGCAGCCGACAAGTTCCTGGTTAGGTGGTATTTAAATGCGTCATTTGAATAGTCATTGTAAAAAGAAAGAAAATGAAATATAAATGAAACAACTTTTTCGTATAACACATCTGAATAATCTACCTTTTATTCTAATAAATGGTTTACACTGTCCGAACTCTACTGTGCAGGATCCTGACTTTGTCCCCATAGGTTTTCCTTCACTTATTGATTACCGAAAAGATCGGATTGTTCCAATTTCTCCGGGTGGAACACTTTCAGCATATATTCCTTTTTATTTCTGGTACAGAAGCCCAATGTTATATGTCATTCACAAAGGAAATGATCCGGAAGTAATTCAAACACCTCAGGAAGAAATTATCTATTTGGTCACAGATATGGAAAAATTAAACCGATTAGGCTGCCAGTATATATTTACTGACCGTCATGCCAAATTAGACTATACTAAATTTTATAATAATTCGGATGACTTAGAAAAGTTGAATTGGGAATTTATCAAGACAGACCAATGGGGCAGACAATTTGGAGCTGAGCGAATGGAAATGAAACAAGCTGAATGTCTAGTTTATCGATATATACCCACGGAAGCACTGCTAGGTATTGCAGTGCTAAATGAAAAAGTGTATGATATTGTCATTCAACGCCTTAAGGGCAATGAAATAGAAATCCCAGTAAAAATCAGACCAAATTTTTATTTTTGACATATGAAATTTATATCAGGCAATCTTTTTGAAAGTAATGCGGAGGCGTTGGTAAATACTGTGAACACAGTTGGTGTGATGGGTAAGGGCGTCGCATTGCAGTTCAAAGAGCGTTTCCCTGCTAATTACATAAGTTATGCATCAGCATGTAAAAAAGAAGAAGTAAAGATTGGAAAGATGTTCATCACTCCGACCGATAGCATGATGAACCCGAAATGGATTATTAACTTTCCAACCAAAAAACACTGGATGCATAAATCCAGCTTTTGGTTTATTGAATCCGGATTAGATGATTTAGTTACTCAAATTGAAAAATTGAATATTCAATCCATCGCCATCCCACCATTGGGTGCAGGTCAAGGGGGGCTTAATTGGGAAAAAGTAAAGGAATTAATTCAAATGAAACTTGGCCACCTCAATATAGAAATCAGTGTTTTTGAGCCAGTCAATTTGGTCAAATCGAATTCAAGTAATGCAATTGCAAATTTAACCAAGCCAAGGGCAATGGTTCTTGCGCTCATTGCTCAATACAAGAAGCTAGGGTATGATATTTCCCTTCTTGAGATTCAAAAGCTAGCCTATTTTCTCCAGCGAATGGGACAAAATGATTTAAAACTGAATTACAAACAATATTTATACGGGCCTTATGCACATAATTTACAACATTTACTGCATGAACTAGAAAAAGGATTTATTAGCAGTGAAAAGTCTGTGCTTGATTCTAAACCATTGGATTTAATTTATCTTAACAATGATAAGTTGGAAGCAGTTCATGTGTTTATGGAAAAGGAATGTTCAACTGAAGAAAAAGAAAGGCTCGGCAAACTGTTTGAGCTCATGTCGGGTTACGAATCGCCGTTTGGCCTTGAATTGCTTTCAACTGTTGATTGGATTAAGTCAACAAATAAAAAATCTAATCTTTCTGAAGAAGAAATAAAAGAGAAAATCAAATCGTGGAGCAAACGCAAAGATGATAATTTTCAAATTGAACACGTTCAAGCCGCTTTGAACAGACTAAGTCTTTTCGAAGTGGACTTATTTCATGACCAATTATGAATTTAGTAGGCAATAAAGAACTTTTGTCGATATGCAAAACTGCTTTTTTCTGCAGCCGTAAAATTCCTGCATCGGTAGTATTGAAATGTTATGATTGGGCAATAGAACAAAGAGAAAACGGAGTTTGTGTTATCAGTGGTTTTCACAGCCAAATAGAAAAAGATGTGTTACACTATTTGCTCAAAGGTAAACAGCCAATAATTTTAGTATTAGCAAGAGGACTCAAAGAAAAAGTAGAGCCTGAATTTGAAAAACCAATACAAGAAGGCAGACTGCTTATTATTTCACCATTCGACAAAACCGTAAATCGAGTAACAGAACAAACAGCTGAAACACGCAACAAACTAATGATCGAGCTTGCAGACCAAATAACTATTGGTTATGCAAGTCCTGGAGGACAATTGGGAAGGTTAATTAGTGAAATCCAAAAGCCGATTTATAAAATTCTGTAATACTCTTATCAATATTGCCATCATTTAGTATTGACTATTATTAATATTTTACATAAATGATTAGTATTGCATGTTGCTTTATTGAAATCAAAACTAATATAGCGCAAACTTTGCAAATGTAATTATATGGTAGTAAAATTATCTTGGGAAAATATTGTAGATCTCATACTCAGTACAAAAAAGCGATTTATTCTTATTATGCCTGCAATTCATGAAGAGTGGATTGATGTAATAGATCAAATCAATGATCTTGATGGACCAATAGAAATGAAATTTTGCATTGATAACCATGAAATGGCCGTTCGAAAAGGATATGGTTCGATAAAGAGTATTGACAGACTTAGAAATAATTACCATGATATCAACGAATGCTCTGATTTGCGCATTAACTTTCTTTGTGTTGACGATGTTTGCTATTTGATATTTCTTGAAAGTAGAATTCTGGAAGGAAGCCCAGCTGGATACAATGCAATTAAATTAAATAAAGATACCGGGCAAGTAATAATAGATCAATTTTTCGAAAAACATGAAAGCTTAAATCCCAATGGCTTGATTTCAACCCCTTTGAATGAAGCGCAATTCGAACAAGTTCAAGAAGCGCTAATGAGTAATCCCCCATCAGAACCGGATCTCCAGCGTCAAATAAATACCTACAAAACTCATTTTCAGTATGCGGAAATCCATTTTGAAGGAGGTGGCTTACAAAACAAAACTGTAAATATTCCAAAGGATGCACTTCCATTTAAGGATTCAGAATTAAAGAAGCGAATGAAAACAAGCTTCAATTTGTTTTCAAAAGAAGATGTTGCTGCTTGGGAAGATTTTACCGAAATTAAAAATAAAATAGCTGAAATTAGAATCGCTTACCTCCATCCTTGTAAATTAAAAAGAGGTAGGAGCATAATTAAGAAAACAAACAAGGAAGCCTATGTAAACGATATCATTCTGCTGAAAGAAATGGTTGAATCAAAAAGAAATGAAATGCTGGAGTCAATTCAAAATGCTATTTTTCATTCCAAAGATTTATTAACCACCGAACTCACTTTATTCTTTCAAGTAAATCCCCCGGATCAAATAATAGGCATAAATGATGAGGTTATAAAAACCAGAATGATAAAAGATATAATCGATAAGATTCTTATAAAAACAAAAATTCCTCATGCTTCCGAATTGATCAATAAAATGACAATAGATGATCAATATTCAGAGTTTACTGAAGAAGATTTGAGTAATAAGGAATTTCTTGATTGGTTTAACGAAAAGGGATTGATTGATAAAAATACTGATAACGAAATTGCAAATTTTGAGAAAGCCTATAAAATAAGAAATTAATGTATTTCATATCTATAGGCACTTGAAATAATAGTGCTATTTCAAAATTTAAATAAATTTAATCCACTAAAAGGAAAATACTTATTATAGAATCAAAACCTAAACCAAATGCAATGGTTCAATTCGAAACATCCTTAATAACCCTTAAAGAAATTTTAAAAAGGGAGTACAGCGCTTTGAAGAAAAGGAGTAAAAATAGTTTAAAAACTACGCTTGAATTGACACTAGATGGTAATAAATTATCTTTTGCAATTCCCGGTGCATATTTTTTCGTTGAAGGAGATGGTTCAGGAATATGTAAAGCAACAATGAATTTTGCACATTTCCATGAAATTGTTTCAGATTGCAAAACTGGCGATATCAGAATTAATTTTCTTGAAAAGTCTATTCAAATTGGGGATGTTTCTTTGTATGCTCAATCTGTCTTTTTTAACGACACAAACAGGTATAGAACAATAGAATTACCGGCAAACTACACAGAACTTGATCTTGTACGATTAAAAAAAATGAAATACACTGTAGAGGAGCTTATATTCAACAATCTATATGATCGGGTTGAAAAGGCAAATCAAGACTATAATTTGAAACTTGACAAAGCAGTAAAATTATTTGAAAATTACAATATTTCAAGAAGTGATTTAGTGAAATTTTTGAATAGAAAAATGGGATTAGATTGAATGAAAGTGAATTAAACTTGAAACCTGAGCAGACAGCGACAAAGAAATATGCCTTTTATTGCTATCTGCTCGTTTTTCAATATCAGAGTTAAGAAATTAATTTAGATTACTTAACTGTGGCAAAGTAGCGTCAACAATTATTATTTTGAAAGCTCAACGCCAGGATAAATTGCCAAAATTCATTTCTCATTACTCCAATAAAAATTGAACCTATTCCTTTTTGTTCGGGTTCAATTGCTTTCCACGATTGCCTTCATTTTTATCGTAGATTTTGTTGGTACCAGAAGTACCGATGTTTTTGTTCGACTGATCAGATTTGTGATCATTAGAACTCTTCTTAGCTTTTGTTCCCATAAATTAGGGTTTTAAATAAATATACTCGAATTTGGTAAATTCGGGGGTTAAAAGCAAATTTCCTGTTAAATAAATTTCAAAATAATTGTTACTTGAATATTGTGGTTGATTTTTCAGACGATATTGCGCCACCGCATTACTGAGCATGCTGCCCCTCCTTTTTTTCTTGAATTTCTGATTAATCCATCCGGCACGTAAATTGTACTTAGTAGCCCTTGCCCTGTTTCAGTTACACCGCATTTCACGCCGAAACCACCTAAAAAAGTTTTCAACATGCAAGGGTTTTCCCGGGGGGCATGTTCAATTGCAAAAATGCATGATCCTATATTTCAACATGTTACAGGTTTTAATGGATTTATTGAATTAATTGATCGTCTCGGCCACTTCACGTATTTTTAGGCAATCATTTAAAGCAAACAAACTAACAATTACAACTTCATTTCAAATTCTAATTTGCATTTACACTAGTTGAATACATATGAGTATTGAATTTATATTTAAACATAGCAATTTAAAAGAACTTAAGCCAAAATTGCTTCAAACATTTCCTACACCTAAACTAATTTTAAAATCGGAACTAAAATCACCGCCACTAACGGATAATTATTCTACTGTTGGCCAAGCTTTCGATTACCTCCTTAGATTTTATATTGAAATTAAGAATCCCAGTAAATTATACAATAGAGAGTGGGTTGCGTCAAATGCATTTAATCGACTCTTAATGAATTTGGTTAAAATGCAACATTCTATTGTTCGCGCTGGTCGAAAGTTAGATAAATCATATAATAGAATTGAATTAATAGGATTTATAAGTCAGGAGTACTATAGGGCTAGAATGAACTATAGGATAGCGATCGAAAAAAAAAGATTAACAAATGAAATAATTGCATCAAGTTTATTTTTGGCTCGGCTTGACGTTTTTCTTCGAACAGGAATAATTGATCCAAATTTTATGACTCACAAAGATGAAGACTTAATTGATTTAAAGTTGCTATTGAAAAATTTGAATTGGCGATCAGTTAAAGTACAAAATCATTGCATTTTGAATCCAACATATGGTAAAGGTTCGGCCTTTATTTTAGGAGCCGATTCAGATCTGATAATTGATGACACTTTGATAGATATTAAAGTGACACAAGAATTAAAACTAAAACGAAGTTATTTAAATCAATTAATAATCTATTACACTTTGTATCTTATTGGGGGTGTAGACAATTTCCCTGGTAAAGTGAAAATTAACTACCTGGCAATATATTTTGCACGGCACTCTGTGATGGTTAAAATTCCGATAATGGAATTAGGCACACTCAAAACATTTCGAGAATTCAAAAAATGGTTTGTAAACTACATTGATAAAAATGTATACGGCAAAAAAATAAAATAATTTATGGCAACCTACCCCTTAAAAGTCCAATTAGCCTGGAGCATCGTTGACCAATTCATAAAAGACTGGCAAAAAGATCCTTATTATTATGATAATGAATTTAGCATTCAGGCAGAAATTTACACCAGAATAAAGAAATCGTTAGAGCTAATTGGAGAACAAAATGTAAAAGCTAACTATGATGAAAAGTGGATTCCAAAAACATATGCAGACAAACAAAACTGGTGCAGAGTTTCAGCTGAGCCTTATTTTATGTATGATAAAATAAATAAATGCTATTGTCACCCTGATATAGTTATATGGGGCGATTGTGCAAAAAACTCCGGATTAAAATGGTATAATGGCAAAAACTGGCCTGCCCAATGGATTTGCGAGATTAAGGTTGACTCTAAAACTAAAACATACTCAAATGATGATGAAAATTGGGATATTGAAAAAATGAAGCAATTGATAGGTAGTGATGATGTTCAATATGGCTGCTGGCTAAATTTCATATATGAGCTAGAACCAGAAAATGTAGCTAAAGAGGAATGGCAGTTGGATAAATCTGGAAAGCTTTGGAAAAGAAATTGTTATTTTCCAAGGATAAGCCCGTCAAAATAAAGTGGCTTTGGAATTTTTTGTAGCTTGCAGCCACATGGATCTGCAATTCTCTGTTTCAGATTATAAAGGTCCGGTCTCGAAACATCCTATTTAATTTAACCATGGAAGGAATTATATATTTATTGTCAAACCCGGTAATGCCCGGGATTATCAAGATTGGTAGAACATACAAAGAAGATGTAAAAGTTCGGATGAAAGAACTCTATTCATCCGGAGTGCCTCTCCCCTTTGATTGCGAGTATGCGGCAACAGTCAGGAATATTGATTTGGTTGAGAAAGCCCTGCATACAGCATTTAGTCCAAACCGTTTAAATCCCAAAAGGGAGTTTTTTGAAATTGAAGCGAACCAGGCAATAGCCATTATAAAGCTGCTTGAAATCCAAAATGTAAGTCCCCTGGTAGAACAAGAGGCAAATGTAATTGATAAAGCAGAACTGGAAGCAGGGAAAGCTTATGCACAAAAGCGCCCCCGCTTGAATTTTGTTGAAATGGGTATTCCAATTGGGTCAGAGTTATTCTTCATTAACAATGCCGAAATAGCTATTGTCATTTCAGAGCGTTCAGTACAATTCAGAGGCGAAGAAACCAGCATAACCAATGCCACCCGACTGGCGCTTGGTGATGGTTATGCCTACCACGTAGCACCAGGACCATATTGGACCTTCAAGGGCCGTAAATTGCGCGATATTTATAATGATACTTATCAGAGGCAGGAGTAAAGGGAAAAAAACTAAACGGATTAAAAGACAGTTATGATATTTAACTTCATCAAAGCACTATTCACGACATGGATTGGATGGATTATTCTATACTTCTTTGGTTTTGCTTTACTATTGATATTAAATTCAATTGAATTTAAATCAAGTGACTTTACGCGAACATACAAAGGCTTCGTAAATAATAAAACTGCAATTACATTAAACTTGGTATCCAAATCAGGTGCTATTACAGGATATTACATCTATGATAAATATCGTAAAATGGTTGTGGTTAATGGAACTATTAACAAAAAGCAAATTTTAATTGATGGCTATTACAATAAAGAACACATTGACACATTTGAAGGCACTTTAGAAGGCAATTCAATTGTTGGAACCTGGCATGGTCTAGAAAAAAATACTAATGGGAATTTTGAAGTACGCACAGATTCAAAAATTCAAGAAAAAACGCTATTAAAAGATGTATTTTCACTATATAAATTATTAGGAATAGGTGGATTAACCGTTTTCTTAATTTTCCTGAACATTGGAATTGGACCATTTGAAAGGAGCAAAAAAATTGTGATGCCTATTGTTATATCAACTCCAACATCCCCTCCTGTATCATTACCAACTTTTCCAGAACCAACTCCCATGGAAGTCGGACAGTTGTTTGAAGGACATATCGCCAGTCTTTTGCCGAAAGAATACTATGAGTTTTTAGAATGGCGTTCAGATAAGTCTCACAATGGCATCCACCCTATAAGCAATACATTTCCAGATTTACATTTTAGACGAACTAATACAAAGGATCTCAGGAATGAATTCGCCATAGAGTGCAAATACCGGACGTCACTCATCGATGGGGTATTTGAATTTGATCCAAAGCAACTTAGAAATTACATCAAATTCCGGAAGGAAAAGGGAATACCGGTCTTTTTAGCATTAGGCATAGGAGGCATACCGGAAATGCCGGAGCATGTATTTGTTATTCCCATAACAGAAACCACCACCACCCGGGTACTGGTCAAGGATCTGGGATGGTATAAGCTTAAAAGAGATTACTTGTTTTATGATCCGGTGCGGGAGAGTTTGGGGTGAGGAGGAGTATAAGTCTTACAGGTTTCTATATGGCACATGAATTGCGTTTGGTACCCTTCGTCCGTTTGCAGCTACATGGCATTTTAAGCCGAATTTTAAAAACCGATTTTCAAAATGCAAGGGTTTTCCCTCGGGTATAAATACGGGGGTGGGTCGAGCTGCAGCGAGACTCAGCTTATCATTCCATTGGATATAAACCTAATAAGCTGCGTTGAAAAGAGATGAAGTTGGCAATCCTATTTAACATAAAGTTTTTGGGTAGCGGGATTTTTTCGCCTTTTTCGAAATTTTTGAATCGAAAAAGTATGCTATAAATCAACTTCGGAGTACTTCTAATTGCCGCTTTCAAAAAATTTTCCTAACTTGCCTGTTCTAACCACTTTTTTTGAATTTGTATTAAATGCAAACTGCCAAATACAGTCGTCGTGCTGCTGCTAGATCCGGTATATTCCGGATGCGGTTGGTTATGGCTTTTATTTTGGCGTGGGGCTGGCTTGGGTCGGCTGTTGTTTTTGCGCAATGCAGTCCGCCGCTGGCATTTCCGCCTTGTAATGGAACCGGTACTTTTACGGGGAATCTGGGGATTCCCTCTGGTGTGGCCCAAGGTATATGTCTGGGCCTTGCGGATTCGTTGCCGATTGAAGTGACTACTATTGGAGTGGCTGATTCGGTTATTATTTGCTGGCCGTTTGGGAGTCCGGCAGTGGAGTCGTTTTCTTCGAATGTGAACACTATTTTCAAACGTAAGATTCCTTATAATCCCGATACGGTTTGTGTGGCTAGTATTACGGCAACAATTTATGCCGTGTGGTATCAGAATTGCGCTGGCACCATGACCGTAGTGGCAAAGAAAAATATCAGCTATGATTTGTATCCAAAACCAAAAGCGCAGTTTACATTAACAAACGATACGCTCTGCCTACCTGATCCTCCGGTGACATTCACTCCTACCTGCCTGTTACCATCTGGCTATGTTTCACATCACTGGGATTTTGGAGTGACCTCTATTACAAGTGACACCAGTAATTTGTCTGTTCCTCAATTTAATTATTCCCCATATCCGCAAGGTACCTACAATGTTGTTCATACGGTTTCGCATTTGGTTTGTCCGAATACTGATACGTTCAATCTGAATGTTTACATAGCCAATGAACCCACACCACAAATTGTTGCGAATCCATTTTCGTTTTGCCCCGGAACACAATCGACATTGTTTGCCGGTTCAGGTTACACCTCCTACTTATGGTCAACAGGTAGTACCAACGATTCTATTACAGTGTCGACTGCCGGAAATTATACGGTCACTGTTACCAATGCCTTGGGTTGTACTGCCTCAACAGACACCGCCATAACGGCATTGCCGGGTGCTACTCCAAATATAACCGGTCCTGCAACCTTATGCAGCGGATCAAATGGCACCCTGGATGCCGGAGGTGGGTTTAATTCCTATTTATGGAGTAACGGATCAACATCGCAAACAATTACGGTGCCTCCCGGAAATTACACCGTAACAGTAACAAATAGTTCAGGATGTACCGGAACAGATAATTTTACGATTGCTACATCAACAAATCTAACTCCCTCCATTGTCTCCACTCCTATTTGTGGTGTTACAAATGGCACATTGGATGCCGGAGGTCCGTATGCTTCTTATTTGTGGTCAAACGGACAAATAACACAAACTATTTCAGTTTCAACACCGGGAACATATACAGTAACAGTAACTGCTGCCGGTGGGTGTTCAGGAAGTGCATCTTCAACAATTACTTTATCGACAGTTCCCGTTCCTTCCATATTGGGAAATGACACAATTTGTCAGGGACAAAATACTACATTAAGTGCAGGAGCATTTGCTTCATACTCGTGGAATTCAGGTGCTACTACTTCTTCTATCAATGTATCTACAGGAGGAACCTATACCGTTACAGTCACCAATGCTGCAGGATGCACAGGAACTGCCAGTCTGTTGGTTACTTTAATCGCTGCTCCTAATGCATCTATTACCGGAGTAGCATCGGTGTGTGCAGGAGGCAGTTCGGTGTTGGATGCCGGTCCTGGATTTGCGACGTATTTATGGTCGAATGGTGCAACTACGCAAACGATAACTGTTTCAAACACGAATACCTATTCCGTTACCGTAACCAATGCAGGAGGATGCTCAGCGACGGATGTGTTTGGCTTTACAGTAAACTCCAATCCTACTCCTGTTATATCGGGACAGACATCGATCTGCAGCGGCACGAATGCATCATTGGATGCCGGTACCTACAACTCCTACTTATGGAATACCGGTAGTACTTCCAATCCATTAGCTACATCATCGCCCGGTGTTTATACCGTTACAGTAACTGATGTAAATGGATGTACCGGAACAGATACGGTAACTGTTGCCGTGAATTCGAATCCCGTGGCAAACATCACACCACAGGCGACTGCAATTTGCGCAGGTCAGTCAACTATCTTAACTGCAAATGCAGGTTTTAATTATTTATGGTCGACGGGAGCTACCACGCAATCCATTTCCATCAATAACAATTCAACTTACACCGTAACTATTACCGATAATAATGGTTGTAGTGATGATGCATCTGCGAGCATCACTGTCAATCCGGTTCCTACACCTTCATTGCTGGGTGATACAACAGTTTGTTCAGGAGATACCTATGCATTGACCGTTCCACCTCCCGGATACAGTTCCTATTTATGGTCGAATGGAGGAACTACAAACATTATTGTGCCTGCAACTACCGGATATTATGCTGTCACTGTCACCAATGCATCAGGATGTACTGCAACTATTGGCACCAACTTTTTCTTATACAGCAGACCATCGATAAACATTATGGGCAACGACACCGTTTGTCAGGGTGTTACTTCGACTTTAAATGCAGGTGCCGGTGCGGGATATTCGTATATCTGGTCGACTGGTGCCACTACACAAACCATATCAGTGGCATTTCCGAATACTTATACGGTAACGGTTACCGACATTCATGGATGCAAAGACACTTCAGACATACTTTTTGTAGTGAATCCACTACCGAATGTGGTGATCACAGGTGATACAGTTACTTGTGCCAATCAGCCAATAGTATTGAGTGCAGGAAGTACCTACCAGCAGTATATATGGAATAACGGAACAACAGATTCAACAATCACACCTAACGTTTCGGGCATATACGCAGTAACAGTTACCGATGGTAATGGATGCACAGCGGTGGATCAGGCATCAGTGACTGTAAATCCAATTCCTGTTCCAACAGTTAACAGTATTGGATATTATTGCTTCGGATCATCGGTGCTGGTGAATTGTGGAAGTGGGTTCAATAATTATTTATGGTCAACAGGCGACAGCACACAAAACATCTATGTAAGTTCTGTGGGTTGGTATTCGGTGGTGGTTACAGATGGAAACGGATGTACCGGAACAGATTCCATAAACATCACACAAAGGAATTTACCAGTGGTGAATATTGGTGGTGATCCGAAAATATGTCTGGGACAAACCTCTATTTTGAATGCAGGTGCAGGATTTTCAACTTATCTGTGGTCGAATGGTATAACCACACAAACCAATACAGTGACAACAGCAGGTACTTATATTGTTACAGTTACCGATGCATTTGGCTGCAACAACCAGGATATTTTCACATTGACCGTTGACCCCTTACCTACTCCGGTGATCACGGGTGATTCTGAAATTTGTTCGGGGCAATCGGGCACCTTAACCTGCAACAGCGGATATCAAAGTTATTTATGGTCTACAGGAGCCACAACGGCATCCATCAACGTAGTCAATTCAGGAACTTATAGTGTAACAGTAACCGATCTGAACGGATGTACGGCAATCAAAACCCAGTTATTCACCGTAAATCCTTTACCCAATCCGGTCATACCGGGCAACACTACCTTGTGTGCCGGTTCCACCACAACTTTATCGCCGGGAGCAGGATTTAACAATTACTTATGGTCGACCGGTGCCACCAGCAGTTCGATTACTGCGAATACGAGTGGGCTATATCAGGTAACAGTAACCGATGCGAATGGCTGTTCTGAGACAGCTTCCATTACCTTAACATTTTATCCGTTACCGACGCCGGTTATTACAGGAGATCAGACAATATGTAATGGTGAAACATCGACCTTAAATGCAGGATCAGGATATATCAATTATGTTTGGTCGGATGGCAACTTAAATCAATACAACAATGCTACCGGTGCGGGCATATACGTAGTAACAGTCACAGATAGCAATAATTGTGTGGGAACATCCCCTCCATTCCCGTTAACTGTGTTATTTGGGCATGCGAACATTACATATTCGAGTCCGTTAGAATTTTGTGAGGGAGATAGTGTAACATTAGTTTCCGATACGGCATTAACCTATTTATGGTCTGATGGCAGTACCACCCAAAGCATCACCGTGAGTGGCACCGGTCAGTATTTGGTAACAGTACTTGACCTGAATGGTTGTCCGGCTATATCATCGATAGTCACTACCTATCAGCAGCAGCAACCCGATTTGCAAGTGCTTACCGATTCCATTTTAGTTTGCAGTGTTGGAATGAACTTTGAGTTCACCAACATTTCCAATTTTGAACCGGGTTCGCAATGGTTGTGGGATTTTGGTGATGGCAATTACTCCAATGAAACATCACCGGAACATATTTATGACACACCGGGGCAATATCTGGTAACGTATCAATGCATTTCACCTATTGGATGCAATGGAGCAGACAGCATCCCGGTAACGGTACAATTTGAGCCATTGGCAATAGCAGATTTTAGTATAAGCACGGTGGTAAATCACATTTTTGGAATACCATTTCAATTTACGGATGCATCGATAAATGCAACTTCATGGAAATGGGAATTTGGTGATGGCTATACGGCAGAAAATGTTCTGGTTGCGACACATCGATATAGTGAAATTGCGCCATATAATGTTACCTTAACGGTTACGAATACGGATGGATGTGAATCGGATACAACGAAGCCCTTGTTTGTTTCACCGGTATATATTCCGAATGCATTTACTCCGAATGGCGATGGTAAAAATGATACCTTTTATGAATCGGGATATGGAGCAGGACCATATCAGATGGATGTTGGTTCTTATGAAATGTTAATTTTTAACAGGTGGGGACAGTTGGTGTACAGAACCGATTCACCAAATCGCCCCTGGGATGGCACGATGAGCAAGGGCAAACCTGCACCGGAGGGAGTGTATGTTTATCAACTAAAAATCAGTGGTAAAGTATCGGTAGACAAAGATGATTTTAAAAGCCCTCAGCTTGGGACAGTGACTTTGATACGGTGACATTGCAATTATTGTATTACCAATATCATACAAAAATACTCTATAAATACGAATGCAATTTTTTGAAGTAAATTGAACATTTATACGTATATTTTCGTTATATTTGTACGTATAAAAAACCACTATGGATTCAAAGTTAACATTGAAGTTAGAACAATCTGTGATAGAAAAGGCTAAAATTTATGCCAAGGCTAAGAAGATCAGTGTATCGAAGCTGATTGAAAATTACTTACAACACATAACAGAAAGACCATCAGATAAAAAGGAGGAAATTACACCAACGGTTAAGAGCTTATCGGGTATTATAAAGCTTCCTAAAAAATACGATTCCAAAAAGGAATATGCTGATTTTCTTAACCGAAAATATAAATAATGGCAAAAGTTTTTGTCGACACTGACATTATATTAGATTTACTGGCAGGCAGAGAGCCTTACTACCAATATGCAGCCAAACTTTTTTCGATGGCAGATTCTGGCAAGATAGAAATATGTGTTTCATCACTGACGTTTTCAAACTTGAATTACATTTTAACGAAACAATTTTCGGTTGCACAGGCAAGAAAAAAGCTACTTACATTTAAAACATTGGTAACCGTATTAAGTGTAAATGAAAAAGTTGTAGATCTGGCACTTAATTCAGACTTTAAAGATTTTGAAGATGCCTTACAATACTTCACCGCGACAGAATTTAAAGTCACCACATTACTTACCAGCAACTTAAAAGACTACAAAAAAGCAGAAATTGCAGTATTAAGTGCGGAACAATATCTGAAACAAGGTTAGTTTTTGACGAAAGTACTGCAAACTGAAGGCTTAGTGATTTGAGATGGTGCCGGGTTAGATGGGCAGGTAGTTGTATAGATATTTCCTCAAGCCGGATCGGAGATCCGGGGGTTTATTCCTGTCGGGATCAGAGGTCTTTCCGGCAACAAGAATTGTAAATTGTACATTTTAAATTCACCATTTTACATTCTACATTTCACGAAATCCTGACAAGAGGCTCAAATCTAATCAACAATCTCAACCTTCATAGCTTTCAGTACCTGACCACCTTTTACAATTTTTAAAATGTAAATGCCACTTGGTGTGCCTGATAAATTTATTGCAGTTGAAAAATTGCCTTTGCTTTCGTGGAATTTATTGCTGAATATTTTTTTACCGGGTATGTCTGTGATGGTAATATCGAAATTGGAATCTTTTAGCAATTCGCCTGCAATGGTAAAGATGCCGTCTTTGGAAGGATTAGGCATGATTGATACCTGGTTTATTAATTCGTTAGAG
>JAEUTI010000066.1 GCA_016788065.1 Bacteroidia bacterium | reverse complement strand
CAAAGCCGATAATAACCTAATGAGGGAAGCATTGGTGAATGCTTTCAAAGGATTCCAGGAAACATTCGACAAAAACGTAAAATCATTCAACGACCTGCAAAAGGAGAAGTTTGAATTGATGGAAACCAAACAAAATGATTTAGTAAAAGGAACCGAAACAAAACTGGATATTATCAGAGCAACTGTAGAAGAAAAACTTGAGAAAACCCTAAGTGAAAGGCTGGGGCAAAGTTTTGAAACAGTAGGCAAGCAATTGATTGAAGTACAAAAGGGCCTTGGCGAAATGCAAACCCTTGCTCAGGATGTAGGTGGTTTGAAAAAAGTATTGAGCAATGTAAAAATGCGTGGTGGTATAGGTGAAGTGCAATTGGCTATGTTGCTGGAGCAAATTCTGGCTCCTGACCAATATGAGGCAAACGTAAAAACAAAAGCAAGCAGCAGCGATTTAGTAGAGTTTGCCATTAAGCTGCCTGGAAGAGATAGTAATGATAAGCAAGTTTGGTTACCGGTAGATGCTAAGTTTCCAAAAGATGTGTATGAGCAACTGCAAACAGCTTATGACAATGGTGATATAACGCAAATTGAGCTGGCTCAAAAAAATCTGGAGAACACCATCAAAAAGATGGCAAAAGACATTAGCGATAAATATTTAGACCCTCCTCATACCACCGACTTTGGTATCATGTTCCTGCCTTTCGAAGGCATCTATGCAGAAGTAGTGCGTAAGGCAAGTTTATTGGAAGACTTGCAACGCAATTACAAAATTATTGTAACCGGCCCCACCACTTTAGCCGCCATTCTCAATAGTCTGCAAATGGGCTTTAAAACGTTGGCGATACAAAAGCGAAGCAGCGAAGTGTGGCAGGTATTAGGTGCAGTGAAGAAGGAATTTGAAAATTTTGGCGGCTTAATGCAAAAAGCCCAAAAGAATATACAAACCGGTCTCGATCAATTAGACGATGTGATGGGTAAGCGAACCAAAGCAATACAGCGAAAACTACGTAGTGTAGAATCGTTGAATGAAGCGGAGGCAAAATTGATTTTACCTGAATTAACTGATACTGAATTGTTGGATGACGAAAACGATAACACAGATGAAAAAAACTGATCTCATAAACAAACTTAAACAACTGCAAGGCATTTCTGATGAAGAAAGGGCCCACCTCATTAATTTGGTAAACACCAAAAAGAAATACGGTCTGGTGTGGGAAGATAAACCCGAAGATGTGGAAGAACAACTGCGTGAAAACCTGCCTGTGTTAAAAGAAGTAAAGGAAAGAGCCATTATTAATGGGAAAGAATACCCCAACCATATATTGATAGAGGGAGATAACCTTCATGCTCTAACCGCATTGACGTTTACACATGAAGGTAAAATTGATTTAATTTACATAGATCCACCATACAATACAGGGAATAAGGATTTCAAATACAACGACAACTTTGTAGATAAGGAAGATGATTTTCGTCATAGTAAGTGGCTATCTTTTATGGAGAAAAGATTAAAGATTGCTAAAAGACTACTTACAGAAAACGGGCTAATTTTTGTAAGTATTGATGACATTGAATGCGCTCAATTGAAAATGTTATTAGATGAAGTATTTAATCAAAATATCGTCAATTCTATTACCGTAAAAACATCGGAATCTTCAGGCGTAAAAATGTCTCATGTCGACAAAAAATTGCCAAAAATTAAAGAATACTTACTTGTCTATTCGAAAACAAAAGAAGCGACCAGTTTGAACCCAATAAAACTTGCGAAGGTTGATGACATTGATAAATTTAAGGCCTATGCTAAATATTATTCTAAAATTATTTTGAATAAGGAAGATCCTGTGGAAAATTGGAAAATTATTCCAATCAGTCAGTATCTGAGCGAGAATGGTCTATCTCTGAATGAGGAACAGGTTATTGAATTTAAACTACAAAATGCCGAAAAAGTAGTTTATCGCACAAACAATAGATCTCTTTCGGGTATGAAATTTGATACAGAAACAGCATCGGTAAAATCAGCCACAGGGATCGACTACGTTTGGTGGGAAGGAAAGCAAATGTTGTTTTTAAAGGATTATATAGATGAAGGCCTTTGCGATTTGTGGACAGATATATCGACAATTAATTTAAATAAAGAAATATGCGGATTAGACTCTTTTGAAAATGGACAAAAGCCACTTGAGTTAATTAAAAGAGTAAAAAAACTTTACCCAAGTGATAAAATAACAATTTTAGATTTTTTTGGTGGATCAGGTACAACACTCCATTCTACAATCGCATTGAACAATGAAGATGGGGGCAGCAGGAAATGTATACTTGTTACTAACAATGAAAACAATATATGCGTAGATGTAACCTATGAACGCAATAAACGGGTAATACAGGGCTTTACTAATGCAACGGGTGAAAAGGTAGAGGGTATTTCTAATAACAATCTCCGTTACTATAAGAGTGAATTTGTGCCTAGCAGTAAATCAGAAAAAAACAAACGAGAACTTACCCTGTTAAGTACCGATTTATTGTGTATAAAAGAGGATTGCTACATCGATGTTACCGGGCAAACCAACTTTAATGCCACGCAATGTCGCATTTTTAAAGATGGTACGGATAAATATATGGTGGTAGTGTACCACAGCCGAATCCTCACAGCCGTTTGCGAACAGTTAATAACATACATACCCACTATACCCACCACACAAAAAGTAAGGTTGTATGTTTTTAGTCCCGAAAAAGAAACCTTGTTAGAAGAGTTTCAAGACATAGAAGATAAAATCATAGCGGTGCCACTGCCTGAAGCTATTTACAATGCTTACAGAGCAACCTTTAAAATATTAAAACTGGATAAGAAACCATTGGCTAATGTATCATCGGCAGATGAATCAGCCAATGAAACCGATTTAGTCACACAAACAGAGGAAGCATAGCCATGTATATACTCAAAGAATTTCAGGAAAGAGCAGTAAATCAACTACTGGATTATACGTTTGATGCCTTGCAGGAGCCAAAGCCACAAACACAAATTTTATTAGAAGCCCCAACTGGTTCCGGAAAAACCGTAATGATGGCGGCTTTAATTGAACGGATTATCGAGGAAATACCCATGCAAACAGGTTTGTCATCGGATGTGGCTTTTATTTGGATAGCACCTAACACACTGCATATTCAAAGTTATAATTCCCTCAAAAACCTTTATAACGATGCCAATAAATTACGCTGTGTTGATTTATCGGAAATGACTACCAATCCCATTTTAAATAACCGAGAATTGTTGTTTGTAAACTGGAGCGCTATTGATAAAGAAAAAAACATTTGGCGTAGGGAAAATGAAAGTAATACCAATCTGGAAACCCTGATTGAAAATACCAATGCGGAAGGCACTAAAATAATATTGATTATTGACGAAGCTCATTTGAGTGCATTTTCCGGCAAGCAGGCATTAGCAGTAAGAAACTTAATTGCAGCGGATGCGGAAATACTCATAACTGCCACTCCAAACTTTCAACGTCCACAACTCACAGTATCTATCCCCCGTAGAAAAGTGATAGAAGAGCAAATGATAAAGAAGGGGGTACGCATCAATATTGGTTTAAAACCCGAAGAGCAGAATGGGGAAAATGTACATATTCACTTGTTGCGAACCGCTTTTAAAAAGAAACAAGAACTACAGGAATTGTATGATCAAGAGTTAGGACCAGGTATTATCAAGCCCTTAATACTCATTCAGCTTCCGTCTGCTAATAATACCCTTTCTGACGAGGATAAAACGATACGTGAAAGCGTAGAGGGGCTACTAAATTTTGAGTATAACATAAGTACCAGTAATGGAAGGTTAGCGGTTTGGCTATCCGGTGAGAGAGACAAAGATGGATTGGAGGACATGAACGGCTTTCAGGATGTATTAATATTTAAACAAGCTATAGCACAAGGTTGGGATTGCCCTAGGGCAGCTATATTGGTGAATTACAGGAATATCAGCAGTCCCGATTTTAGCATTCAAACTGTTGGAAGAATTTTACGAATGCCACATCAGCGGCATTACCAAAATGATGCCTTGAATTATGGCTATGTGTATTCAAATATTCAAACCAATCAAATAAAGTTTGTTCCTTCGGATAGTGACTATTTTGAGCAACAAATAGCCAAACGTCAAAACAATAGGAACTGGACTTTTGATATTATTGACAAAGCTCAAATAGTGAATGACAGGCCTGCTGCTGGTGTGTTGACCTCTGTTTTTGAGAAACTGTTTTTCACAGTAATGGAGCAACGATATGGGGTTTCACAATTACCGGATGTTGATTTATTCACCCCAGCTAATCAGGTCTTAGTAAAGGCACAGCGAGAATCCAATAAGCTAGCATTTCGACAAAATGGTTGGGAGTTTGAAATTGATGTAAACCAAATTCACATTCCCACCGATGTTGACGTAGATCCTTTCGAAGTAACCGCTATTGCTTTAAACAACAATCAAATTAAAGATTTTGCCATCACCGCTGCACAGTTTGCTGAAATGTTTGACCGATTTTGTTATGAGAATATCACTCGTTTAAACCGTTCGAAAAGCTGGAAGAAGTTACGGGAAACCTTAATTCATTTTGCAGAATACTATTTGGGCGTTTTTGAGACAGAAGCAAGGAAAATATTTCTCTACCCACAAAACAAAGCATTATTGGTACAGCATATAGCTACAGCACTTGAGCGATTTGATGCGTGGCAAAGAGCAAAGGGTAATGAAAAGCGAAGGGTTAAGTTTGAAAGTTGGGAGGTGCCCGAAATAAGATACTATAATGCTTCTTACAACAGGGAAAATATAGACAGCCATGCCTTAGAGCCCTTCTTTGAATATCAACGTGTGTCAACACCTGAAGTAGCTTTCAAACAATACTTAGTTCAACATAGTCATGAAATTGATTGGTGGTATAAAAATGGGGATCAGGGAAAAGAGCACTTTGCGGTATCCTATAAAAATCTTCAGGGCGAGCTAAGGTTATTTTTTGTTGATTTTGTAATAAAATTCAAATCAGGGAAAATAGGTTTGTTTGATACAAAAACCAAGCGATCGGATTTGGAAGCCCCCAATAAGCATAATGCTTTGATTGAATATATAGAAAATCAAAATCAAGCAAATGGTAATCTGGAGATGGTAGGTGGTATTATTATTCCTGAAGATACAGGTGGAGTTATATCATTTCGATATTGTACGAATAGAATTTCAGACACAATTGATTTAACTGGCTGGGATTTCTTTAACCCATCTTTAATTAATTCAAACTAACGTCATGGCAAAAAAAGGATTAGATACCACATTCGTTCATTATGGCATCCGAAAGGAAGATATGGACTTGATTGAAGTGCTTTGCACCGAACATAAACTCGACTTTGACTGGGTAAAAGAAGACCTGCTAAAGGAGTTTCACGAAAAGAAAATCCGCAATCAGGAAATGGATGAGAAATCAATTGAAAAGATAATTGCTAAAGCATTGCTTCAAATAAAATAACTGCTATGCAGATAAAACGTATAAAAGCAAAAAATTTCAAAACCTATCTTAACCTTGATTTAGATATATCGGTTGAGCAGGATAAGCCTATCATTTTAATTGGCGGTGCAAACGGTGGTGGTAAAACCACTTTGTTTGAAGCGATTTATGGTGCTTTGTATGGCTTGCATATCAATACATCCATACAATTCAATGAACTATTGAATGCGGGTGCCTTAGGAAAGGAAGAAGAAAAGATTCTATTGGAGCTTCATTTTACAGGGAAAGTATTGAATGAGGAACAGCAATATGTATTGACCCGTACTTACATGTTGAATCCTTCAGG
>JAEUTI010000033.1 GCA_016788065.1 Bacteroidia bacterium | reverse complement strand
TGAACTCCATGAATTGGCAGCTATCAATCAATATACCATGAATGCGGCCAAATCGGTTAAAGATATTCGTCATAATATTAAAGATTTCCGGGAATCTGCTGACGATATCATTCACACCATGTTTGAAACCCTTAAAAATTCAGAATCAGATTTTTACACCGGTCTGTCGGAATTCATTCAAAAAAATAAAGATGTTTCATCAGTAGATTTAGTACCATTTACAAATCAAATCAATACCAAAAGGGATGAACTCATTCACAAGACTTATGAGTTATCGGTATCAAAAAAAATAAAGGATATTGAATTATCGACCTTATTGAATGTAATTCATGAGATTCATGGTGCTGATGAATCACTGATTACCGCTTTGAAGGTTTATTATGATTTTAAGGGAAACTAAAATGACCGGGATTTAATTTATCCGGTTACTTTGATTTTTTGATACTGCTGAAATCGAACACCACGTATGTTTGTCCACGGTCAATTTGTCCACGATAGTAAGCAGGTTCAAAAATCAACCTTTCATCCAGCAATTTCCCGGCTTCTTTTTCAAAGCCATAACCAAATCTCCGGACAGGTTCGGAATAAGTGATAATGCCTTTTTCATTCACAGTAAGGTGATAGAAAATAGTTGGAGGTATGATAGAATCACTAACATTTTCGGGGTACTTCAGATTGTTTTTGACATATTCCATCCAGGCTTCTTTTCCATTGGGAAAACGAGGCTCCAGGTAAATTTTATCGTAAAGAAAAAAAGCATTGGTAGTATCTCTGCTTTTGCCTTTTTTAAACATTCCGTTTTCATACCATTCCCGGTAATAAGGCGACTTATCAGCATGATATCCGATCCACACACCATGTTTCATTCCAAAGCTGACACCTCCGCTGTCGCTTACCACATAACCCGGATAATAGAATGTCAGATAACCATTACCGCCGGTTAAGGTTTGCACGCCATCTTTATTCCAGCCATCAAGATACCTTGGTCCTTCTCTCGTATAAGCCATGTCATACGATTTCATACCGGTATGATCAAAGAATCTCCAGGTGCCCGATGGATCATCGTTTATGTACAACCCATACGAAGAATAAGTACCATTTTCATTGTAATAAAAGAAATGGCCATCTTTAATTCCCCTGTTATAAAAGCCTTTCATTTGTGGTGTTCCATTGAGGAAATAATCCACAACAGCACCATGAGCATTTCCGGCATAATCGATTGTCCCTTCGCGATAGAAAGCAGCATTATTCTTAGTTGATACCTGCCATAAACTATCGTACCAAATAGTAACAGGAGTTGTTTCAATGGTGTCGTTTCCACCGGATGATTCCGGCTTCGGATTTTCATCAAAATAGAGCCAATATTTTATAGGTGGTAATTCTTTAATCTTCAGATTTGTGCTGCCAACACTATCGATAAATGCAAGATCTCCGGTAATCACATATTGCTTTAGGTGTTTCAGTCCATTTTCCCTAAGATGAAAAATTTGACGGAGTAAGGGAACATCTTGAGTGAGTTTATCAGGAGCCTGTTTGAACAAGTCGAGCATCTTCTGATTCTGATTCCAGATAATGGATGCCTCATTGATGCCTGCAATTGATTCGGTCGGGTTTTCGGGATTCGAATTGCTATTTAGCAATTCAACCGTTTCCATATCATTCTTGATAAACGAATTAAACATAACATAGTACCAATAGCGGTAAGTGTGTTTTCGGGGAACCACCCCATAAAAAATCAGTCCCATAAGGACCACAATGGCTGTTGATTTGAGGATATTTGTGCTAGTGGAAACATGGTGGGCTGAAAACATAATTACACCTACGAGCAAGCCCCAGAACATTCCTGTTAAATGTGCGGCATTATCGATAACAGTCAAATAAAAGCCGAGACCCACATTCAGTAAAATGGCAAACACCAGTTCAATAATCTGAGCATTTCTGTCGCCGGATCTGATTTTACGATCGAAAAATAAGGCAGGAATGGTACATCCGGCAATAGCCATAATGCCTCCGGAGGCGCCACATGTCACCACAAAAACATTAAAATAATAACTTCCCAGTCCGGACACCACAACACCTGAAAGATATACGAGCAACAAATTCCAGCTACCGTATCTAAATTCAAACATGCGGCCTAAAAACCACAGTGAAACCACATTTGCTGCAGCATGAATAATTCCGCCATGTACGAAAGAAGCAGAGAACAATCGCCACCACTCCCCTTTTTCCAAAAAAGCATCGAGCATACCTCCAAAATGAAGAACATCCCTTACTGATGGACTAATCACATCTACACCGACAACCAGCATTGCAATAAAAACTGCTACAATTACAACAGTTACTATCAGGGTTACAGGTGCAGACTTCCAGACAGGCTTCATAGAAGCCACAAAATAAGAAATCCGGTTTCAATAAACTCCGGTAGGCTTTTAAATATTACTTAGCCTTTTTCACAGCACGAGGTTTGGGAGCAGCTTTTTTCTTCGTTTCCTTCAATTGTGTAAGCTTCTCAACCTGAGGTCGTCTCATCTTTTTTTGATCTGTGTGATAGCTCTTTTCCTTCTCAATTCTGAAATTTTCAGCTGCAGCAACCATTTCCACATCGGCTTTAGTTTTTGCGGGAGAGACCTTCCTTTTTTTACTTTCCATATCTTTGAACTTTAGAATGATGAAATTAGATATCTTTATCTGTTAAAAGGATGATATTCATCAACTTCATGAAAACAATTTCATACTAACAGAAACAGAGCAATGAAAGAGCTTTTACAAGAAAAATTTAAGAACATATTTGAGAAAGAACTCCTGGATGAACTTCAGGCTATTGGCAAACCGGTGAACGTTAAAGCCGGTGATATTATAATGGATACCGGTCAGTACATTAAATCCATTCCGCTTTTGCTTTCCGGCAGTATAAAAATTATTCGTCAGGATGATACTGATGGTGAAATTTTGCTCTATTATGTAGGAAGCAATGAAACCTGTGCTATGTCGCTAACCTGTTGTATGGCACATCAGAAAAGCCGGATCAGAGCCATTGCCGAAGAAGATACGGAAATGATTACCGTTCCGGTTGAAAAGATGGATGAATGGATGATAAAATATGAATCATGGAAAAACTTTGTGATGCAAACGTATAATGCACGATTTGATGAGCTTTTGAGGACCATTGACAGCATAGCATTCCAAAAGGTAGATGAACGGCTAGAAAACTATTTAAAGAGCAAAGGCGAGCTGACAGAATCAAAATTACTGGTGGTCAGTCACCAGCAGATTGCCGAGGAATTAAATTCATCACGGGAAGTTATTTCCAGGTTATTGAAGCATCTGGAAAAAAATGGAAAAATTAAACTTGGAAGAAACAAAATTGAGCTTACCGGAATACTATCAATGAGGTAACTTATTTCTCATCAAACCATAAAGAAACGTTCCCAGTAAGGCGCCTCCAATAACTAAAAGCATGGTAAAATAACCCATGCCCAGACTTACAAACATTGGACCCGGACAAGCCCCGCAGAGCGCCCATCCCAAACCGAAAACACTGCCTCCCAGCAGGTATCTTTTAACACCTTTTTCTTTTGGATGAAATACAATGTAATTACCATTGAAATCTGTGAAGCCGGTTATTTTCATTAGAAGTACCATTCCAACTCCCAGTGCAACTGCTGTCCCAATGATTCCATACATTTGAAATGACTGGAAGCGGAACATTTCCTGAATGCGGTACCAGGAAACGGCCTCAGACTTGGTCATGATAATTCCAAAAATTATTCCTGCGAGTATAAATTTAAGACCTTTCATAGTGCGCCCGGTGTATTAAAAATAATGGGAAACAATAAATGCGTCATGATAAGTCCCCCAATGAAAAAACCAATAACTGCTATCAGAGAGGGCAACTGGAGGTTCGAAAGACCGCTGATGGCATGCCCGGAAGTACATCCTCCCGCCCAGCGGGAACCAAAGCCTACAAAAAGCCCCCCTGTGATAAGAATAAGAACAGACTTTAAAGTAAACGAATTAAAAATTTCATCGGGTTGCAAACCTTTTTGCACTTTAAAACCTAAAGTTTTTAAATCAGCTATGGTATCATCAGAAATTGCTACGGGTTGCTCATTATTCATAAAAGTATGAGCTATAAATCCACCTATTACAGACCCCATAAGAAAGAGTAAATTCCATGTTTGCTTCTTCCAATCGAACTGAAAAAAGTCACTAGCCTTGCCCGCGCCGCTCATAGCACAAATAGTTCTCAGGTTGGAAGAAAAACCGAATGTCTTGCCAAAGAAAAGCAAGACAAACATTATCAGGGCAATCATGAATCCTGACAAATACCAGGGCCAGGGTTGAGATATAAATTCCTGCATAATTTTAAATTATGTTATTTTAAAATACTCCGGAGTAAAATATGCTCCGAAAGAATTGTAACTGGTTACTTTGATTTTTTAAAGGTCAGCAAGGCGTATGGCGTGTGATTCACCAATCCGGCTGAAATACATCCATTGATCCACCGGTTAATTCCGGTTCTGCCTTTGGTTTCCATAACAACCAAACCAACATTTTGTTCAGTGCAAAAATTCTCAATACCGGTTTCCACATCAAAGCCGGGCACAATATTTACATTATCTGCTGGGATATGATACTTTGAGGCAACCTCATTCATTTTTCTACTAACTTCCTGCTTATTTATGGATGAATCTTTGGTTTCCACATTAAGCAAATGCAGAGTGGCTTTAAAACACTTCTGAAATTGCAAAACTACATCCGGAATAATGACAGGTTCTGCAAAAGAAGCAGCAAAAACAATATGGTTAAAAGAATGATCTGCAGATTTTATCGCCAATACCGGAGCGTGGCTTTTCATGGCGACATGTTCGGTATGTGAACCAATAAAGAGCTCTTTCAAACCATAAGCGCCGTGAGTTCCCATGATCACCAGATCATAATTTGAGATGGTAGTTTCGTGGGTGACAACTTCTTCAATTTGTCCGGGTAACACTTTAAAATCGACATTAGCATACCCTGAACCCTTAATCATAGAATCGATTCTTGCTCTGGCAATATCCATATCACTTCTTACCATTGACAGATCCATTTCTGATGTTTCAATCAGGTTACCGGAGATATCAACCAACACATCACCACTGGCAGCAATTACATGCAATAAGGTAACCTTTCCGCCAGTACATCCGGCAAACTTAACGGCCGTTTGAAATGCCAGACTGGAAAGATTACTGAAATCGCATGGAACCAGTATGCGCATATTATTTTTTTAGTGTTGAAGGACAAACATAATTTGTTTTGGGAATTGGAGTTTCAGCGATTGCCTTATATCCTCCTGCTACTTCCACAATATTATCGAAACCACGCGACTTAAGAATGGAAGCGGCTATCATAGAACGGTAGCCACCGGCACAATGAATGTACATGGTTTCATTCTTTGGAAATTCGTGCATGTTTTCATTGATAAAATCGAGTGGCAAATTAACCGCTTTTTCCACGTGTTCGCTTTCAAATTCGCCGGGCTTTCTGACATCCACTACCATTAGATTTTCTTTTTCAAATCTGGTTGCGAATTCTGTTGCCGGTATCGAAGTAATTTGATCAGTTTCAAAACCGGATTGCTTCCACGCATCGAAACCACCCTTCAAAAAGCCAATAGCTTGATCATATCCAACACGAGCGAGTCGGGTGATAACTTCTTCTTCACGGCCATTATCGGCAATGATCAGAAGTTTTTGCCGGATATCAGGAATCAGAGCACCAACCCATGGGGCAAAGCCTCCATCGATACCAATATTAATAGAATTTGGGATAAATCCTGCAGCAAAATCCTGTGGCTTTCTGGTATCCAGCATCAATGCACCTGTTTCATTTGCTGCAGCTTCAAAGGCAGCCGGTTCCAGGGGTTGAATACCTCTTTCGATAACTGAAGTGATACTTTCATAACCTTCCTTATTCATCCTTACATTTTCAGGGAAATACACCGGTGGTGGCAAGAGTCCATCTGTTACTTCTTTAATAAACTCTTCCCGGGTCATATCGGCACGCAAAGCATAATTAAATTGCTTTTGATTTCCCAGAGTAGCGAATGTTTCTTTACTCATATTTTTACCACAGGCAGAACCGGCACCATGAGCTGGATATACCAACACATCGTCGGCCAGAGGCATAATTTTCGTTCTGAGTGAATCGAACAACATACCTGCAAGATCCTCCTGAGTTATAGTCGAGCGCTGTGCCAAATCGGGACGTCCAACATCGCCAATAAATAGTGTATCGCCGGAAAAAATACAGTAATCTTTTCCATGTTCATCTTTCAACAAATAGGTAGTCGATTCGAAGGTATGGCCGGGAGTATGTAAGGCTACGATGGTTAATTTGCCAACTTTAAAAGTTTCGAAATCTTTGGCAATATGAGATTTAAAAGAAGTAGTTGCATTAGGACCATAAACTATGGTTGCCCCTGTTGCTTTTGCCAGATCCACATGTCCTGAAACAAAATCGGCATGGAAGTGTGTTTCAAAAATATATTTAATCTTTACCCCTTCTGCTTCGGCCTTTTGAAGGTATGGTTTAATTTCCCGCAAAGGGTCAATGATAGCTGCTTCGCCATCAGATTTTATAAAGTAGGCTCCCTGAGCCAGGCAACCGGTATAAATTTGTTCAATTTTCATGGTAAGTATGTTGTTTTAACAGTGCTTATGCCTTGTAACAAGTCAGGCACTTTTTTGTTGTATGCGGATTAGAAAAATAAAAATAGTAAATCTACTAAATTAATATACATTAAAGATTGCAGATCACTGATACTTAAATCATTAATTTTAAGAATGACCTGATAATTCTCTGTAAATGATATAAATTCCCATTATTAACACAAACCAGCCGAATGCTTTTTTAAGTTGCTGATCATTGGTTTTATGTGCAAGTCGGTTTCCCAGAAATATGCCTGCCACAGCCAGAGAGGTGAAAATACCAAGCAGAGCCCAGTCAATTTTAAGATGAACAATATCGCCGGTAAAGCCAATCAGTGATTTGGCTGCAATGATCAAAAGCGAGGTTCCTATGGCAGTCTTCATAGGTAATTTGGCAAGCAGAACCAATGCAGGAATAATTAAAAACCCACCTCCTGCACCAACAAATCCCGTGAGCATACCGACCAATGCACCTTCCAGAAAAATAAGAGGTAAATTTAATTGGTGATTTATGGATGTATCAGCAGAGGATCCATTTTTAGAGCCTCTGATCATGGTTATAGAAGCAATTACCATCAGTATGGCAAACACCATCATAATAAACAAATCTTTCGATACAACATAGCCTGCAAATGAACCTATTACATCGGGAATAGCGGGCATTATGAGGGCTCTGGTCAGAAAAACAGCAATTATAGATGGTATACCGAAAACTAAGGCTGTTTTCATATTCACCAATCCATCACGATATTTTTGGAAAGCACCTACTAATGCAGTAGCTCCAACAATGAAGAGCGAATAAGCAGTAGCATCAACCGGAGTGGTACCCATCAGGTAAACCAGGGCAGGAACAGTGAGTATAGAGCCGCCTCCACCTATCATACCCAATGATATACCAATCAGAACAGCAGCTAAATATCCCAGAATTTCCATCATAAAATTAATGCGGTGCAAAGATCGTATTTCATTTACACGAAACACAGTGATAGAAGTTACATAAGCTGTTAATCATCAGAAAATTGGTATTCTGAACCACATTTTCAAGTTCAATTCACTAAAAATGCCTAAATTCACGGTTCAAAAAAAATAATTATCATGATTAAACACCTAGTGTCGGTTTTGTTGATTTTGCTTACGATTCATTCGGTATCAATGAGTCAGGAATCTGCTCCTGTTGCAAAAAATGTAAATGCAGCTGAATTTGCCAAACTCATTGCCTCTAAAGCCGGAATTATTCTGGATGTAAGAACTGCCCCTGAAGTTAAAAAAGGAGCAATCGCCAATTCCGTCAATATTGATTTTTTCGCAGATGATTTTGCTGCACAAATTTCTAAGCTCGATAAGAATAAACCGGTTTATGTCTATTGTGCCTCTGGTGGCCGAAGTGGTGAGGCTATGGAAATGATGACGAAACTAGGTTTCAAGACGATTTACAACCTTGAAGGAGGCTATTCGGCATGGCTAAAAATGCATCCTGCTAAATGAGTCAAAAGGATCTGATTCTGGTAATTATTCAGGTTGCCTTAATGCTCCTTTTCATAGTAATTCCGGCTGGTTACGCACCACCTATGATTCCTGCGTTTCTTTCCTTTATGATGACCACAGCAGGAATCCTGATAGCGTCTGCCGGGGTTTTAACGATTGGAAAAGGTTTTACACCCTTCCCTACTCCAAAGGTTAGCGGACAATTAAAGCAGACCGGAATTTACAAGTACATCAGACATCCTATGTACAGTGGCATTATCATTGCAGGGTTAGGAATAGCATTTTACAATGCCAACATTCCCCGTTTGATAGTTTGCATTATACTCTGGATATTTTTTGAATATAAATCGCGTTATGAGGAAAAATTACTCGAGCAAAAATATCCCGAATACAGCCAATATAAAACTGTAACCGGTCGTTTTTTTCCATCAGTTAACATCTTTAAAAAGGTTCATTAATTTTAAAAATAAATATGACAACACAGCAAGAAATAGCCCGCTTTGGTGTAGAGGTACCTGAATGGTATAAAGGATATGTAAAAGCATTAGGAAACCGCGATTTTCTGGATGTAATGAAGCAATTACAACAGGCAACCCCTTCCTTTCTGGAGGAAATTCCTGAACAAAGGTGGGATTTCGCTTACGCACCCGGTAAATGGACCATACGCGAACTGGTAATTCATATGATGGATGCCGAACGTATTTTCGCTTACCGCACCTTACGATTTGCAAGAAATGATGCTACCGAACTGCCAGGATTTGATGAAGATGAATATATCCCGTACACCAATGCGGCTGCACGTTCAATCTCATCGATCATAAACGAATACAAGACTGTTCGGGCTGCAACGCTTTCTCTTTTCGAATCATTCGATGAGCAAGCTATGATGCGGATCGGAACAGCAAATAATAAAAAGTTCTCTGTACTCCTTTCAGGTGTGATTATTGTCGGTCACGAAATGCACCATTTGAACATAATCAAAGAGCGTTACCTCTGACCCGTTACCCTTTTGGAGCAGTTTCCGGCAAAGTATGTTTCCTGCCTTTATTCACAGTTTTTAAGTGTGTCATCAAAGGCTTAAAATATTCCAGCATAGCTTGTGCCGACATTTCAGTGCCGAGGTGCTTCTTCAGATGTGTACGCCAGTCTTCAGTTGCTCCTGTTTTCATCAATGCCTTTAGGAAATCACCGGTTTCTTTGCTGCCCCAGTAATTGGTAGCATGAGGATCCTGTTTCAGGATTTTTGTTGCAATGTGTTGATGAAACTGGAATAACAAAACATTAGAGATGGAGTAATCATAATACTGAGCAGGATCATTGTTGATGTGCGTTTTGGTAGCAGCATCACAATATTCCTCGCCTCTGAGCGATGGCGCTTCAATTCCCTGATATTTCTTCACCAGACTCCACCAGGTAGCGTTAAAGGTGTTTTCAGGAAGGTTTTTGGCATAAATTTCACTTTCAAAACGGGTCATCACACCTGCACCCCAGGGAATATGAACAATGAAATCGAGTGCCTCTTTCATGAGTTGTTTCGTTTCATCCACCTTCAGATTTGGGTCAACCATTCCTTGACCCTGTAAAAATGGCTTTTGCAATGCAGCCAATCCAATTAAACTACCCATTGCTTCATGGTATCCTCTGTTGGCTCCGTTTCTAAGAATCAGGGGCACCTCGGGTGTTGAATAACTCATGTAGTAATAAATGTGCCCCAGTTCATGCAAAACAGTTCCCCACCACTCTGTGTTAGGCTCAACACTCATAAGAGACCTCACGTCTTTATCATTATCCATGTGCCAGGCCGAAGCATGGTTATTTTTTTTGTAAGGAGCAGTGGCTTCCAATGGATATAAACTGGATTTTTCATAAAACGATTTTGGAAGTCCGGGGAATCCAAGAGACTTATAAAACTCTTCTCCTTTGGTCACGATGTATTCCGGACCTTGTCTTTTTAAATAATCATCTACATTCAATCCTTCTACTTCTACCAAAGCGGTCCAGTCTTGTCCCCACCTGTTTGGCAGCCAATGAGCTGGTAAATATTCCGGTACCGGTTGCTTATATTTCTCTGCCAAAGTATATCGCGCCCAGGTATGCAGCTCCCGGTACAAAGGCCAGATATCTTTCACCATCTGATCACAAAGTGCGAGCATTTCTGGCGTGCTCATTCCATAATCAGAAACCTGATAAGCAAAGTAATCGGTATAGCCCAATGGTTTAACCGATTCATTCCGGAGATTCCTGAGGTCAACCAGCCCCTGTTTTAAATCTTTTCCAACCTCTTTGGAAGCTTCCCAAACGGGTAATCTTTTTTCAGGATTATCTAATGTGCGGAGCATTTCATCCAATTGGTTGGTGGTAACCGGTGAACCTCCCATATTATAAGCAAAACCGAATAATTTTTCGGTCTGCTCAGTCTCCATTACAATTTTCTTCTGGACCACCTGTCCTGCTGCTTCGGGATTTGCACCGGCAGCATATAAAATAAATTCGAGTTGCTTTACCTGAATGGGAGTCAACTGAGATTTCTTAGCTAAAAATGCTTTTGCAGCATTAATATTCTCATTGCTTCCGGTAAAAGTGGCGAAGGCGGCATTAGCTTTCTGCGCTTTTTCAGCGTTGGTTGCATCACCTTCAACAATATGGGTATTCAGATCCCATTCAGCCAGATTAGAAGCAATCAGCAATTCCTGATACTTCTGATTGTACATCTCAAGATATGCTTTAACATCAGTGTATTCGACAGGCGGTGTTTCCGGTGAACGAAAAGTGAATGCCAAGAAACCTATTGTACTAACTGCGATACAAATCAGGGCTAATTTTTTCATGATCAGATTAATTTTCTATTAAACTTTGAATTAACTTTTTCTCTCTCTTCAATATATTGGCAAGTGAAGTTTTACTTAAAATTTTGTTAGTAGCTTCACGAAGTTCCTGCATGAGATTTCGGATACCACAAGTTGCTTCATCAACACACTCTTCACACCTTTGATAATACTTATAACTCACACAAGGAGTCAATGCCAGGGGGCCATCAAAAAGCCTTATAACTGAACCGATATAAATCTCTTCCGGTTTTTTAAGCAACAAGTATCCTCCTGCTTTCCCTTTCTTACTTTGCAGGATGCCGGCTCTGTTAAGTTCCAGTAAAATAACTTCCAGAAATTTCCTTGGAATTTTCTGCTGTGTGGAAATTTCCGAAATATGCACGGGAACATCCTTTTCCTGACGTGCCAGATATTCCAGTGCCTTAAGTGCGTATTTGGCCTTTTTCGAAAGCATAAAAAGCTGTGGTTTGAGGGTCTAAAGTTAATTCAAATTCTGCTTCCAACACGTAAATTCAAGTCTCATCGCATTAATATGCTATAGTTTGCACGAATGAACCCCAGGGGTGTCGCGGACACCCTAATTTTAGCTACTTTTGCATCCCTGAAACAGAAACCAGTAACTTCATTACGATGCCATTTGCCAAAGAAATAAAGAAACGCCGAACTTTTGCCATTATCAGTCACCCTGATGCCGGAAAAACCACTTTAACAGAGAAATTCCTGCTTTTTGGAGGTGCCATTCAAACTGCAGGGGCTGTTAAATCGAATAAAATCAAGAAAACAGCGACTTCCGATTTTATGGAAATTGAGAAGCAAAGGGGAATTTCGGTGGCAACTTCGGTGATGAATTTTGAGTATAAAGATTTGAATATCAATCTACTTGACACACCAGGTCACAAAGATTTTGCTGAAGATACTTACCGGACACTAACTGCCGTAGATTCGGTTATTCTGGTTGTTGACTGTGTTAAAGGGGTTGAGGAACAAACCGAAAAGCTTATGGGCGTTTGCCGGATGAGAAATACACCGGTAATCATTTTTGTGAATAAGCTCGATCGTGAGGGAAAAAATCCCTTTGATTTGCTCGATGAACTGGAAGAAAAGCTAAACATAAAAGTAAGGCCTCTAAGCTGGCCCATTTCAATGGGATCAACCTTTAAGGGTGTTTATAATTTGTACAATAAGAGTCTCTATCTTTTTTCACCAAATAAGAAAGCTTCTGATGAGGATGCATTGCCCATCAGCGGAACTGAAGATCCTATGCTGGATGAAAAAGTTGGGAAATATGCTGTGCAATTGCGTGAAGATGTGCACCTGATTGATGGTGTTTATGATGCATTCGACAGGGATCAATACCTGGCAGGAAATGTGGCTCCGGTATTTTTTGGGAGTGCCATTAATAATTTTGGTGTGCGTGAATTGCTCGACACCTTCACAGAAATTGCTCCTCCTCCCGGTGACCGCCCAGCCACAACCAGAATTGTGCATCCCTCTGAGAAAAACTTCACCGGCTTTGTTTTTAAAATACATGCCAATCTTGATCCAAAGCACCGCGACAGAATTGCATTCCTACGTATTTGTTCAGGGAAGTTTGAACGAGGTAAATTCTTTCATCATGTGAGACTCGATAAGGATGTGCGATTTAATAGTCCGGCACAATTCATGGCTCAATCGAAGAGTATCATCGATGAAGCCTATCCGGGTGATGTAATTGGATTGTATGACACCGGAAACTTCAAGATCGGCGATACACTTACTGAAGGAGAAGACCTCGCATTTAAAGGTATTCCGCGCTTCTCTCCCGAGATTTTCAAGGAATTGGTTAACACTGATCCTATGAAGACCAAACAACTCGACAAGGGAATTATGCAGCTTACTGACGAGGGCGTTGCTCAATTATTTTTACAAAATGGTGGCAACAGGAAAATCATTGGCACTGTTGGTGAACTTCAGTTTGAAGTAATTCAATATCGGTTACTGCATGAATACAGTGCATCCTGTAAGTTTGTGCCGCTCTCTGTTTACAAAGCATGCTGGCTGACCTGCAAGGACCAGGAAAAACTGAATGATTTCATGAGGTTTAAATCGTCGCAGATTGCTACCGATAAAGATGGTAATGTGGTGTATTTCGCCGACTCCCAGTGGATGCTTGATCAGATGATTAAAAACAATCCGGAGATTGAATTTCATTTTTTATCGGACAACGTTACATAATTTCTACTCAGAATGGAATTTCGTTTTTATGATAGATGATAGATGATAGATGATAGATGGGGTGCAGTGCAGAAAAGAATTTCTGCACTGTGTCCTGAATAATTACTTCAATTACGCTCAGTCTTTTCATTACATTAAATTTTTCATACACCATCACATTTCAACTGCCTTGAGGCTTTGTTACTTTTTGCTTGACCACCCTTCGGCGGTGCTCAGGGTTTTCATTGCATTAAATTTCTCCTACTCCATCGTATTTCAACTGCCTTGAGGCTTTGTTACTTTTTGCTTGACCAAAAAGTAACCAAAAAGTCAAGAACAGCAACGGGAATGATAAATGATAGATGTTTTTTTCAGTACTCAATTAATAAAATCGTTTATTCTTATGAAAGAAATATAGTATTGAAACAACAATTTTATACATAGATTAAATCCACCAATGACAGCGGCCTTGCCGCGAAATGACCAATGACGAAGCTTTAGCTGCCACTGACGCAGCGTTAGCTGCCACTGACGCGGCGTTAGCTGCCACTGACGCGGCAGAGCCGCAAATGACAGGTAAAAAACAGCTCCAGCTGTTTTTTACCAAATCGAAGCGCGGGATTTTTCGTCACGGTATAATGGACTTCCGGGTTTCACATTAAAGGCTTTGTGGAATTCCGGCATATTGGATACAATACCATTGCATCTGTATTTTGTAGGTGAATGGGGATCCGTAATAATTCTTTGAGCAGCTGCTTCGGGACGGATATTTGCTCTCCATACAGTAGCCCAGCCAAGGAAGAAGCGCTGATCACCGGTAAAGCCATCAATTTTTTCAGGAGCCGGTTTACCTTCAAGTGATTTTTGATAGGCATAGTATGCTATGGTTAAGCCACCTAAATCTGCTATATTTTCACCAAGTGTTAATTGTCCGTTTACCTTCAGAGAATCGTTAACAGTAAACTGATTATACTGATCAACCAGCATATTTGCTTTCACCATAAATTTAGCAGAATCTTCTGATGTCCACCAGCTTTTTAGGTTTCCTTGAGCATCAAACTGGCGACCTTCATCGTCGAAACCATGAGTCATTTCATGGCCAATCACTGCTCCTATTCCACCATAATTTACGGCATCATCAGCATTCGGATTGAAGAATGGAGGTTGTAGAATTCCTGCAGGAAAAACAATCTCATTCATAGTAGGATTGTAATACGCATTCACAGTTGGAGGTGAAATGCCCCACTCTGTTCTGTCGACAGGCTGTCCAATTTTGTTCATAATCCTTTTGAACTCAAAAGCCGATGCATTTTGAACATTTGCATAGTAGGAATCTCTGGAGATTTCAAGAGCACTGTAATCGCGCCATTTATCAGGGTAACCGATCTTATTCATGATAGTACCCAATTTAGTCAATGCCTGCTCTTTGGTGACATCACTCATCCAGTCGAGTTGTTTTATTCTGTCACGGAAAGAACTTCCAAGATTGGCTACTAACTCCATCATGCGTTTTTTAGTTTCAGGGGTAAATGCTTTTTCGCAATACACTTCACCCAAAGCTTCGCCCATCATCTCATCAATGGTTTCCTGAACCAGCTTCCATCGCTCTTTCATTTCTGTAGCACCTGAAAGAACACCTTCATTAAATTTAAAGTCTTCATTTCTGAAATCATCGCTAAGATAAGGGGCTGCTGCGCGGACAGTTCTCCATTTAAGATAACCTTTCCAATCGGCTACTGGCATTTGCTGCAACATAGTGCTGGCTGTACTCAGGAAGGCAGGATTATTAGTTACCAGCTCAGATGGATTCTTAACTCCTAAAGTGGTAAGATGCGTATTCCAGTCGATTGAAGGAGCTAATTTTTGCATCTCTTCAATGGTTCTGAGGTTATATGTTTTTTCAGGGTTGCGCATTTCAACGCGACTCATGGAAGCTTTGGCTAAAGCAGTCTCGAGTTCCAGAATTTTGGCAGCAGTACTTTGTGCATTTTTTTCTTCTTCACCGGCAAGAACCAGCATTTTTGTGATATGATCAGTGAACTGAGCACGAATTTTAGCGGACGCATCGTCTGTTTTCAGATAATAATCGCGATCAGGAAGGCTCAGTCCACCCTGATAAATGTAAGGTAGAACTCGGGCGCTGTTCTTCATATCCTGCTCTGCAAAAATGGCAAAACAGAGCAAAATTAAAGTGTGACTGCATTTCGGCTATTTTAGCAGTAATTCCTTTAACATCAGCAATGGCATCAATAGATTTTAATTCAGCACTCAACGGCTTGTTTCCTTCAGAATTCAACTTTAAAGAATCCATCCCTGAAGCGAAAAAGTCACCAATTTTCTTTCTATTTGAACCAGCTTTTGCATTGGCGTCTGCAGCTGATTCATCTAATACCGTTTTAATAATGGCAGCATTTGCTTCACGCAATTCATTAAAACTACCCCAGCGACTTTCGGATGCCGGAACAGGATTGTTCTTCAACCAGTTTCCATTGGCAAATTCATAAAAATCAGTCCCCGGATCAACAGTCGTGTCGAGGTCAGCCAGATTTATTCCGGTGTTTTTAGGTGCAGAATCGTCCACTTTTGGTTTGTTATTGCATGAAACTACAGTAAGAGTAGCCAGGAGAATTCCTGAGACTAAAGTCAGGTTATTGATATTTTTAAGCATCATAAGGTTTGAGATTTAATGAGGAAGGGTAAAATTCCGAAAAAAAAGCAGATTAATTGGGGTGCGACATTAAAATGTAGCAAGGAGAAGCAAGTCCGCTAGCTGGAGGATTAAGGATTAAGAATTAAGGATTAAGAATTAAGGATTAAGGATTTTTTTCTCAATGCCTGGAGGGAAAATTATCTTTTTGAACGCAGAGTTTGGGAGACGCAGAGAAATGCGCTGACGCGATGAAGGGAGAATAGGTGCGAAACCCTGCAAAAACTCCGTTGTGATTGAGGCATTAGCACATTAGCATTTTAGCACATTAGCACATTCAGCTTGTTACTTTTTACTCTGGAACAGAATTACGCTTTAACCAAACAAATTTCTTTCAGTTTCTCCACGCAAAAATCAACTTCTTCACGGGTATTAAATCTTGAAAAAGAGAAGCGTACTGCCGGGCGATCGGGACTAACATTCATAGCTTTCAGCACATGACTTCCTACATTGCTGCCACTGGAACATGCACTACCACCGGATGCTGCTATACCTGCAATATCGAGGTTAAACAGCATCATTTCCGACATCTCAGAAGGTGGAAAAGACACATTTAAAACTGTAAAAAGATTGCCTTCAGAAATATCACCATTGAATGATATTCCGGGAATCTCACTTCTTAGCCTTTCAGCCATATAGTTTTTCAGATCGGTCATGTGTTTACGATCATGTTCCAGATCACGATAGGCAATTTCGAGTGCTTTTGCGAGTCCAACAATACCGTAAACATTCTCTGTTCCGCCTCTCATATTGCGTTCCTGGGCACCACCGGTAATGAAAGGATGAATTTTAATTCTTTTATTGATATATAAAAATCCCACTCCTTTTGGTCCGTGAAATTTATGAGCAGCACACGATACAAAATCTACATCTACTTTCGACAAATCATGCTCCATATGACCCATAGTCTGAACCGTATCTGAATGAAAAACAGCATTGTATTTTCTGCACAAAGCGCCTACTTTATCGATTGGTGTTACTGTCCCGGTTTCATTATTTGCATGCATTAAGGAAACCAGTGAATTCGGGTTGGCCGCTAATAGTTCTTCGAGGTGAGCTAAGTCGATATGCCCCTGCTCATCGATACGAACATTCGACAACTTAACAGTTCCTTTATGATCGAGTTCTTCCAGCGTATGCGATACGGCGTGATGTTCGGTTGCGCAGCTGATGGCATGCGTAATTTTCATATCTGAAATACTACATCGGATAGCTGTATTATTTGCTTCCGTACCTCCGGAAGTAAAGAATATTTCAGCAGGAGTAACATTCAGTAAACGGGCAACTGTTTTTCTGGCATTTTCAATCAGAGTTCTTGTTTCTCGCCCATACGAATGGATAGAAGAAGGATTTCCAAATTGTTTTTCCAGAACAGGAATCATTACCTGAAGAACTTCAGGATGAATCTGTGTTGTTGCTGCGTTATCGAGATATATTTTCATGATTTAAGCCCTCGCCATTGACTGCGTGATAATATCTTTTATGTCTTGTATAATTTTCACAGCCAGATTCTCAGCTGTTGTTTGTGACTGACTCTCGGCATATATGCGGATAATAGGTTCTGTATTCGACTTGCGAAGATGTACCCATTCCTTATCGAACTCGATTTTTACGCCATCGATATCGTTTACCGGCTGCTTTTTATATTTGTCTTTAATAGAAAGCAGGATTTTATCTACATCAATATCGGGAGTAAGTTCAATTTTATTTTTGGAGATATAATAATCAGGGTATTTTGCCCGAAGCATGGAAGTTGATTTGCCGAATTTAGCCAGATGAGATAAGAATAAAGCAATTCCTGCCAAAGCATCACGACCATAGTGCAAGTCTGGGACAATTACCCCTCCATTACCTTCACCACCAATCACAGCATTTCGGGATTTCATCATTTCCACAACATTCACTTCACCTACAGCGGAAGCATAATATTTGCCGCCTGCAGCTTCGGTAACATCGCGAAGTGCACGTGTACTTGAAAGATTGGAAACCGTATTTCCTTTAGTATGTTGCAAGACATAATCTGCTACGGCAACCAAAGTATATTCTTCGCCGAACATATCACCATCTTCACAAACAAGTGCGAGGCGGTCAACATCAGGATCGACAACGATGCCCAGATCTGCTTTTTTGCGGATCACTTCTTTCGAAATTTCGGTCAGGTGTTCTGGCAGCGGCTCCGGATTATGAGGAAAATGTCCGGTTGGTTCGCAGTAAATTTCAATGATATCTTCAACACCAAGAGCTTTTAAGAGCATTGGGACAGCTATACCCCCACTGCTATTCACAGCATCCACAGCAATTTTAAATTTCCGTTTAGCAATAGCAGCTTTATCTACCAGTGGCATTGCCAGAATAGCATCGATGTGCTTTTTGATAGAATCGGGATCAGGAGTCACCTTACCCAGTTTATTTACATCTTTAAATTCAATCTTACCGGAATCTGCAATACGCAGGATCTCTTCGCCATCGGCAGCACTTACAAATTCACCTTTATGATTGAGGAGTTTCAGGGCATTCCATTGCTTGGGATTATGACTTGCAGTAAGAATTATACCACCTTGTGCTTTGTGAGCAGTAACCGCCATTTCTACAGTTGGTGTGGTAGATAATCCGGTATCAATAATATCGATTCCCAGACCCATTAAAGTTCCGGTTACCAGATGATGAACCATGGGTCCCGAGATTCTGGCATCGCGACCTAAAACAACCTTATTAGGAGTATCGGACGGATAAGTAGTATTCAGCCAAACACCATATGCTGCAGAAAACTTAACGATATCGAATGGGGAAAGGCCTTCGCCTGCGGCACCTCCAATTGTTCCCCGGATGCCTGAAATAGATTTTATAAGAGTCACTTTAAGCAGATTATTTAGGCTGCAAATATAAGAAATTGGCTGCACCTGCCTGATTGTCACATCTAAAGATATTCACCACTATTATAATTGACAATCAATACCTTGATTAATTGCAGAAGTATAAAACAACAAAAAATAAAAAAACCATCGAGGGCTTTCAAAATCAATGTAAAAAGACTATTTTTGCACCTCTTAAATAAAAAAACAGACGCATCCAAATGGCTGAAAAGGATCAAAATCAAGGAATTGACAGTATCGAAATCAACGAAACCATCAACAAAGCTGAAGGTTATATCTCTGAAAACAAGAAGAGTATCTCAATTATTGTAGGTGCTGTTTTAGTGGTTATTCTGGGTTACTTCGGTTATACCAACCTAATTGTTAAACCTCAGGAAGAGAATGCAATCCGTGAAATGTTCATGGCAGAGCGTTATTTTCAGATGGATTCTGTAAACCTGGCTATCAATGGTGACGGACAGTTTATGGGATTCCAGGAAATCATCGACAATTACGGATCATCAAGTTCAGCAAACCGTGCTCATTATTACCTGGGTATGTGTTACATGAAAAAAGGTGAATGGGATAATGCAATTGAATATTTATCAGGTTATGATGCTGAAGATGATGTTACCGGTGCTTTAGCTCTAGGTGCAATCGGTGATGCGAATCTGGAAAAAGGCAATAATGAAGAAGCATTGAACTATTACATGAAAGCAGTTGATTGGGATAAAAATCAGTTTACAGCTGCGATTTTCCTATTAAAAGCTGCTACTGTTAAAGAACTTCAAAACGACTATAAAGGGGCAACTGATTTGTACGAGCGGATTAAGAAAGATTATCCACAAAGTACAGAAGCCCGTGATGTAGATCGTTATATCGCCCGCGCAACACAACTTTCAGCAAAAGGGTAATACTTTTACCTCTGATGGCTTCAGTTCAACAAAACCTTTCTGTTTTTGATAAAAGTCAATTGCCTGATGCTACCAAAATGCATTTTGGAATTGCTGTGGCAGAATGGAATTCAGTTATAACCGGAGCTTTATACCAAGGTGCTTACGATACATTGATATCGTGCGGAGTTTCTCCAGATCAGATTCATAAGATTGATGTTCCCGGTAGTTTTGAACTCACAGCAGGTGCTAAATTTTTAGCTTCCAATTATAAATTAGACGCAGTGATCTGCCTGGGTTGTGTGATTCAGGGTGAGACTCGTCACTTTGATTTTATTTGCCAGGCAGTAGCGAACGGCTTAACCAATTTGAGTGTGATGTCGGGTTTGCCATTCATTTTTGGGGTACTCACCACCGATACCGAAGAGCAGGCTAAAGAACGTTCCGGTGGAAAGCATGGCAACAAAGGCATTGAAGCTGCTATTACGGCGATAAAAATGGCTGGATTGAAAAGCCAGAAAACGAAAAATAAAATCGGTTTCGGAGGATAGTTAGGTAGTTAATTAGGTGGTTAATTAAGTAGTTAATTAGGTGGTTAATTAAGTGGTTAATTAGGTAGTTAATTAAGTAGTTAATTAGGTAGTTAATTAGGTAGGTATATTGGGTCGCCTTCGGCTCTTAAATGGATTTTCTTCCGCCTTCGGCTCTTTAATGGATTTTGATTTCGCCTTCGGCTCTATTTAGAATTTTGTTTTCGCCTTCGGCTCCTTTTTTTAACAGGGATCGCCTTCGATCTGCAAGCCGGCGGACTCAGGACAAAGCACATCGACTCAACTGAGGGCAACGCTTGTCACCCTTCCTTTGGACCTTCAAAGGAATATTTAAACAAAAAAATATTGTTTTTGAAATGGGGGTTCTAGGGGGGTTGATAACTTCTTAAGTTGTTAATAAATTTGAAATTAAACAGCAGGGTGAACTTGGCACCCTTCTA